>JAUXWU010000122.1 GCA_030680085.1 Rhodocyclaceae bacterium | reverse complement strand
CGCCGGGATATCACGTCGATATCGGCGGCACCATCGAGGAATCGGCGAAAAACGAAAACGCGCTGAAAGACGTCATGCCGCTGATGTTCGTCGCCGTCATCACGCTCTTGATGATGCAACTCCAAAGCATCAAGCGCACCGTGCTGGCGCTGCTGACCGCCCCGCTCGGCCTGATCGGCGTGGCGCTGGCGCTCATCGCCTTCGACAAGCCCTTCGGCTTTGTCGCCAATCTGGGCATCATTGCGCTGTTGGGCATGATCCTGCGCAACTCGGTGATTCTGCTCGACCAGATCGAACAGGACGAGAAAGCCGGCAAGACCACCTGGGAGGCGATCATCGGCTCGGCGGTGCGGCGTTTCCGTCCCATCATGCTGACCGCCGGGACGGCCGTGCTGGCGATGATCCCGCTCTCCCGGCAGATCTTCTGGGGGCCGATGGCAGTGGCCATCATGGGCGGCCTGATCATCGCCACCGTGCTGACCCTGCTGTTCCTGCCCGCGCTGTATGCCGCGTGGTATCGCATAAATGAGCCCACCCCGTAAATTTCGCTTCGCGACATTTCCACCCCTCAAGGGAGCGGGAAACCCTTGGGGCGGCCCGGCGTGTTCCCCGGGAGCCAGCGTAGAATTGCCCTATTGTCTTGCCCGCCAACGCCCCAATTTTGGAGTAACCATGAACTACGAACAAGCCCGCCACAACATGATCGAGCAACAACTGCGAACGTCCGAGGCGCTGTCGTCGGCCGTGGTCGATCTGCTGTATGCCGACCAGCGCGAAAATTATGTGCCGGATGCCTACCGCGCCCTGGCCTTTACCGATTGTTCCATTCCCCTGTCGCCCACGGCAGCCATGCTGACGCCCAAGCTCGAGGCGCGCATCCTGCAGACGGCCAGCCTGAAGCGCAGCGACCGCGTGCTCGAAGTCGGCGCCGGTTCCGGTCACATGGCGGCTTTGCTGGCCGAGCAGGCGCAGCACGTCTGGACGCTGGAGATCGATCCGGCGCTGGCCGAGTTCGCCAGGCGCAATCTCGCCAATGACGGCGTGGCCAATGTGACGGTCGAGACCGGCGACGGCCTGGCCGGTTTGCCCGCCTATGCCCCCTTCGATTTCATCCTGGTTTCGGGCGGCGTCGCCGATATCCCCGCCGCATTGCTCGCCCAACTGAAAGTCGGCGGGCGACTGCTGGCCTTTGTCGGTGAATCGCCTGTCATGACCCTACGCCTGGTCACCCGCGAAACCGAGACAGCCTATGGCAGCACCGACCTGCTCGAAACCGATCTGCCGCTGCTGCAAAACGCCGTCCCGGCAGCGCGTTTTTCTTTCTAAAAATGAAACAACTCAGCGCCGCTGAACTCAAGGCCTGGCTCGACGACCCCAGTCGCGCGCCACCGCTGCTGATCGACGTGCGCGAACCCTGGGAGTTCGATGTCGTGCGCATTCCCGGCGCCAAGCTGATACCGCTGCGCGCCATCCCGGCGCGTTACCTTGAGTTGCAACGCGATGCCGAAACCGTCATCGTCTGCCACCACGGGGCGCGCAGCTATCAAGTCGGCATGTTTCTGGAATCTCAGGGCTTCACCCACATCATTAATCTTTACGGCGGCATGGCGGCCTGGTCGCGCGATGTTGATCCGGCCGCGCCTACCTATTGATCTATCGGAGTCCCGCATGAAGCACGCCCTGAAACTCACGATCGCACTGGCCATTGCGGGCAGCGCCATGAACGCCCAGTCTGCCGACCTGTTGCAGGTCTACCGCGACGCCGTCGGCTTCGATGCGCAATATGCCGCCGCGCGCGCGGCCCGTGATGCCGGCCGCGAAAAGCTGCCGCAGGGCCGCGCCGGCCTGCTGCCGACCATCGGCCTGTCCGCGAACACGACGTGGAGCGACATCGAATCCACTGCGCGCACCAGTCCGCCAGTCACCCGCAGCGCCGCATACAACACCAACGCCTGGGGCGTGTCGCTCTCGCAGCCCTTGTTCCGCTGGCAAAACTGGGTGGGCTACCAACAGGCCGAGCTAGCCGTGGCATCTGCCGAGACGCAATTTGCCCTGGCCAGCCAGGATCTCATCGTGCGCGTGGCGCAGGCCTACTTCGACGTGCTGCTGGCCCAGGAAACGCTGGCGACCGCGCAGGCGCAAAAAGTCGCCATCGACCAGCAGCTCGAATCGGCCAAGCGCAACTTCGAGGTTGGCACCGCCACCATCACCGACACGCATGAAGCACAGGCGCGTTTCGACCTGACCGTCGCGCAGGAAATCGCCGCCGAGAACGATCTGACCGTCAAGCGGCAGACCCTGCTGACCTTGACCGGCAAGGACGCTGTTGCTCTAAAAGTCTTACAGCCCAAGGTGCAAATCGGTCGGCCGCAGCCAGACGACATCGGCCAGTGGGTGGCCTCCGCCGAAACCGGCAACCTGGGCGTGCAACTGGCCCAGACCGGTCTTGAAGTGGCCAGCCGCGAAATCGAAAAGCAGCGCGCCGGCCATTATCCGACGCTCGATCTGGTCGCCACCCATGGCCGGAGCGCGATCGGCGGCAGTGTCATCCCCGGCGGCACCGGCAGCGACAGCAAGAGCAGCACCATCGGCCTGCAACTCGCCGTGCCGCTGTACGCGGGCGGTGCAGTCTCGTCGCGGGAGCGCGAGGCCGTCGCCCTCAAGGAAAAGGCGCGCGCCGATCTGGACCTGGCCCGCCGCAGCGCCACGCTGGGCGCCCGCCAGGCCTATCTCGGCGTCACCGCCGGCCTCGCGCAAGTCAGGGCGCTTGAGGCGGGCGTGGCCTCGTCGCAACTCGCCGTCGAATCCAACAAACTCGGCTACGAGGTCGGCGTGCGCATCAACATCGATGTGCTGAACGCGCAAAGCCAGTTGTTCGATACCCGCCAGAAACTGGCCAAGGCGCGCCTCGATACCCTCATCGCCCAGCTTCGGCTCAAGGCTGCCACCGGCAATCTGACCGAGGACGACCTGGCGACGCTCAACGCACTACTGAAATAATCCTTCAACGCGAGGTTAATTATGCTGAACGAAAAACTTGAGTATGTCACCCCGGAAGACTATCTGAGGCTGGAAGCGCAAAGCCCGCTGCGGCACGAATATGTCGCGGGCGGCATCTACGCCATGGCCGGGGCCAGCATCCGGCATAACGTGATTTCACTCAATCTCGCCGCCGCGCTGCGCACTCACCTGAAAACCTCACCCTGCCGCGTCTTCATGGAAGGCGTGAAGTTGCATGTCGCCCGCGACAACGCCTACTACTACCCCGACGTGATGGTCAGTTGCGACCCGCGTCTGCAACATCTGACGGCGGACGCCATGGTGATCGACCAGCCGGTCGTGCTGATCGAGGTGCTGTCGGAATCGACCGCCGGCATCGACCGGCGTGAAAAAATGACCGCCTATCGCAAGCTCGCCAGCCTCAAGGAATATGTTCTTGTGGGGCAGGACACGCGCCGCGTGGAGGTGTATCGGCGGGTCGGCGATGTGGGCTGGGAACACGTCATCCTCGACGCGGCCGATACGCTGGAACTGACCAGCCTCGAATTCCGGCTTGCCCTCGCCGAGATTTACGACGACTCCGGCATATAGCGTTCCACCAGCGCCAGGGTGCGCGTTGTCGCACCCCCGTGCCGCGCGGCAAAGGCCAAGCCTGCCGCGCCCATAACTGCTCTGCTTGACGCATCGGCCATGAGCGCTTCTGCCTGTTCGACCAGTTCGGCGGCATTGCCGATCTGACGCGCCGCGCCGGTCTCGATCGCGGCTTCCGCGGCCTCGGCAAAATTGAAGGTCGAGGGGCCGATCAACACCGGCACCCCCACCGCGCAAGGCTCGATGAGATTCTGACAGCCAAAGTCCAGCAGACTGCCGCCAACAAAGGCGACATCCGCCACCGCGTAATAGGCGAATAGCTCGCCCATGCTGTCGCCTAGCCAGACCTCTGTGGCAGCATCGATGGCTGCGTTGTCCGAGCGGCGTTGCAGCTTTAGACCGCGGGCCTCGATGAGCCGCGCCACCGCGTCGAAACGCTGCGGATGGCGCGGCACGATCGTTAATAACGCCGTCCCACCAGCGCCGATTTTTGCTTTCCAGGCATCCAGAATCAGCGCCTCCTCGCCCTCGCGCGTGCTGGCGCAGAGAAACACCGGGCGCTCGCCGATGCGGTTACGGAATTCGCGCCAGGTTTCGAGTTGCTCGACCGGCGGTTCGATGTCGAACTTCATGTTGCCGAATACGGCGACTTCTGGTGCGCCCAACTGGCGCAGGCGCAGTGCATCGTCCGCGCCACTTGCCGAAATGGCCGAGAGCTGCCGCAGCGCAGTACGCGAGAGTTTCGGGAAGCGTGCATAACGGCGCGCGGATTTTTCCGAGAGCCGCGCATTGACGAGCAGCAGTGGAATGCTGGCGCAGCCGCAGGCGTCGATCAGGTTCGGCCACAGCTCGGTTTCCATGATGATGCCGAGCCGCGGCCGAAAATGCCGCAGGAAGCGCCGCACCGCCCAAGGCGTGTCGTAGGGCAGATAAACGCGTTCGATTGCATCGCCGAACAGCGCCCCGGACGTTGCACGCCCGGTCGGCGTCATGTGGGTTAGCAAGATGCGATGATCTGGATAGCGTGCGCGCAAGGCGGCGACCAGCGGCTGGGCAGCACGTGTTTCGCCGACCGAGACGGCGTGAATCCAGATTAATCGGGAAGTTGGCGGGACGGCGCCATAAAACCCCAGGCGCTCGCCCCAATGCCGCAGATATTCTGGCTGACGGCGTGCCCGCCACAACAGGTGCAGCAAAGCCCACGGCAGCAGGGCATGTATCGCGAGCGTGTAGAAAAATCGCATCAAAGCAGTCGCCATGCCGTCGTCACTACCTCGGCAGGGCCGGGGGGCGTGCCGAAACCACCGAGATTGAGGCAATTTGCCCACCCCAGGAGGCCGGTGAGCACCGGGTCGGAAGCACTGTAAAGCGCGAGCGTCGGCCGTCCCAGCGCGGCGGCCAGATGCACCAGGCCGGTATCGACGCCGATGACGATGCGCGCGCCCGCCATGAGGCCGGCCAGTTCGGTGAGATTCAGCGCCGGTGCGGCGACGGCACGGCCGAGCGACTGGGCCAGACGCTGCGCGCGTGAGCGCTCGCTTGCGCTGCCACCCGGGAGCACGCAGGCGAGGCCACCGGCATTCAGCGCAGAGCCCAAGGCCAGCCAATTTTCCTCCGGCCACTCCTTGTCGACGCGGCTGGTGGCGGTCAGCAGAACGGCGTAGTCGCCCGTCGGCAACCAGTCGGCTTGCAACGGTGGCGCGGCAATCCCGTAATCGAGCGGCAGATCATCCAGCGCATAGCCCAGCGCGGCGGCGGCAAGACGGCGGTTGCGTTCGACCGCATGCAGATTTTTCGGAATGCTGAAGCTGCGGTCGTAGAACCTTGCGGCGAGCGGTTCGCGCGCCGAATCTGCGGCATAGCCGAGCTTTTTGCCACGCGCCTGCGCAGCAATCAGGGCACTTTTAACGAGTCCTTGCGTGTCGAGCACCGCAGCGTAAAAGTCGGCGCTGGCGAGACGGCGATATTCGCCCATTTCCCGCCAGGTGGCGGGCGTCAGCAGTGCCTTGCGCCAGCGCCGCACGGCCACCGGCAGCACCCGCCGCACGGCGGGATGCAAGCGCGGCAGTTCGGCAAAACTCTCTTCCACCACCCAGTCGATCTGCGCATCGGGAAAATGCCGTCGGAGGTCGCTGGCGACCGGCAGATTGTGAATGACATCGCCCAGCGAAGAGGTTTTGACAAGCAGGATGCGCATGGCGCGGCGATTATACGCACCGCGTTGCGCATGCTAGACTTAGTCCGGTGATCAGACTAATGCGGAGCATCCAATGAGCAAACTCAACGACTTGCCGATGGTGAATGTGCACGAGGCCAAGACCCATTTCTCGCGCCTTCTGGATCGCGCCCATGCCGGTGAGGAAATCATCCTCGCCAAAGCCGGTCGTCCCTATGCGCGCTTGATGCCGCTGCAACCGCAAGACAGGCCCCGCCGCCAGCCGGGGCTACTCAAGGGCTGGGAGATTCCGGATGCGGCCTTTTTCGATCCTTTGCCGGCAGAAGAATTGCGACTTTGGGAAGCGGGTAGTCCAAGCGATCCGCTGTACAGAAAATGAATCTTCTCCTCGACACGCATACCTTTCTATGGTGGTTGACTGACTCACCCAAGCTCTCGACGAAGGCGCGCGAAGCGATTGCCGATGCGAATAACGAAGCTTGGGTGAGTGCCGTGACGGGTTGGGAGTGCGCCACCAAACACCGCCTGGGCAAGTTGCCGGAAGCCGAGCGTTTCATTGCCCGTGCTGAAGAAATTATCCAGCGCGCGGGCATGCGACGGTTGCCGATTGACCTTTTTCACGGCCTGCGCGCCGGCAGCTATCTTGATCCCCACGGCGACCCTTTTGATCGCATGCTCGCCGCGCAAGCCGAAATCGAGGGATTGATCCTCGTCACCCGCGACCCGGTTTTTTCCCGTTTTCCGGTACAGGCGCTCTGGTGAGCCATTTGCCGCTTTCCGCCGTTCTCATCACCAAGAATGCCGCAACGCAACTGCCGGCCTGCTTGGCCCCGCTCGCCTTCTGCGACGAACTGCTCGTCGTCGATTCCGGTAGCGACGATGACACCGTTGCGCTGGCGCGACTGCATGGCGCGCGGGTCATCGAGACTCACTGGCGCGGCTTTGGCCCGCAAAAACAATTCGCCGTCGAACAGGCCGCCCATGACTGGGTGCTCTGCATCGACGCCGATGAGCGTGTCAGTGAGCACTTACGGGAAGCCGTGCTCGCCGCACTTTCCGCCGTCCCGCCAGCGCCGACTTTTGCGGCCTACCGTTTTGCGCGCTGCAACCGCTTCATGGGCCGTTACCTGCGCCATGGCGAAGGCTATCCCGACTGGAATCTGCGCCTGTTCGACCGTCGCCAGGCGCACTGGTCGGCTGACGCCGTGCATGAAAAAGTGCTTACCGATGCACCGGTGGGCATACTGCCGGGAGATCTTCTGCACGATTCCGCCGAATCGCTGGAAAACTACCTGGCCAAGCAGAATCGCTACTCAAGCCTCGCCGCCGAAGCAGCACTGGCGCGCGGCGAACGCAGCACGGCAGCACGCTTGCTGCTTTCGCCCCTGCTACGCTTTGTGAAGTTTTATGTGTTGCGGCGCGGCTTTCTTGATGGCGTGCCGGGGTTGGTCCATATTCTCATCGGCTGCGGCGCCAGTTTCGCCAAGCATGCGAAGATGCGCCACGGGGGGAAACTTGAAAGAAATGAGGGTAACGACTAGAATCTGACCTGTCTGGTCAGAATTGGAGGTGCAAGATGCACACATGGCAAATGCAAGAGGCCAAAGCGCGGATGTCCGAGTTGGTCAAGCGAGCGCAAAGCCAGCCGCAGGACATCACCGTGCACGGCAAGTCAGTCGCCGTCGTGATCTCGCGCGAGACCTTTGATCGGCTGTCGCAGACCCAGGGTTCCCTGGTCGATTTCATGCGGCGCTCGCCGCTGTGCGGTGCCGACGACATCGTGTTCGAACGTGACCAGAGCCTGACCCGAGAGGTGTCGTTTTGAGTTATTTGATCGACACCAACGTGCTGTCTGAACTGCGTCGAAAGTCACCCGACGCGGGGGTAGTCGCCTGGTTTTCCCGGCGTCTGCCCGCCACCTTGCACCTGAGCGTGTTGACCCTGGGGGAGATTCGCAAAGGCATTGAAGGCAGCAGCGATGAAACGCGCCGCCAGTCACTGCTCGACTGGCTCGAGACCGATCTGCCGGCGTTCTTTACGGGGCGAGTTCTGCCCGTCGATGAAGCGGTCGCTGATCGATGGGGTCGGCTGGCGGCCGCCGCAGGCCGTCCCCTGCCCGCTATCGACAGCCTGTTGGCCGCCACTGCACTCGAACACGACCTAGTATTGGTCACCCGTAACGCCCGGGACTTCTCGGGCCTGCCCGTTCAGATTTTTAACCCGTGGGCGAACTGATCATGGGTGATTCGACGCTAACTTTCATGGCGAGGTCACCTCTGATAATGAAACTCGTCATTCCGGGCTTGACCCGAAATCCAGTGGTTTTCTTCTGGATACCGGCTTTCGCCGGTATGACAAGGGGGTGTTTCACGTCCTCGCCTCGCGCCGCCGCAGCAACTGCGCGCTTGCGGCTTTCTTGATGGCGTGCCGGGGCTGGTGCATATCCTTATCGGTTGCGGTGCGAGTTTTGCCAAGCACGCGAAGATGCGCCACGCGGGAAAATAAGATAGGAAGGCGAACGTGAAGATATTACTGGCGCAGCCCGGAAAACTGCATACCGTACCCATGGGACGATTTGCACTAGACGCACTCCGCAAGCTTGGTCATGACGTGGTGGACTTCAATCTTTCCTCCCTGTGGCACGACAAGGTCCTGGACCGCCTACGCGGTAGTGAAGACCAGGCTAGTGTAAACAAGCGCTTTCGTCGTGTGGTCGATAGCGTTCGTCCCGACTTGATGCTTACGATCTTTGGTTTCAATCTGTCCGAAGCATCGCTGGATATGCTGAAGCAACGAGGTATCGCCCGCGTCTGCTGGTGGCTCAATGATCCTTTCCAGTTCAAGCGATCCCTGGATAAAGCCAGCCATTACGATTTTCTGTTCAGCAACTCATTGGGCAGCGTGGCCGATTATCACGAGGCGGGGATCAGGCATGCGTATTGGCTACCAACAGCCTGTGCGCCCGAGATACACCGTAGAGCCGAGGTGTTGCCGGATTACCGTTGCGAGGTGTGTTTTGCCGGTGACTGGAGTCCGTTACGGGAAGCCTGGTGCACGGAGTTGGCGCGCCATTTCGATATACGTGTTTGGGGGCCTTGGCGTAAAAAATTACACAAGGACTCTCCACTGCACTGCCGTTTGCAGAATGGCTTCTTCAGTCCGGTAGAGATGTCACGCATGTTCTCCAATGCAGAAGTTGTTTTCAATCTGCACAGTTGGCACGGGAAATGGATGCATGGAACCAACCCGCGTCTGTTTGAGGCCGCTGGTTGCGGAGCGTGCCAGGTGGTCGACTGGAAGGAAGACATCCCGAAACTATTCGATACGGAGCGTGATCTGCTGACTTACAAGACGCAGGATGAATTGGTTGCCAAAATACGTCAATTGCTGGCCGACACCAAATTACGGAGAGCTTTGGGGGAGAACGCACAACGCAATGCATATGCCAACCATACCTATGAGGTTCGGATGCGGGAAATGATGAAAATTCTGGAACACGGCCTTTAACCACATTGACGTGGCGACCACCGCCACACACGGGTCGGAATTGCTTAGGGGGAGGTGAGACCAAAGCTGTGCGCGTCAGTGTCGGGAAGCCAGTGGCCATTGTCGAGATAAGCCGCAATCTGGTGCACTACCTGTCGTGGCGTTATGCGTGCCACATCCCCCGGCACCTCCAGCAGTAATGCCAGCGGCGACCACGGTAGCCAGGTCGACGCCACGTTCTTACCGGAAAGGGCAATGGTCGCGACTCCAGCGGCGGGGGCAAGATGCGAGACACCCCCTTCGGAGCAAACAACCAGAGCACAGACGGATAAAAAGGAGGTGAAGTCCTCTAGCGAGCGGCGCGGAGTCAGTGTCACGCCCGCTGCGTCGGCCAGGTCGGCATAAATGCTGTCTGGTCCATCAATGACCAGGCACAAGGCGCGCAAGGGATAACGCAGACGCAATGCGGCGATCAGTTCTCGATAATGTGCCACTGGCCAGGCGCTTTCGTTGCGTGCCACCTCCGGGCAAAAGGCAATGGCGGCTTGCCCGTCTGGGATCGCGGCGGGAATGTCTGCGCGCAACCGATCAAACAGCACCCACGGCAGGTTGCCAATAGACAGGCCGCCTTGGCGGGCCACCGCGGCCAGACGCTGTACCTGATGGCTTTCCAGCGTGGCGCGGTCCAGGCGAATTGTGCCGTCATAATTCAGATCGTGAATGCTGCCTTTGGGCGAAGCGACGCCGATACGCCAGGCGGCGGGGACCCAGCCCGCCAGCGTGGCAGCCTGGGAGGAGTAGGCACCGGAAGCATTAAGTACTACGTCATAGTGGCGGCGGCGCAGCGCCCGCATCGTCGGGTGCCAGCGCACCAACCAGCGGTTGCCCCAATGTCGCTCGGGCAGTACCCATATCCGGTCCACCCCGCTGCTCCAACGGAATACGGCTGCGTTGTAAGGGTTCGCCAGCACCTCGATGGTCGCCCCGGGATAAGCCAGCTTCAAGGCGCAAGCAAGCGGCAGTGTATTTATGGCGTCGCCCAGGCGGTTACGCCGAATCAGGAGAAATCGGCTGGGATGGCTGGGGAAAGTCCGGGGACGGTGGAACCGACGCAGGAGCCGATACAGGGCATGCGAGACCCAGCGCAGAAAATCCAGGGAAGGTTGCTTGAGCCAGTCCAAGTTTCGATCAATACGCCGGGCGGCATATTGATCGAGCGGAACGGCGAATGTGGCAAACAGCGGGCGTGCCAGCTTGGGTGTGTAACGCAGCAATACCTGCCCGGGGGTACGATCCCGCGTTTTCATTTTACATATCGCGATATGCATCGCGTGGCGTCTCGGCGAGCAACAGTCCGAGGGCGAACATGGCGAGCAGTCCATGCTCGTGGTGCAAAGAGGTATTGAACAGGCCGGCCACGAAAACCACAACGAATCCCGACAGGCCAATTGCCCAGACCAGCGGCGCTCGCAAGCAGTCTGGTGTGTCGTGCGCCGCACGGTTGGGACGGTGCATGAGCCGACGTAACCAGACCAGCGCCAGAAACAGCAAAGCCGCGCCGCCAAGTAGCCCGCGCTCGGCGAGAGTATTGAAGTACAAACCGTGCGCATGGCTCGAATGGAAATAGCGATCCGGGTGGTAGGTTTCGTTGCGTGTTGCCAGCCATGCCGCAACCTGTTCGGCAGTCGCCTGCCGGAAGTTGCCCGGCCCGATGCCGCTGAGAGGGTGTTGCCGGAGGGCCTCGATGCCGGTGCGCGCAAGTTCTGCTCGGTAAGAGGATTTCGTCGCGGTCGCGGGGTCTTGCAGCTGAGACAGGGTTTTGTCGACCAGGTAGGGCGAGGTTGCCAGCATCGCCGCCAGCGCCAGTCCGCCCGTCGCGAGCAGCCAGCCGCGCCGCTGGCGCGAGACGAACACCCAGAGCAGCACGACAGCGCCCGGGACGTAAGCCAGCAAGGCGCCGCGGCTTTCCCCGGCGGCAATCAGCCAGGTCAGGCAAACCCAGGCCAGCAGCAGACTGGCGCGCACACCGTTGGAGAGTTTGGCCCATAACACCAGTAGCGTGCCGAGCGTACCGAGCGCCACCATCGCCAGATAGATCGCGGAATGGTTGGTGTGGCCAACGGAATGCAGCTCGAACAGACTTTTTGTTCCGGCGATTTTCCAAAACCACCAGCCCTGCGCAGCCGCGACCAGCGTGCCGGCCAGGAGCGCGGTCAGAATGACGAGAAGCTGTTTGTCGGTCATGCGGCTCCTGGCCAGCAGCCAGCCAAACAGTGTGTAACGCAAAACGTCGCCGACTTCCCCCCAGTTTTGCGGAAAAGGCGGCGCTAGTAGACAGGCAGTGGCTGCCGCCATCAGAAGCAGGGAGAAGGGCAGGTCGCGCCCAGGTTGCCAATGGCCGCCCCAGCCGGCCTGAGTAAAGGCGGCTCGCCCGATCCAGAGCAGGACGAAGGCAAGCCAGAGCAGGTTTTTTGGCGCTTCCAGCAGGGGCAGGAAAAACAGCAGGCCGCCGAGCGTCAACAATTCAGGGCGACTGAGCGGGTGCCCGGCGGCGGCAGGCTTCAATTGCATGCAGCGCCCTTGACGACAGCGTAAAACAGTTTTTCCATGCGTTCGACCATGAGCGAGCGGGCGAAGCCGGCAACGACGCGGGTACGCGCTGCCGCGCCGAGCCGCTGCCGTAGTTCCGCCTCGCCAAGCAGGCGTTGCAGAGCAGCGGCGATGGCGGCGGCGTTTTTGGCGGGCACGACCAAGGCCGTCTCTCCATCCTGCGCAAGTTCGCCGATGGCGCCGACAGAAGTTGTGACGCAGGGCAGGCCGACGGCCATGGCCTGCATCAGCGCTTGCGGCACACCCTCGTTGGCATAGGATGGCAGCACGAAAACATCGAAGGCTTGCAGCCACAGGGGCACATCCTCGCGATTGCCGGTAAAGCGCACCCGGTCGGTCAGACCGAGTTCGGCGACCTGTGAGGCCAAGGCCGCGCGCTGCGGACCGTCACCGACGATCAGGAGATTTATCCGCAGCGGCAGGCTGGCCAGCGCCTCGATCAGATAGCGGTGGCCTTTCCAGCTACGCAAGGTGGCGACGATGCCGACGATGGGGGTTGTCTGGTCCAGGTCGAGCGCGGCGCGCGCGGTGGTCCGGTCACCCGGTGTGTAGCGATCAGTGTCGATGCCGGTGGGGACGGACGTCACCCGTTCCTCGGGTAGTCCGGTCACGGCCAGTACGGCGTGGCGCAGAGTTTCCCCCGTGGTGACGACATGGGCGCTGGCGCGTCCGTAAAGCCAGCGGGTAGGCCAGTTGGTGGAGATCGGCGCGGAAACATGGCGGGTGCGCACAATGGGCGGCGCGCCGGCCAGCGTGGCGCAGGCCAACGCCGTGAGCCAGGAGTCGGTGGAGCTGTGCGTGTTGATCACATCGATAGGGTCGTTATCGCGCAGCCAGCGCCGCAAGGCTAGAAAATCCGTCAGGCGCTTTTTGTAGATTGGCAGTGCGACGGTCGGCACGCCATAAGTTGCGGCGGCACGGAAAATGCCTGATGTTGGCGGGCAGACGAGGGTGACCGTATGCCCACGCTCGATCATGCCGCGCGCCTCGCTGAGGATGCGGATTTCCTGGCCGCCCCAGCCGCAGGATGATTCGGTGTGGATGATTTTCATGTCGTGTCAAAGCGCAAAATGGTCACCCGTCCGGCTGTCGAGACTTGCATAGAGCGCCAGCAGTTGCCGGGCCATGATATCCATGTTCAGGGCGTTGGCGGCGGCACGGGCGGCGGGGATCATCGTTGCCGCAACCCCGGGCATGCACAGCGCGTCCAGATGTTGCGCCAGCGCTGCTGTATCCAGGGCTGCGGCAACATAACCATTGACGCCCGGCGTGACTATTTCCGCCGCGCCGCAGCTTGTGGTCGTGACCAACGGCAGACCGCAGGCGAGCGCTTCCAGCGCAGCATTGGGAAAGGGGTCATACAGCGTGGGCAGGCAGAACAAGTCGGCAGCGCCATAAAACGGGCGCACATCGGTTTGCGCGCCCAGAAAACGCACGCGGCTTGCCACCCCCAGCGTTTTGGCTTGCCTTTCGTAGCGCCCCTGCTGTTTGTCGCGCCCGACGATCCAGAGCTCCGCGTCGTGGGTGTTCATGCGCGCCAGCGCCGCAAGCAGGGTGGCCACACCCTTGCGCGCATAGCCGGAACCTACGAACAGGATCACGGGCGCCGTCTCGCCAGCGCCGACTTTTGCGCGCAGCGCGGCGCGGTGAATTTCACGCAAGCGCGGATGGAACGTCTCGATATCGACGCCATTGCGGATCAAATGCAGCTTTTCCGCTGGCACGCCAAAGCGCGTGGCGATGTCGTCCTTCACCATGCGCGAATTGCAAATCACCGCCCGCAGATCGGGATGGCGAAACATGGCGGCTTCCTGTTCCAGCATGAAGCGGTGCCAGGGATGATGACGCGTGGCAAAACGTTGCGCGGCATTTTGTCTCCGAGCGCGCAAATCCAGCCATGTGGCATGTACCCCGTCGCCGGCACGGTAGATATGGCAGCCGGGAATGCGTTCATGTGATTGCACGAGATCAAAGCGCCCGACGGCGATAATGCTCTGGATCGCCTGCGCAAAGCTTGCGTCACGCGCCTTGCGGCCGCCCAAGCGGTAAAAAGGCGGATTGACGATTTCGACCGGAAACCCGCTCTTCTCGCCACCCGTCCATTCCCTGCACAGCAAAGTAACTTCGGCACCCTGTTCGGCCAAGGCGGTCAGCGCTCGCTCGACGAAACGCTCGGCACCGCCGAAGGGCGTGTATTTCTGGCGTATCAGTGCGAGTTTCAAGCCAGTAGCTCCTCGCAGGCCGTCAGCACCCGGTCGACCGGCAGGGTGCTCAGGCACTCGCTGATCTTGCCGCCGCCGCAACCATCCAGCCCGCAGGGACGGCAAGGGTGGCGATCACTGGCGACGATCCGGTGCGGTGTCCGCCAGGGACCCCACAGACTATCGTCGGAAGGTCCGAACAGCGCCACGGTGGGTGTGCCCATGGCTGCGGCGATGTGCATCGGAGCGGAATCGACGCCGACGAACAGGCGCGCCCGGGCGGTCAGCGCGGCCAGTTCCTTGAGGGTGAGTTGGCCGGAAAGATCAAAAGTCGGCGCTGGGCCGCCCCAAGCCGACGCCCCCCCCGTGGGGGGCAGCGAGCTGGGGTTGCGAGCGTGGGGGGCCATTAAAGTCGGCGCTGGCGGGACGGCGAGATGCTGTCTGATCGCAGCGATCAGCGCCAGCTCGGCGGGGTCTGGCGCGGCCGTCATAACAATGGGCCAGCCACGCTCTCCGAGTGCCCAACAGAGTGCGGCCACCCGCTCCGTCGGCCAACACTTGAACAGCCAGCGCGAGGCCGGGTGCACATGGATGAACTTTCCTGACGCGATCCCATGTGTGTTCAGCAGGTTCGTTACCTGCTCTTCCGCCGCCTCTCCGGGTATCAGGATCACCCGCTTGTCGGCGTCTGTTGCTTGCAGCCCGATACGGCGCAGTGCGTCGAGATTTGATTCCACCGTGTGGCGGTATGCTGGTGAGCGCGGCACCTGATGCGTGAAACTGCCGCCCCACAAACGTTCGTACCGTTGCGGTGCCACCGCCCAGCGCGGCTTGAGCAGACGGCTAAGCCAAGCCCCTCGGGGATGCTCGGTCAGATGCACAACAAGGTCGTAATGCCTTGCGCGTAATGCGGCGAGCAACTTCCATTCCGCGACCGCTTGGCTTGCAAGGCCGAGCCGCTTCCAGGCGCGATCGATGGTGTGGACCTGCGTGATCGCCGGATGGTCGGCAAGCATCGGCGCGGTCTCGACGTATACCAGCGCATCGACCTCGCAGTGCGGCGCGACGCGTTTGATTGTTGAAAATACCGGGGCGGAAAGCAGCACATCGCCGTGGTGACGCAGCTTGATGACGAGCGCGCGCTGAAGTTGCGCAACCTCGACGCAGTTGGAGATCATGCCGCATCTTCCTTGAACTGCAGCGCATGCAACCGCGCATAAATGCCGTTTGCCGCAAGCAATTCGGCATGCCGCCCGCTCTCCACGATGCGCCCCTTCTCCAGCACGACGATGCGGTCGGCGCGTTCGATGGTGGACAGGCGGTGCGCAATGACCAGGGTGGTGCGGTGTTTCATCAGTTCCTCCAACGCAGCCTGCACCTGGCGTTCCGATTCGTTGTCCAGCGCCGAGGTGGCTTCGTCGAGAATCAGGATCGGCGCGTCCTTAAGTAGCGCGCGGGCGATGGCGATGCGTTGGCGCTGGCCGCCGGAAAGCTTCACGCCTTTTTCGCCGACCCGCGTGGCGTAAGCTTCTGGCATGGCCATGATGAAGTCGTGTGCATGGGCGGCTCGCGCCGCTGCTTCTATGGCTGCCTGGGGCGTAGCGGCCAGCGATCCATAGGCAATATTGGCGGCTACCGAGTCGTTGAACAGGACGACCTCCTGGCTGACCAGGGCGATGTTGGCGCGTAGGCTGGCCAGCGTGAGCGACTCGATGGGCTGGTCATCGACGCGAATGCTGCCGCTCTCGAGCGGGTAAAAACGGGGGAGCAGGTTGGCCAGAGTGGTTTTGCCGCTGCCCGAGGCGCCCACCAGGGCAATGGTTTCGCCTGGCTGGATCGAGAGCTGGATATTTTCTAGCGCGGGGCGTTCGGCCCCGGGGTAGCGGAAAGTGATGTCATCGAAATGAATCGCTCCGCGCGCGCGCGGCAGTAGCGCATGCCCCGCATCCGCCTCGGCAGTCTCGTCGAGTAGCGCGAAGATGCTTTCGGCGGCGGCGAGGCCGCGCTGCAGGGGGGCATTCACGTCGGCCAGCCGTTTGAGTGGCCCCAGCAGCATCAGCATTGCGGTGATGAACGAAACGAAGCCGCCCACCGTGGTTTGCGCTGCCGATGATTGCAGCAGCGCGACGTAAATGACAATGCCGAGCGCGATGGCGGTGAAAAATTGCACGAGCGGGACGACGGCCGCCGCCGCCACGGCCTGCCGCATGTTTTGTCCGCGCAGCGCCTGATTGGCCTGGAGAAAGCGCCCGGCCTCGTAGTGCTGGCCGCCGAAAATCTTGACGATCTTCTGGCCGCCGAACGCCTCTTCGAGGATGCGCGCGATATTGCCCATGGCAAGCTGCGAACCGCTGCTGGCGCGCCGCAGACGTCCGCTGAAACCGCGTACCACCAGGGCGATCAACGGGCCGACCGCCAGAGCGACCAGAGTTAGTTGCCAGTTCAGATAGAACAGCCAGGCCAGCAGGCCGACGACCGCCAGCGAATCCCGCACCAGCACGGTCAGCGCCGCCGTCGCCGCCCCGGTTACATTCGATACGTCGTAGGTGATGCGCGACATCAGCACGCCAGTGCTCTGGTTATCGTAATAGCGCGTCGGCAGTCGCAGGGCGCGGTCGAACATGGCGACGCGCAGGTCCTGCACCACGCGGTTGGCAACCCAGGCCATCGCATAGCCGCCGGAAAACGACAGAATGCCGCGCAGCACGAAGATGGTGATGATGGCGAGTGGCGCCAGCCACAGATCGTCGCGTGGCCCGCCCGCGAAACCCTCGTCGAGCAGCGGCTTCATCAGGGCCGGGAACAGCGGCTCGGTGGCGGCCAGCAGCACCATGGCCAAAATGGCCACCGCAAAGCGCCGCCAGTAAGGGCGCACAAAAGACATCAAGCGTGCATACATCTGCAGGCTGCTGTCGGTGGTGCGTGGGGTGCCGCGCGATGAAACCATGGAGAATGGGGATGATGAGAAGCCGTCGATTATAACGAGGCAGCTCCGATCACCCCAGCGCCCGCGCAACGCAGCGCTCCGCGCCATCGAAGGACGTGCATTTCTGGCGGACGATGGCAGGTTTCATGTTTCTTCCAGCAGCCGCTGCATCTGATTCCACGGCACGGCCAGCATGCCGTTCTTGCGCACCGCGGCCGCGCCGCCGTGGACAATTCCGGCGCGGATGTCAGGCATCGATACGCGCAGTTTTTCCAGCGACGCGAAAAATTCGCCGACGACGGTCGCCCCTGACTTGGCTTCGATGGCGAGACGGCGGCCGGCCTCTTCGACCAACAGGTCTACCTCCAGCCCGCGGCTTTCGCGGTAATGGAAAAGCCGCGCCTGATGGCCGGCATGCACTTGCCGCTTGAGTATTTCGGCCGCCACCCAGCTCTCGAAAATCGCACCGCGCAGCGGGTGGTGACGCAATTGCTCCGGTGTGCGGATGTCGAGCAAATAGCAGGCGAGGCCGCTGTCGATGAAATGCAACTTGGGCGCCTTGACGATCTGTTTGCGCTGATTGTTGTGCCAGGCCGGCAGGCGTTGCACGAGGAAGGCCGCCTCCAGCACCGATAGCCATTGGCGTGCGGTGTTGTGTGAGACGCCGGCGTCGCCACCCAGCGTGGAAAGGTTGATTTCCTGGGCGGTGCGACCAGCGGCCAAACGCACGAAATCGGTGAAGACCATCAGGTCGCCGATGTTGAGCACGCTGCGCACGTCGCGCTGCACATAGGTGGCGAAATAATCCGCAAGCCAGCGATCGGGCGGAATGTTGCGGTCGTGGATGCGCGGGTAGGCGCCCATCCAGAGCGTCGTCAGCAAATCGGCGGGCGGCGCCGGAAAGCGTTGCAGCTCGTCGAGGCCAGGCGGCAGGAGCGTCAGCACGGCGCAGCGTCCCGCCAGCGATTGCGCGACCTGATCGGTCAGTGCGAACTGCTGCGAACCGGTGAGGATGAAGCGCCCGGGCGTGGCATCGCGGTCCACTTCTTCCTGCAAATAACTGGTGAGCGCCGGCGCTTGCTGCACCTCGTCGATGATCGCCCCCGCGCGAAATTCCTCGATGAAGCCGCGCGGATCGGTGATTGCCGCCTCGCGCCTGTCCAGCGGTTCCAGCGTGACATACGGGCGGTCGGGGAAGATCGTCTGGCACAGCGTGGTCTTGCCCGACTGGCGCGGACCGGTGACCAGCACCACCGGGTAGTGGCGTGCGGCTGTCTGCAGGAGGGTAGCGAGATTGCGCGGAATGGTCATGCATGGATTGTAAGTTGTAATTACAATCCATGCAATCCATTGCTGTGATCCCTATCTGAGCGGGGTCGAAGCGCATGGCACCCGACTATACTAATGAGATTTTGATCGAACAGGAATGACCCCACCATGAAAATCACCGTGATTGGCACCGGCTACGTCGGTTTGGTTTCTGGCGCATGTTTGGCGGATGTCGGCAACGACGTGCTCTGCCTCGATCTGGATGCCGAGAAAATCCGCATTCTGGAAACTGGCGGCATTCCGATTCATGAACCGGGGCTGCTGGAAATCGTCCGCAACAATGTCGCCGCTGGACGGCTCTGCTTCACCACGGATATTGCCCGGGCCGTGGCGCATGGCACGATTCAGTTCATCGCCGTCGGCACGCCGCCCGACGAGGATGGTTCCGCGGATTTGCAATATGTGCTGGCGGCCGCGCGCAACATCGGTCAGCACATGACCGATTACAAGGTGGTGGTGGATAAGTCCACCGTGCCGGTTGGCACGGGCGATAAGGTGCGGCAGGCGATAGCCGAGACGCTGGCCGGGCGCGGCGTGACGATTCCCTACGCGGTGGTGTCGAACCCGGAATTTCTCAAGGAAGGTGCGGCGGTCGATGATTTCATGCGCCCCGACCGGATTGTCGTCGGCGCCGACGACGAGCAGGCCATCCATCTCATGCGTGCCCTCTACGCGCCGTTCCAGCGCAACCACGAGCGGCTTGTCGTCATGGACATCCGCTCGGCCGAGCTGACCAAATATGCGGCGAATGCGATGCTGGCGACGCGCATTTCCTTCATGAACGAGCTGGCCAATCTGGCCGAGAAACTGGGCGCCGACATCGAGATGGTGCGCCAGGGGATCGGTTCCGATCCGCGCATCGGCTTTCATTTTCTGTATCCCGGCTGCGGCTATGGCGGCTCGTGTTTTCCGAAGGATGTGCAGGCCCTGCAGCGCACCGCGCGTGCCGACGCCGGCATCGAGCTCAAGGTGCTTGATGCGGTCGAGGCGGCCAACGACGCCCAGAAGCATGTGCTGGGCAAAAAGATTCTCGCGCGCTTTGGCAATGACTTGAGCGGCCGGCGCTTTGCCGTCTGGGGCCTGGCCTTCAAGCCGAATACCGACGATATGCGTGAGGCCCCAAGCCGCTATCTGATCGCCGATCTATTGGCCGCCGGCGCCACGGTGGTTGCCCATGACCCGGTGGCGATGGACGAGGCGCGACGCATTTACGGGGACGAAAAACGTCTGAGTTATGCCGCCACGCCGCTGGAAGCACTGACCGGCGCCGATGCCCTGGTCATCGTCACCGAGTGGAAGGTGTTTCGCAGCCCGGACTTCGACGGCATGCGGCAGGCGCTCAAGCAACCCGTGATTTTCGACGGCCGCAATCTTTACGACCCGCGTGAAATGCGCGAGCGCGGCTTTGACTACCTGCCAATCGGCCGGCGGCAGGCCTGACAGACGCCGTCTCGCCAGCGCCGACTTTGGGAGACCCAGCGAGGGTGGGCCTCAGCTTTTGCTATAAATCTCGCCGCCTTGCTTGACGAATTCGATCGATTTTTCCGCCATGCCTTTTTCGGCGAAGTCGCGCACGTCCTGGGTGATTTTCATCGAGCAGAAGTTCGGCCCGCACATCGAGCAGAAGTGGGCGAGCTTGGCGCCATGCGCCGGCAGGGTTTCGTCGTGGAATTCGCGCGCCTTGTCCGGGTCGAGGCCGAGGTTGAACTGATCTTCCCAGCGGAATTCGAAGCGCGCCTTCGATAGCGCGTTGTCGCGCGCGTGCGCGCCGGGGTGTCCTTTCGCCAGATCGGCGGCATGGGCGGCAATCTTGTAGGCCATGATGCCGTCCTTGACGTCGTTCTTGTCCGGCAGGCCGAGGTG
>JAUXWU010000117.1 GCA_030680085.1 Rhodocyclaceae bacterium | reverse complement strand
GGGTCGCCCGCTTCACTCAGACTGGCGTAGCGGTTCTCAAGGTCAAATAGGCTGGTTTGCATGCTGTAAGCATAACATATTTTGGGGATTTATAGAAGTGCCCTAAAGCCCCATGATCAGGGAGCCGATGGCGGCGGCCAGACAGGTGGCGACGAACACGGCATCCCTGGGCATGCCGGCGGCGGCGAGGATGTCCGGATTGACGAAGATGATGTAGGCCATCGTCAGGAAGGTGGTCACGCCCGCGAGAACCTCGGTGCGCACCGTGGTGCCATGCGCGGCAAGCTGGAAATAACGCTCCAACATGATATTCGCCCCTGGAAAAGGCGCGAATTCTAGAGGAAAAGCCGTTTTCGGGGCGTCATTTCACTGCCGCTCCCCCGCACCGCCGGGTTGCTGGACAATTGGAAAATGATACTGTACAGTAACACGTACATACCTGGAGCCTTGACATGGATGCAATGACCTATACCACCGTTCGCGCCAACCTCGCCAGCACCATGGACAGAGTTTGCAACGACCACGAAGCCTTGATTATTACCCGCAACGGCGAGCAAGCCGTGGTGATGCTCTCGCTCGAAGACTTCAAGGCCCTTGAGGAGACGGCCTATCTGTTGCGCACCCCCGCGAACGCCAAGCGCCTTCTCTCGGCTATCGCACAACTGAACACCGGCAAGGGCGTTGAGCGGAAGCTGGCCAAGTGAAGCTGATTTTCGCAAACGAGGCATGGGAAGACTATCTGTACTGGCAAAAGCAGGACAAACGCATGATGGAGCGAATCAATAAGCTGATACGGGAAACCCAGCGTGAACCTTTCGCCGGTGTAGGAAAACCCGAACCGTTGAAACACGCGCTCTCAGGATACTGGTCACGCCGCATAACAGACGAGCACCGCATGGTGTACCGCGTCGAAGGTGACGCACTGCTGATCGCTCAAATGCGCTTCCATTATTGAGAGGCTGTTGGCAATCATATTGGCGCGCCGTCCCGCCAGCGCCGACTTTTACTGCGTGGAATAATCGTGTCTGACCATCATGGCATTGTGCCTTTTACGTAAAGCCTGGCGTGTGCGCCTGGAAATGACAGCTTTTGATTGGGTGGGTTACCGCGCAGCCTGAGCAGCCATGAACAACGACTGTTTCATTTCGCATAGCCAGGCATGCTGCGCTTCCCCCGGTTGCCCCTCATCCTTGCAGGTTTCCTCTGGCCAGTGCCGCGCAATCTCCAGCGTGAGTGCCTTGAACCGCCACAGCACCTCGTTCAGTAGTGGAAAATACTCTGTCATACACTCTGGATCTTCACTGAAAAGCCGGATCAACCCATGCGGGTCGCGAGGATCAAAACCCGCATCGAACAGTTCCAGCCTCAATTCGGCCAGACGTGTCTTGGCAAAAGCGAAGATTTTATCGTGACGCGCGAGGTCGGCATGTTGATCGAAATCCCCAAACAGCTTGGCGATCAGGCTGACCTGCTCAACCAGGCGTTCTGGATTGTCGCCGCCGGCGGATTGCTCAACGGCCAGGTCATCACGGCAGATGTTCAGGTAACCGATCAGCCGGTCACCGTAGCGCCTGGAATTCAGCTTGAGCATTATCTCCAGCTGCTTCCACTGGCCGACCGGTTGTGCCGGATCAAACGCCTTTGCCACCAGTTCGCCGACGGCCAACACCTGGCCGTAGCGGCTGATTTTCGCTCCGTGCAGCCCGCGTGGGTAACCGCTGCCATCCGTGCGTTCGTGGTGTTCGAGTACGGCATCGGCAATATGGTGGTTGAACGCGACGAATTCGTGGAGCAATAGATAGGCCGTCAGCGGATGTGCATACAGGTGACGCCGCTCGTCGACGGTCATGACATGTGATGGTTCAAGCAGCGCCGGATCGATGTGCAGCAAGCCTATGTCATGAAACAGCGCGGCGGCGGCCACCCACTCTTCTTCTTCCGCGCTCATCCCGTCACGGCGGGCGAGGTAAACGCTCACGACCAGCAGCAACAGGCTGCGCTGGTAGATGCGGCGATATTTCTCGCGCGCCACGGTCAGCTTGAACGCCAGCGGAGCGGGAAGCTGAATGGCTAAAACTATGCGCCGATAGTCGTCATCCTTGCCGACGGCATCCGCCACTTTTCCCAACTTGTCATTCGTCCGGATCAGCTCAAGCAGATCCTGCAAGATGGTTTCATGATCAAGCATATTTTCAACCGCCAAAGCCATGTCCAACGGCGGCAACATCTTGTGGTGGACCAGACGATCATACAAAGCACTGGTAATGCGAATGCCCGCTGCAACCAGTTTTATTCCGCTGTGGGAATAGATATCGCGACTGGCGACGATCTTGCGGGTATCGCCAAGTTCGGTAACCGCCCGCAAATAGTGTTGGTCTGGTAGTTCGTGCATCGGTCGAGGATAGCTGAAATGAAGGCTAAAAGTAGCCAGGATCGAACTTTCCAAAAGTCGGCGCTGGCGGGACGGCGCCTGATCATCATTGAATCGACCCTGGCCCACGGTTTTCCCGACGAACTGCGCGATTGTCAGCCACGTTATCAGTCGGCGTCAATCGGCAACGATATGCGTGCTGATCCAGTGCTTCGCGGCGGTCGTGTCCATGTCGAAGCGGCCGCATTGCATCATGCTGAAGCCGAAGACGTAGGCGTAGAGCAGGGCGCTGCGGGCGGCGGCTTCGGCGGGCGGGAGGCCACGGGCGAGGAAGAGGCGGCGCGTGCAGGCCAGGCGTTCGGCGTCGACTTCTTCGACCACGGCCAGGCCGTTGGCGTCCTGGCGCGCCCAGAGGCGGATGGACGCCTCGATGGAGATGCCCTTGCGGTTTCTGGCGGCGGCATACACCTCGATGGTGTGGCGCAGCGCGGCTTGCTCTTCGCCCGGCGCGGCGGCGGTCTGTTTCTGGATGTCGCGGATGCGGCCGGTGCGCCAGTGGTCCAGCACGGCGTCGATCAGGTCGCGGCGGTCCTTGAAGTGCCAGTAGAAGCTGCCCTTGGTGACGCCGAGGCGCTTGGCCAGACCCTCCACCCGCAGGCCGTCAATGCCATCTTGTGCGACGATGTCGAGTGCGCCGGCAATCCAGGCGGCGCGGTCGAGTGCCTCGCGTGCCGTGGGCTGTCTTTCGGGGGGAGATTTGTCCATATGAATTTTTCCGCGCTTTGGTTTAGTATGGCAGCCAACATACGCATGAGTATGGCCACGTATAGAGACAGTATAAGGAGAGCGATGTGAAAGTTCTGGTGCCGGTGAAGCGGGTGGTGGATTACAACGTCAAGGTCAGGGTGAAGTCTGACGGAAGCGGCGTCGAATTGGCCAACGTCAAGATGGCGATGAACCCCTTTGACGAGATCGCCGTGGAGGAGGCGGTGCGGCTCAAGGAAGCCGGCATCGCCACCGAGGTGATTGCCGTTTCATGTGGCGTGACGGCCTGTCAGGAACAGTTGCGCACCGCTCTGGCGCTGGGCGCGGACCGGGCCATTCTGGTGGAAACGGATGCGCCGCAGGCCGAGGGTTTGCAGTCGCTGGCCGTGGCGAAACTGCTCAAGGCGATTTGCGACAAGGAGCAGCCGGGGCTGGTGATTCTGGGCAAGCAGGCCATCGACGACGATGCCAACCAGACCGGCCAGATGCTCGCCGCGCTCTTGGGCTGGCCGCAGGCGACGTTTGCTTCCAAGGTGGTGATTGCCGATGGCCAGGCCACCGTCACGCGCGAAATCGACGGCGGCCTGGAGACGCTGGCGATCAAGCTGCCGGCGGTGGTCACCACCGACCTGCGCTTGAACGAGCCGCGCTACGCCACGCTGCCCAACATCATGAAAGCGAAAAAGAAGCCGATGGACGTGCTGAAACCCGTCGAGCTCGGTGTCGACATCGCCCCGCGCCTGACGACCCTGAAAGTGGTCGAGCCAGCGAAACGCCAGGCCGGCGTGAAGGTTGCGGATGTCGCCGAACTGGTGGCGAAACTCAAGAACGAAGCAAAGGTGATCTGAATGACAATTCTCGTCATAGCCGAACACGATAACGCTGCTATCAAAGCGGCCACTCTCAACACCGTTGCTGCCGCTGCGAAGCTGGGTGCGCAGTTGGGTACCGAGGTTCATGTCCTCGTTGCCGGTAGCAACTGCGCCGCCGCTGCCCAGGCGGCTGCCGTGCTGGCGGGCGTGGCGAAGGTCAAGCTGGCCGATGCGTCGATCTACGCCAATCAGACCGCCGAAAACATCGCTGCGCTGATCGTCGCCAATGCAGACGGCTACAGCCACATCATTGCGCCGGCGACCACCTTCGGCAAGAACCTGTTGCCGCGTGTCGCCGCGCTGCTCGACGTGGCGCAGATTTCCGAAATTTGCGGCATCGAGTCGCCCGACACCTTCGTCCGGCCGATCTATGCCGGCAACGCGCTGGCGACGGTGAAGTCGACCGACACGGTGAAGGTCATCACCGTGCGCACAACCGCTTTCGATGCCTGCGCGCAGGGCGGAACGGCCCAGGTGGAGAACCTTGCCGCCGGCCCCGATCTGGGTTTGACGCAACTGGTCGGGCGCGAGCTCACCCAGTCCGCCCGTCCCGAACTCGGCGCGGCCAAGGTGATCGTCTCGGGCGGGCGCGGGCTGGCCTCTGGCGCCCATTTCCACAATCTGCTCGAACCGCTGGCGGACAAGCTGAATGCCGCGCTGGGCGCTTCGCGCGCCGCCGTCGATGCCGGCTTCGTGCCCAACGACTACCAGGTCGGCCAGACCGGCAAGATCGTCGCGCCGCAGCTCTATATTGCCATCGGCATTTCCGGCGCCATCCAGCATCTGGCCGGCATGAAGGACAGCAAGGTCATTGTCGCCATCAACAAGGACCCGGACGCGCCGATTTTTCAGGTGGCCGACTATGGGCTGGTTGGGGATCTGTTCCAGATCGTGCCGGAACTTACGGCGGCGCTGTAGCGTTCATCGCTTCAAGCGTTTCCCAGCGTTCCAGCAGGCCGAGCAGTTCGTCATCGATGGCTGACAGGCGCGCGGCGATAGCCTGCGCTTCCTGTGGGTTGCGGTGCAAGGCCGGGTCTTCGAGGCGGGCGGTCAGGGTTTTTTGCTCGGTTTCGAGCGTGGCGATGCGCTCGGGCAGGGCTTCAAGCTCGCGCTGCTCCTTCCACGATAGTTTGACCACCGGAGACTTGTCTTCACGCCGTCCCGCCAGCGCCGACTTTTGAGTGGCGCTGGTGGCGGTCTGTTGAGCGGCGCGCGCCGTTGCCTTTCGGTCGGCCTGATAGGCGGCCCAGTCGCTGTAGCCACCGGCGTATTCGTGCCAGACGCCATCGCCTTCCGCGGCAAAGGTCTGGGTGACGATGGCGTCGAGAAAGGCGCGGTCGTGGCTGACGAGAAACACCGTGCCGTTGTAGTCCTGAATCAGGTCTTCGAGTAGTTCCAGCGTCTCGATGTCGAGGTCGTTGGTCGGCTCATCGAGCACCAGCACGTTGGCCGGGCGGGCGAACAGGCGCGCCAGCAGCAGGCGGTTGCGCTCGCCGCCGGACAGCGATTTAACGGGAGAGCGGGCGCGCTGCGGCGCGAACAGGAAGTCGCCCAGATAGCCGACGACATGTTTGCGCGCGCCGCCGATCTCGACGTAATCAGAACCCGGCGAAATGACGTCGGACAGTGTCGCCTCGGGGTCGAGCTGGGCGCGGAACTGGTCGAAATAGGCGATCTCCATCTTGGTGCCGCGCCGCACTGTCCCGCTGTCGGGTTCCAGTTCCCCGAGGATGAGCCTCAGCAGGGTGGTCTTGCCGGCGCCATTGGGGCCGATCACGCCGATCTTGTCGCCGCGCTGGATGCGGCAGGAAAAATCGCGCACGACGCATTTTTCGCCAAAGGATTTGTTGACGTGCTTCAACTCGGCGACCAGCTTGCCGCTCTTGTCGCCGCTGTCGAGTTGCAATTTGACCTGGCCCAGCCGATTGCGCCTCTCGCTGCGTTCCAGGCGCAACTGGTCCAGACGCTGCACGCGGAACACGGCCCGCGTGCGGCGCGCTTCGACACCCTGGCGAATCCAGCTTTCTTCCTCTTTCAGCAGCTTGTCGAAGCGCGCATTCTCCTTCGCCTCGTCGGCCAGTTGCGCTGCCTTGCGTTCCTGGTAGGCGGTGAAATTGCCGGGATAGCTGGTCAGCATGCCGCGATCCAGCTCGATGATCCGCGTCGCCAGCCGGTCGAGAAAACGCCGGTCGTGGGTGATGAACAACAGCGTGATGCCGGTTTCGAGCAAGTAATCTTCAAGCCACTCGATGGTAGCGATGTCGAGGTGGTTGGTCGGCTCGTCCAGCAACAACACCTCGGGCGCAACCGCCAGCGCCTGCGCCAGCGCGAGGCGTTTTTTCTGCCCGCCAGAGAGCGTGCCGACCAGGGCATCGGCATCCAGCTCAAAGCGGGTAATCACCTGCTCGGCGCGCGCCTCGTAAGCCCACACGCCCAGCGTTTCCATGTCGTGCTGCAAGTGCTGCAGGCGATCAAGCAACAGATCATGGTCGGCATCCGGGGCGGTCAACTGGTGCGCCACATCGTGATAGTCGGCCAGCAGGCGCGCCGTCTCGCCCATGCCGGCGACGACGGCCTGAAAGACCGTGAGCGCGGGATCAAAGGGCGGCTCCTGCGGCACGTAGCCGAGCTTCAGGCCCGGTTGCAGCCAGAGCGTGCCGTCGTCGAGCGGGGCGCGACCGGCCAGCGCGGCGAGCAAGGACGATTTGCCGGTGCCGTTGCGGCCGATCAGCGCTACGCGCTCGCCGGCGTCAAGCTGGAACGCGGCGGCGTCGAGCAGGGGAACGTGGCCGTAAGCGAGACAGCCGTTATCGAGTTTTATGAGGGGCATGGACTTGTGCAGGCACCGCTGCGGCGCCGGAATTTATGCGGCCGATGGCTCCATACGCCGGATTCTCGTCAGTGCGTCGTTGGCCGCGCTGGCGGCAATACGCAGGTCGTAATCGGCCTGCAGGCCCATCCAGAATTCCGCGCTGGTACCGAAATAGCGGGCCAGCCGCAGGGCCGTGTCGGCGGTAATGCCGCGTCGTTCGCGGGCGATGTCGTTGATGCGCGGTGCCGGCACACTCAATGCGATGGCCAGCGCATTCGCCGACAGATTCAGCGGCAGCAGGAATTCCTCGCGCAGTATCTCGCCCGGATGAATCGGGCGCATGCCGTTGTGAACATCGCTCATCTTGCCTCCTCAGTGGTAATCCACTATCTCCACGTCGAACACCTGCCCGTTATCCCAGACGAAGCACACGCGCCACTGGTCGTTGATGCGTACGCTCCACTGACCCTTGCGGTCACCCTTCAGCGCCTCCAGACGATTCTGCGGGGGAATGCGCAGATCGTCCGGCCGCGTTGCCCGATGCACCATCAACAGCTTGCGTTCCGCCACGGCCCGGAAGGAAAGCCAGCGGCGATGACAGCGTTCTCCGGCGAACAACGCCGCAGCGTCCTTGCATTTGAACGACCGGATCATGGCCGAAGGATATAACGAAACACGTTAAACGGCAATCGTTAAATCACCACATCCACCGCCCGGCGTCCAAGCGGCGAGGTCGGCGATGAAGGATTCGATGGGTTCGGTGAGGGCGGTCATTGATCGAAGCGTTGCGGCCATTTACGCGCGGTGTGGAACACCCGCAGGATTTCCACCGCCTGTTCGCGCACACGGTAAGGCAGGATGTAGGGAAAGCGCGTGACGACGAGTTCGCGCGTGCCGGGCACGCGGCCCGGCCGTCCCATCCGCGGGTGCGTGGCGAGCATTTCCGCGCTGGCCAGCAAATGCGCGACGCAGGCTGCAGCGTTTTGCGGACTGTCCCGCGCGATGTAGGCAGCTTCAGCGTCGAGGTTTTGCAACGCTCGACGCAGCCACTTAATTCGCATACCTGGCTTTTACCGCGGCAACTTCCGCGTCAGTGGCGAAATCGCCCGCGTCGGCCTCGGTTAATGCCTGGCTGATTTCGCCGATCTGCCAAGCTTCGAGATCGAGGTATTGCCGGATCGCTTCGCCGGCCAGCCAGGACTTCGAGCGATGGGTGGCGTCGGCGAGTTTGTCAAGTTGTTCCTTGACTCCGACCGGCACGCGCAGGGTGAGGACGGCGGTATCCATGATGTTGCTCCAATGCGGTTGTATACATTGCATGCTAGCACGCCGTCTCGCCAGCGCCGACTTTCAAACGATCTTGCACACCTCGGCGAAGTCCGGGCGCGGGCTGCGCGGGAACAGTTTGCTGGCGTCGCCGTAGCCGAGGCTGCAGATGAAGTTGGCCTCGATGTGCGTGCCGGGGAAGAATGCGGCGTTCACCCGGGTTTCGTCGAAGCCGGACATCGGGCCGCAGTCGAGGCCGAGCGCGCGCGCGGCGAGCATGAAGTAGGCGCCTTGCAGGCTGCTGTTGCGAAAGGCGGTGGTGCGGGTCAGGGCGTCATTGCCGGCGAACCAGGATTTGGCGTCGGTATGCGGGAACAGCTTGGGCAGCCAGTCGGGAAAGTCCATGTCCATGCCCA
This sequence comes from Rhodocyclaceae bacterium, assembly GCA_030680085.1. Taxonomy (GTDB): domain Bacteria; phylum Pseudomonadota; class Gammaproteobacteria; order Burkholderiales; family Rhodocyclaceae; genus Sulfuricystis. The sequence goes on along the minus strand of JAUXWU010000117.1, from coordinate 2,476 downwards.
GAATGGCGGTGACCGGCGCGGCCTGCACCTTGGCGCGGTTGCCTTCCATCAGGGCGGGGATGAGGCGCGCTTTTGCGTCCGCTGACTTGACGAAGACCACGCGCAGCGGCCAGCAGTTGGCGCTGGTGGGGCCCCATTTCATCAGGTCGTGCAATTCGGCGAGCAGGGCGTCCGGGATGGGCTTGTCCTGCCATTCGTTGTGGCTGCGGGCGTTGCAAAAGAGTTGGTCGAGGGTGGCGGCGTCGAGTTTCATGGCGGTTCCTTTGGTCAGGCGAGCAGGTCGGGGCCGAGCAGACGCTGGACGGCGGAAATGCGATCCTTGAGTTGCAGCTTGCGTTTCTTGAGCCGGCGCATCAGCAGTTCGTCATGCGGTGGGACGCCTGCCAGCCTGGCGATGGTTTCGTCCAGGTCGTGGTGTTCGATCTTGAGATCGGTCAGGAGCGACTGCAGGACGGCGGGGTCGTCAGGTAGGGTCATGGGTGTCATCCTTTTCTTGGTTAAACGTCAATGGCATCGTGTTCATCCAGCCGCGTCAGCATCTGGCGGCGTGCGGCATCGCGCAGTTGCAGCGCGGCCTGCCAGCCATCTCCGGGCGGCACGGCGAGCGGCGCGTCCACCCAGACCTGCAGTGGGCTGTGACGTGGCCGCAATGATTCGCCGGGCAGCATGGCGCGGGTGCCAGTCAGGGTAACGGAAACCACCGCCCGGCCGGCGTTCGCGGCGATGACGAACGCGCCCATGCGAAATGGCAGCAGCCCTGGCGTCTTGCGGAAGGTGCCTTCGGGGAAGAAGATCAGCGCATCGCCGTTGTGCACGCGCGCCTCCAGCGTGCGCGTGTCCTCGACCCCGCGCGTACCATCGAAACGCTCGACGAAGGCGCTGTCCAGCCGACGCAGGGGAATGGCCGCGAAGGGGTTGCCCAGCAACTCCTGTTTCCCGACATAGGCAAAGCGGGGTGGCAGCACGGCGGTGAGAATCAATCCATCCAGATAGCTGGCGTGGTTGGCCACGACGATCAACGGGGAGTTGCCGGCGAGGTGCGGCAAGCCTGTGACTCCGGGTGTCAGTCCGGTCAGCGCCAGTGCCGCGCGGGCGGTCAGTCGGGCGATGTGGCGCCGCAGCGTGAGCGCCGGCGCGAGCACGATCAAAATCCAGGCGAGCGGCACCAGCGTGGCGAAAACCGCCCAGGCCCAGGTACTCCACACCCAGCTCCACACCCGGCCGCCGATCGCGCGCGCCAGTCGCCCGCTGCGCGCCTGGGCGCCGGCCCAGCCGAGCCGCAGCATCTGCAGCCAGGGTGCGCGTGCCGTGGCGCCGGGTTGTCCGCCCAGTTCGCCGCGTTCGTAAAGCTCGCGGCAGGCGGCGCGGCGGATTTTGCCGCTGGAGGTTTTCAACACGCTACGCGGTGGCGCCAGCACGATGTCATCGGCCGGCAGGCCGATCAGATCGACGGCGAGATGGTTGATTTCGGCCAGTATGCGTTGCCTGGCCGCGGCACTCTTTTCGCGCGTCTCGGCCAGCACCACCAGCCGTTCGCTGCCGCTCTGCGGATCGGTGGCGGGGAACACCGCCACGCCGCCCTTCCGCACGCCTTCGACATGGGACGCGGCATCTTCCAGTTCCTGCGGATAGATGTTGTGCCCGCCGCGAATGATGATGTCCTTTTCGCGCCCGGTGAGATACAGCTCGCCGGCGGCGAGATAGCCGAGGTCGCCGGTGTTCAGCCAGTTGCCGTCAAGCAGTTTTGCCGTGGCCTCCGGGTTGCGGTAATAGCCGCTGGTCGCTGAAGGCCCGCGAAACTGCACGCGGCCATGGGTACGTTCGGGCAGTTCGCGGCCCTTGGCATCGACGATGCGCAGCGCATGGCCGGGCAGCACCCGGCCGCAGGTGACGATCTTTTGTCCACTTTGTGACGGGCGGGCGATGCCGGTTGTCGATAGCGTGTTGCGATCCACGCAGTCGATCAGCGGGCCCCGCCCCAGCGGCGGAAAGGCCAGCCCCACGGAGGATTCCGCCAGGCCATACACGGGGGTCATGGCCGTTGAATTAAAGCCACAGTGCGCCAGGCGCGCGGCAAAACGCGCCAGCGTGTCCGGGCTGACCGGTTCGGCGCCGTTGTAGGCGAGCCGCCAGCAGGAGAGGTCGAGACCCGCGAGGTCGGCATCGCTCAACTTGTTGGCGCACAGCTCATAGGCGAAGTTGGGCGCCGCCGAGACGGTGGCGCGGTAGCGGTGGATGGCGGCGAGCCAGCGCTCTGGGCGCGCGAGAAAGCTCAGCGGCGACATCAGAATCAGCCTGAAGCCGATGGCCATGCTCCCCAGGCAGGCGCCGATCAGGCCCATGTCGTGGTAGAGCGGCAGCCAGGAAACGAAGATGTCATCGGCGGTGACGCCCGAGGCCTGCTCCATCGCGCGCAGATTGGCGAGCAGGTTGGCGTGGGTCAGCACCACGCCCTTGGGGTTGCCGGTGCTGCCGG
>JAUXWU010000104.1 GCA_030680085.1 Rhodocyclaceae bacterium | reverse complement strand
AACTTTTCGCGGATTTCAGCGCTTTTCATGGCGGGGCGGAGTGTCGGGGATAAGATGGCAATTTTACGCGAAGCGGGCAATGATAATGACAGATCCAGTCACCGGGCAGACGGCGGTCGCACATGTTGATACGCTGGACTTCCTGCTGCGCCGCATGCGCCACAAGTCCGATTTCCCGGCGCTGTCCGAGTCGGTGTCGGCCATCAACAAGCTGACCAATGCGCAGGGCGAGAACATCTCCGCGTGCGCGCCCAGCATGGGCGCGATGTAATGGGGTGAAAGTCCCCTGCGGGAGTACCGAAATGAATCCATGGATACATCATAACCACTAGCCGAAGGCAAGGGCAAGCTCGCGAGGTTTTGTCTGGAGGAAGCCGGAGAGCAAACGCGCGAGGCGACGAACAGAAACTGCATAGAAGGCCGAGAGGGTCGAGGCGAGTCGGCACAGGACGACGAAGCCCACCGGTACGACGCTTACGGTAAATGCGGCGCTTGTGCGCGGAAACATCGCGTTCTTACCTGGGGAGATCTGCCGTGCGAGCGGTGACGGAAGCTGAACGAAAGGTGGCCGGGTTGAGCCAGACCCAATCAACCAGCGCCGATGTGGGCTGTCACGCATCATGAGCGATCAAATTAGCACAGAGGGTCAGGTCTTGAATTAGCACAGAGGGTCAGGTCTTGCAATCACACATTCCTTCAACCCAACCCAACTCAAGTTCGAAAACATCCGGCATCACCAAGGAAACAACGTTGCGACTTCCACCAGGCAATCCGGCAGTAACCGGGGCGCGATATTGTCGGCGGAGTGAATGGTGCGTTCGGTGTAATTGTCGGCGTCCTTCAGCGGAGCGCGGCAAACCTCGATCTGGCGTGTATCGAGGGTGACCAGCCATACCTCGGGGACGCCCTGACGGGCATAGAGCGGAAGTTTTACCTCGCGGTCGAAACGCGCGGTGCTGTCACCTACTTCAATTAGCAAAAGAACATCGGACGCCACCGGGTGGGCGGCGGCATAAAAATCGTCGCGGGGCTGGAGCAGCATCAGGTCGGGCTCGGGTTCCGAGTGGGTATCGAGGTGTAGTGGATCCTTGATGCTCAAGATGGCGTGTTTGCCGATGGTTTCAGAAAAACGCCGCACCAGCATTTTTACTACGCCAGCATGATGGCTTCCGGTTGGTGCCTTATCCACGATCTCCCCATCGATCAATTCCACGCGATCATCCGCGCTGAAAATGCCTGCTTCGGCCATTTTGTAATAATTGCCCACGGTCACGCGGTGGCGTACTTGCGCCATTAACTCGCTCATGTTTCCCATGGTGGGTTCCTTATGAAAACTGGTTGTCCGGCGCAGGCGTAGCGGGCCGCATAGCTGATATTTCTGAACACCGTCTCGCCAGCACGTGGACAGTTTGGTCGCAAATTAGAGCACTTCCGCAGCGTGGTCGGCCAGCCGCGAGCGTTCGCCGCGTTGTAGTGTGATGTGCCCGGAATGCGCCCAGCCTTTGAAGCGGTCGACGACGTAGGTCAGGCCGGATGAGCCTTCGGTGAGGTAGGGGGTGTCGATCTGCGCGATGTTGCCCAGGCAGACCACCTTGGTGCCGGGGCCGGCGCGGGTGATCAGGGTTTTCATCTGCTTCGGCGTGAGGTTTTGCGCCTCGTCGATGATGAGGAATTTGTTCAGGAAGGTGCGGCCGCGCATGAAGTTGAGCGACTTGATCTTGATGCGGCTGCGGATCAAATCCATGGTCGCGGCGCGCCCCCAGTCGCCGGAATAGCTTCCGCCGGCCTTGTCGCCTTCTTCGGCTGGTTTGTTGAGCACTTCGAGGTTGTCCTCCAGCGCGCCCATCCACGGGGTCATCTTTTCTTCCTCGGTGCCGGGCAGGAATCCGATGTCTTCGCCCACCGGCACGGTGACGCGGGTGATGATGATTTCGGCAAAGCGCTTTTGTTCCAGCGTCTGCGTCAGCGCGCTGGCCAGCGTCAGCAGCGTCTTGCCAGTGCCGGCCTGGCCGAGCAGCGTGACGAAGTCGATGTCTGGATCCATCAGCAGATTCAGGGCGAAATTCTGTTCGCGGTTGCGCGCCGTGATGCCCCACACCGCATTCTTTGCATGGCTGTAATCGACCAGGGTTTCGATTTCCGCCACGTTGCCGGCCGTTGCCGCCGTCCCGCCAGCGCCGACTTTTACCCATGCCTGGAGAGGTTGCGGGCCGTCCTGCCAGACGAATTCATTGACCAGCAGATCGGGGCAGAGTGGGCCCTTGATGCGGTAGTGGGTTTTGCCGTCCTGCTTCCAGGATTCCAGGCCCTTGCCATGCGTGTCCCAGAAATCCTCTGGCAGTGCCAGGCTGCCGGTATAGAGGAGGTCGGTGTCCTCCAGTACCTTGTCGTTGAAGTAATCCTGCGCATCGAGGCCCAGCGCGCGGGCCTTGATGCGCATGTTGATGTCCTTGGTGACGAGGATCACCGGCCGTTTTGGCTGCTTCTGATGCAGATGCATCGCCACGGCGATGATCTGGTTGTCGGCGCGCGAAGTCGGCAGCGACACAGGCAGCACGCTGTCGATTGCCTCGGTTTGCAAAAGCAGGCGTCCGCTCGCCAGGCCGCGCGACGGGCCGGCCAACGCGATGCCCGAGGCAATGCAGGCCTCGCAACTGCTGACGATTTCGTCGAGCAGGCGGCTGGTCTGACGGGCGTTACGCGCCACTTCCGACATACCCTTCTTGTTGGCGTCGAGTTCTTCGAGCGTCATCATCGGCACGTAGATGTCGTGTTCCTCGAAGCGGAACAGCGAGAGCGGATCGTGCATCAGCACGTTGGTGTCGAGCACGAACAGCTTGGTCGGTTTGCTTGGTTTGGCGGCGCGTTTGGCGTTCATGGCACTCCGATCAATGGTGGGCTTTACAGCGCTTGCAGGGCGGTCAGCACTTCGGCCGCATGGCCATCCGCCTTGACACCGCGCCACTCGCGGGCCAGCCGGCCGTTCTTGTCGATGAGGAAGGTGCTGCGTTCGATGCCACGCACCTGTTTACCGTACATATTTTTCAGTTTGATGACGTCGAACAGCACGCAGGCGGTTTCATCGGCATCGCACAACAGTTCGAAAGGTAGCCCCAGCAGGCTCTTGAAGTTTTCATGCGACTTGCTGCTGTCGCGCGACACGCCCCAGACGCTGCCGCCCGCCTTGACGAATGCCGCGTGCAGGTCGCGAAACTGCTGCGCCTCGGTGGTGCAGCCGGGGGTGCTGTCCTTGGGATAGAAATAAATTACCAGCGGCCGGCCGCGCTGCGCCGCGAGGCGGAAGGTCTGGCCGGCGGTGGCGGGTAGGGAGAAATCGGGCACTTCCAGGCCCAGGATGGATGGATTGTTCATAGGGTTCATCTCCAGTCGGATAAAAACTCGTCGCCCTGCAACAGCAAGGCGCCGCTACGTCCCGGCACGCTGCCAGACACAATCTCATGCCGGGGCAGTCTATCGACATCAAGGCCGCCGGCCAGGGTTTGAATAGAGGTGAGTTCATAACCCTGTTCGCGCCAGCCGGTCAGCAGTTCCTCGATCAGTTCGACCTGCTGGGTTGCGCCGGGTTCGGCGCGCAGGCTGAAAACATGGCCGGGTGCTGGCTTGGCTGTGAGCGCCAGCAACTGGTCGCGTTTGTTGGCGTCGGCTAGTTCGTCGAGCGTCGGCAGGGTGGTGGGAATTTGCGGGCAGCGGACGATCTCGCCATGCCACACCGGCACAAAGGGGTGGCGGCCGCGGGTGTCGCTGGCATAGGTGAAATTGCAGCGCTGCGTCAGGCGCAGGCTGTGGGGGTTCGAGCGCCAGCCGGGCGCGGCATGCAATCTGGGTGGCGTGGCGAAGACTTCCTCGAAGGTGGTAATGGCTTGCTTGAGCTGGTCCGCGCTCCACGTTGCATCGGCCCGCTCGATGCGCTTCACCCAATGGCGGGCATTCCAGCCATGCACCCCGACCTCGAAACCCTCATCGCGCACCTGGCGAAAAATATCGGCACAGCGCCGGCCGAGCTGACGGCCGAGCCAGTCGGGGCCGAGGGCGAAAACGAAGCTGGCGCCGGCGCGGTGGCGGCGCAGCAGGTCGGTGAGCCGCGGCACGCCGAGGGCGGCGCGATAAGTGGGAACGTCGATCTTGAGGGCGATTTTTTGCACGGCGTTCTGCTTCGGGCTGACGATGCTCATGGCGCCAGCTGCGCTTCGATAATCAGCGCGGCGGCCACCACGCGGCCTTCGGCGATCAGGATGTTGTAGGTGCGGCAGGCGGCCCGCGTGTCCATCACCTCGATGCCGCGATTGGCCTCGATCAGCGGTCGCAGCAGGGCGGGTGAGGGAAAGCGTTGCCTGAGGCCGGTGCCGAGCAGCAGAACATCGCAACGCAATGTCGCCAGCGGTGCAAGGTGCAGGTCGGCAAGCGCGGCGAAGTCGTCCGGCCCCCAGGCCTCGTCGAGGTAGTCAGGCATGAGCAGCAGGCTGCGCCGCAACTCGCGGCCATTGATGGAGACGTGATGGTCGCCATAGCCGGTGACGGCATGGGCAGTGCTGAGTGAGTCGGCGTGGAGTTTCAAGGCAGTGGGGTGAGAACAGTGTGCGGATTGGGTTAAGATTATAGCCCTTCACTTTTCTCGCCTTCGCGCCCTCGACTGCCATGCAACCCGTTCTAAAATCCACCAAACTCGCCAGTGTGTGTTATGACATCCGTGGGCCGGTGCTGGCGCGCGCGCGCCAGATGGAAGAGGATGGGCATCGCGTCATCAAGCTGAACATCGGCAATCCGGCGGCTTTCGGCTTTGAAGCGCCAGAGGAAATCGTCGTCGATGTGATCCGCAACCTGCGCGACGCTTCCGGCTATTCAGACTCCAAGGGCCTGTTCGCCCCGCGCAAGGCGGTGATGCATTACTGCCAGCAAAAGCGCATCGCTGGCGTCTCCATCGACGACATCTATCTCGGCAACGGTGTTTCCGAACTGATCGTCATGTCGATGCAGGCGCTGCTCAACAACGGCGACGAGGTGCTGGTGCCGATGCCCGACTATCCGCAGTGGACGGCGGCGGTCACGCTCTCCGGCGGCACGCCGCGGCACTATCTGTGCGACGAGGGCGCCGGCTGGCTGCCCGACATCGCCGACATTCGCGCCAAGATCACGCCGGCCACGCGCGCCATTGTCGTCATCAACCCGAACAACCCGACCGGGGCGCTCTACCCGGACGATCTGCTGAAAGAGATTGTCGAACTGGCGCGCCAGCACGAGCTGATCGTCCTGGCCGACGAGATCTACGACAAGGTGCTCTATGACGGTCGCACGCACACCTCGCTGGCCAGCCTGGCCGACGACGTGCTGTTCATCACCTTCAACGGCCTGTCGAAGAACTACCGCGCCTGCGGCTTCCGCGCCGGCTGGATGGTCGTTTCCGGCGAAAAGCGGCATGCCGCGGATTACATCGAGGGGCTCGGCATTCTCGCCTCGATGCGGCTGTGCTCGAATGTGCCCGGCCAGTTCGCGATCCAGACCGCGCTGGGCGGCCATCAGAGCATCGACGATCTCGTTGCGCCGCACGGCCGCCTGGCGAAGCAGCGCGACCTGGCGTGGGAAATGCTTTCCGCGATACCGGGCGTTTCCTGCGTCAGGCCGCAGGCGGCGCTGTATTGTTTTCCGCGCCTCGATCCAAAGTTGTATCCGATCAGCAACGACCAGCAGTTCATTCTCGAATTGCTCGAAGCCGAACGCGTGCTGCTGGTGCAAGGCAGCGGCTTCAACTGGCCGAGCCACGATCACTTCCGCGTCGTCTTCCTGCCCAACGTCGACGATCTCACCGAGGCGATCGGTCGCATCGCCCGCTTCCTTGAGCTGTACCGCAAACGGCACGGCGCCTGATTTCTTTCCCCCCATTTCACTGAGTTATTATGAAATCAATCAATGTTGGATTGCTGGGCATCGGCACGGTCGGTGGCGGCACATTTACTGTTCTTACCCGCAACGCAGCGGAAATTACCCGGCGCGCCGGGCGGCCGATTCAGATTAGCGTCGTCGCCGACAAGAACCTCGAACTGGCGAGGCAGGTCACCGGCGGAAAGTGCAAGCTCACTGACGACGCCTTCCTGGTCGTCGCCGATCCCGAAGTCGACATCGTTGTCGAGTTGATCGGCGGCTGCGGCATCGCCAAGGAACTGGTGCTGAAGGCGATCGAAAACGGCAAGCATGTCGTCACCGCCAACAAGGCGTTGCTGGCCATGCATGGCAACGAGATTTTTGCCGCCGCACAGAAGCGCGGCGTGATGGTCGCCTTCGAGGCGGCCGTGGCGGGCGGCATCCCGATCATCAAGGCACTGCGCGAGGGACTCACCGCCAACCGTATCGAGTGGATCGCCGGCATCATCAACGGCACCACCAACTTCATTCTTTCCGAGATGCGCGACAAGGGCCTCGCCTTCGACGTCGTGCTCAAGGAGGCGCAGCGCCTGGGCTACGCCGAGGCCGATCCGACCTTCGATATCGAAGGCGTCGATGCGGCGCACAAGCTGACCATCATGTCGGCCATCGCCTTCGGTATCCCGATGCAGTTCGACCGCGCCTACGTCGAGGGCATCAGCAAGCTCGAAGCGGCCGACATCAAATATGCCGAACAACTCGGCTATCGGATCAAGTTGCTGGGCATCACCAAACGCACGCCTGACGGTGTGGAACTGCGCGTGCACCCGACGCTGATCCCGACCA
>JAUXWU010000102.1 GCA_030680085.1 Rhodocyclaceae bacterium | reverse complement strand
CTCGCCGCCGACATCAAGGGTATCAAGCTGGAAGTCATCATCGCCGTTGGCCACGCCGACCGCATTGGCAAGGATGCCTACAACCAGAAACTCTCCGAGCGCCGCGCCGCTGCAGTCAAGGATTACCTGGTAAGCAAGGGCGTCGAAGCCAACCGCGTTTACTCCGAAGGCAAGGGCGAAAAGCAGCCCGTCACCGCCGGCAAGTGCGGCAAGAGCGACGTCAAGTCCAAGAAGCTAATCGAGTGCCTGCAGCCTGACCGTCGCGTCGAAATCGAAGTGATCGGCACGAAAAACTAAGCTACCGTTCCATTCGTTCTGGAAAAGCCCTGCAGCGCAGGGCTTTTCAGTTTCTGGAGTCAGAAAATGACCAACGTCGACCCGCAGGAAATAGCCAAATTCAGCGAACTGGCGCATCGCTGGTGGGACCCGAATTCAGAGTTCAAGCCGCTGCACGACATCAATCCGCTGCGGCTGGCGTGGATTGATCGTTGCGTGGGGCTTGCCGGCAAGCGTGTGCTGGACGTTGGTTGTGGCGGCGGACTGCTGACCGAAGGCATGGCCGGTTGCGGCGCCAGCGTGACCGGCATTGACCTCTCCGAAAAGGCGCTCGGGGTCGCCCGGCTCCACCTGCTGGAAAGCGGCCGCACTGTCGACTACCGGCTGGTTTCGGCTGAAGCCCTGGCTGCGGAAGCCCCCGCCAGCTTCGACGCCGTCACCTGCCTCGAAATGCTGGAACACGTCCCCGACCCGGCCAGCACCATTGCCGCCTGCGCCGCGCTGGTCAAACCGGGTGGCCAGGTGTTCTTCTCCACCATCAACCGCAACCCCAAGGCCTATTTGTTTGCGGTGATCGGCGCGGAGTACATCCTTAATCTGCTGCCCAAGGGCACCCACGATTACGCCAAGTTCCTGCGCCCGGCGGAACTCGCCCGCTTTGCCCGTCAAGCCGGCCTCGACGTGACCGAAGTCATCGGCATGAGCTACAACCCGCTGACCCAGACCTACAAGCTCGGCAACGATACCAGCGTCAACTACCTGGTACGGACAGCACGCCCAGCCTGAACTAGCGCTGTGCCGTGGTGGCCTCGCGCCGCCGATGACTCAGGATCGCCGGCAGCACCACCAATACCAGCAACGCCGCCAGCAAGCCCAGCGGCCAGATGATTGGCGGGTTCCAACGATCCCGCAAGGTCTGCCGCAGCGGCGCGTCGACGCGCTGATACTTCATCGTATTGTTACCCACCTTGCTGGGCTTTCGATTCAACAACCAGGCGTGATGCAGGCTGTAATCCTTGGGATGGAAACCCCAGACCCAAGGCGTGTCTTCCTGCAAAATCACCATCATGCGGTTGATCAGCGCCTGTCGCTCGGGGCTGTTCTCCATGGCCCGCATCTGCTCGAATAGCCGGTCATATTCAGGATTGGCGTAGTTGGCGGCGTTCTCGCCGTTGTGCCTGACCTTGCCCTGCGGACCATACAGCAGGAAAAGAAAGTTCTCCGGATCGGGGTAGTCGGCATTCCAGCCCAGATAGAACAACTGCACCGCGCCCTTGCGCACCTTTTCCTGGAAGCGGTTGTAATCCGTGCTGCGCACGACCAGTTGGACATTGATCTTCTGGAACTGCTTGTTCAGCCAGTCGATGCGCGTCTTCGCCCCCACGCCGGTAGCGGTCGTATCCAGATGAACAACCAACGGTTCGCCCGTGCTGGCATGCCGACCATCCGGCCAGCCGGCCTCCGCGAGCAACTGCCTGGCCAGCGCGATGGACTTGCGGCGCGAGCCCTCCGCCGTCCAGTCGTACATCACCGGATTGACGCCCTCCCGGCCCACGCGGTAGCCAAAAATGCCTGGGGGGATCGGCCCTTGTGCAGGGACCCCGCGCCCATTCTGAAAAATCGAAATGAATTCTTCCTGATCGATGGCCAGGGCAATCGCCTGGCGCAGCTTGCGGGCCGCCTCTGCATTGCCGCCGACCAAGGGATCGAGCATGTTGAACCCCATGTAGAAACTCGTCGTCGCCACCGCTGTCGTCAAGCGAATCCCCTGCTCCCGCATCTCGGCGGTCAGGGAAACATCGCCGCCCGCCCCCACCTGAATAGCCTGGTCGAAGGAATCCGAGGAGATTCCCGATGCATCGTAGTAGCCCTGCAAGAACTTGTTCCAGTAAGGAATCTGCTCCTTCTCGCGCGTGAAGACCACCTTGTCGATGAAGGGCAAGGACTTGCCGCAGTCCTCCAGCAAGCCGTCCTGCCGATCCGCCGCCTCGCCATCGCAAGGATAGGTTTCGCCACGAAAGTTCGGATTCTTCTCCAACACCATGCGGGCATTCGGATTGTTCTCGGTCAGCATGTAGGGGCCAGTGCCGATGGGATACCAGTCAAGCGTCAGATTCTTTTCCGCCATGCCCGGCTGGCTGTGAAACCTGTCGGCCTCCCAGGGCATGGGCGCAAAAAATGGCATGGTCAGCCAGTAGAGAAATTGTGGATACTTGCCCTTGATGCGGATGCGATAGGTGTAACGATCCAGCACCTCGACGCCGGCAAGGGGCGCATCACGCAGATCCAGCCAGTTGTCACGCCGCGCATTGGCAACTGAAGCCAGCGCCGACTTTTTGAGCGACTCGGCCAACGCGTTCAGGCCGACGATATATTCACCCATCAGACCAAGAATCGGCGAGTGCAGGCGTGGATGCGCCAGCCGCTTGATCCCATAAACATAATCGGCGGCGATCAGCTCGCGCGTGCCGCGGTTGGGAAAATCGGCAAGCGTATGAAAGCCGGAGAGATCGGCCGGCTGCTCGGCAAACGCCGGATGGGGCTGATAGCGGATGCCCGGCTTGATGTCAATCACATATTCGGTAAACGCGATGCGCGCGGCGGCGGCGGATTGCGGCAGGGTTTTGCCGGCCGCATCCAGATAGCGCGGCCGTGGCACGGCGGTCGCGGTCGCGGGGATCAGCTCATACGGCCGCCGCAGATAGTGGTACTGCAAGGGCGGCTCGTAAATCTGCGCCGTGAAGGTGATTTCGTCCGCGCTATAGGACTGCACCGGATCGAGATGCTTGGGCCGATCGGTAAATGCCGAGTACAGGATATTGCGCCCGCGCTCCGCCGCCGGATACGGATCGTTCCAGGCCGTGCCGCACCCCATCAGCAGCGTGAGCAGAAGCAATGTCGGTAAGCGGTGCATGGCGGCAAGTGTAATGGAATCGCGGCTATAATCAGTCACTCGAATTGGGAAATGGGGGGTTTAACATGGGCTTTCTTGCCGGCAAACGCATTCTTATCACCGGCCTCTTGTCCAGCCGATCCATCGCTTATGGCATCGCCAAAGCCTGCCATCGCGAAGGTGCACAACTCGCCTTTACCTATCAGAACGAGCGTTTTCTTGACCGCGTCACCAAGTTTGCTCATGAATTCGGCAGCGAACTGACCTTTCCGCTGGATGTCGGCGACGACGCACAAATTGAAGCGGTTTTTACCGGTCTGGCCAACCACTGGGACGGTCTTGAAGGTTTGGTGCATTCCATCGCCTATGCTCCGGGCGAGGCGATCGAGGGCGATTTCCTCGATGGCATAACGCGCGAAAGATTCCGCATCGCCCACGATATCTCGTCATACAGCTATCCGGCGCTGGCCAAGGCGGCGCGCCCCCTGCTGCTCAAGGGCAACCACCCGGCACTGCTGGCGCTGACGTATCTGGGCGCCGAGCGCACCCTGCCCAACTACAACACCATGGGCCTGGCCAAGGCCAGCCTCGAAGCGGCAACCCGCTATCTCGCTTTCTGTCTTGGCCCGCAGGGCATCCGCGCCAACGCCATCTCGGCTGGCCCGATCAAGACGCTGGCGGCCTCGGGCATTGGCAACTTCGGCAAACTGCTGGCCTACAACGCCCACCACGCGCCGCTACGCCGCAACATCACCATCGAAGAAGTCGGCAACGCCGCCGCCTTCCTGCTCTCCGACCTGGCCAGCGGCATCACCGCCGAGATCATGTACGTCGATGGCGGCCTCAATACCACGGCCTTGGGCAACGCGGATCCGTTGCCTGGTTAATTGCAACGCTGACCCGTTGCCTGGTTAATTGGAACGCTGATCCGTTGCCTGGTTAATTGCAACGCTGATCCGTTGCCGGGTTGAACTACCTACCGCTCCTTTGATTCGAGCAGTTTCTTGTTGATCGTCACTTCGTGGCGCGCCTTCAGCGTTTCCATCCACGCCAACATGTCCTGCTCCATCACGATCTGTTCATAGTTCTGGCGCAAGGCAAGCGCGGCGGGAGGATCAATGCCGGACGCGGCATATTTCTTCACCGCGCCAATGCCATCTCGGCCGGCCCGATCAAGACGCTGGCCGCATCCGGTATCGGCA
>JAUXWU010000101.1 GCA_030680085.1 Rhodocyclaceae bacterium | reverse complement strand
TGGAAGCGACGTTCCAGCGCGGCGTCCTTCTCGATGTATTTGCGGTATTCGTTGAGCGTGGTGGCGCCGATGCAATGCATCTCGCCCCGCGCCAGGGCGGGCTTGAGCATGTTGCCGGCGTCGATGGCGCCTTCGGCCTTGCCGGCGCCGACCATCGTGTGCAGCTCGTCGATGAAAACGATGATGCGGCCTTCGTCCATCGCTACTTCCTTGATCACGGCCTTGAGGCGCTCCTCGAACTCGCCGCGATACTTCGCCCCGGCCAGGAGCGCCGCCATGTCGAGCACCAGGACCCGCTTGCCCTTCAAGGTTTCGGGCACCTCGTCATTGACGATGCGCTGGGCCAGACCCTCGACGATGGCCGTCTTGCCGACGCCCGGTTCGCCGATCAGCACGGGATTGTTCTTGGTGCGGCGTTGCAGGATCTGGATGGTGCGGCGAATCTCGTCGTCGCGGCCGATCACCGGGTCGAGCTTGCCCTGGCGCGCGCGCTCGGTGAGGTCGAGACAGTATTTCTTCAGCGCCTCGCGCTGGCCTTCGCCATCCTGGTTGTCGACGTTCTGGCCGCCACGCACCGCCTGGATCGCCTCCTCCAGCGACTTGCGATTGGCACCCGCGTCCTTGAACAGGCGGCCGGTATCCCCTTTGTCGCCGGTCAGCGCGAGCAAGAACATTTCCGAGGCGATGAACTGGTCGCCGGCCTTTTGCGCCTCTTTGTCGGTGACATTCAGCAGGTTGGTCAGGTCGCGGCCGATGGAAACCTCGCCGCCGTGACCTGATACCTGAGGCAACCGGTCGATGGCGGCGTCCAGCGCCTTCTTCAGCGGCGCAACATTGACGCCAGCCCGCGCCAGCAGGGAGGTCGTGCCGCCATCCTCCTGGTTGAGCAGGGCCAGCAGCAGATGCTGTGGCTCGATCATCTGGTTGTCGTGGCCGACGGCGCTGCTCTGCGCATCGCTGATGGCCTGCTGGAATTTGGTGGTGAATTTGTCGAAGCGCATGAGAGTTGCCCCCTGAATAACGTTATAGCCAACGTTGGGATGGTCTGATTGTTTTCAACTCTAGTCGACCGGGGGATAATAGGCGCCAATAAAAGGGGGGGAGGAATGGCGGTTAGAACAGTTCATCCAGTGCTGGCGGGACTGCGTGGTCTTGAAAGCGGCAAAGTCGTCAGCGCGCGGGCGGCGGTGCAATTGATCCGTGACGGCGATACGGTGGCGACGGGAGGATTTGTCGGCATCGGGTTTCCCGAGCAGATCGCGGTCACGCTGGAAGAGCTTTTCCTCGAAACGCGCGACCTGCCGCCGCAACCCAGCGGCCATCCGCGCAACCTCACCCTGGTCTATGCCGCCGGGCAGGGTGACGGCAAGGATCGCGGGCTCAACCATCTGGGTTATGAAGGGCTGGTCAAGCGGGTCATTGGCGGCCACTGGGGGCTGGTGCCGCGCCTCCAAGCACTGGCGGTGGAAAACCGCATTGAAGCCTGGAACCTGCCGCAGGGCGTCATCACCCACCTGTTTCGTGACATCGCCGCCGGCAAGCCCGGCACGCTGACGCATGTCGGCCTGGGCACCTTTGTCGATCCGCGTTTTGGCGGTGGCAAGCTCAATCCGCGCACCACCGATGACATCGTGCGGCTGATGGAAATCGATGGCCAGGAATACCTGTTTTACAAAGCCTTCCCGATTCATGTCGGCATCATTCGCGGCACCACGGCTGACCCGGACGGCAATGTCACCATGGAAAAGGAGGCGCTGACGCTCGAAGCGCTGGCCATCGCCATGGCGGCGCACAACTCGGGCGGCATCGTCATCGTCCAGGTCGAACGCATCGCGGCGCGCGGCTCGCTGCCGCCCCGGCAGGTGAAAATTCCCGGCGTGCTGGTCGACTGCGTAGTGGTGGCCGAGAAGCCCGAATACCACATGCAGACCTTCATCGAGCAGTACAGCCCGGCTTTTTCCGGCGAGATCAAGGTGCCGCTCTCGGCTGAATTTGGATACATGGCCGCGCTGCCGATGAACGAGCGCAAGATCATCGCCCGCCGCGCCGCGCTGGAACTGACGCCGCACGCGGTGGTGAATCTGGGCATCGGCATTCCCGAAGGGGTCGCCGCCGTCGCCACCGAAGAGGGCGTGCTCGACCAGATGACCCTGACGGCCGAGCCCGGCGTGGTGGGCGGCATTCCGGCAGGCGGCCTCAACTTTGGCGCCGCCACCAACACCGCGGCCATCATCGACCAGCCCAGCCAGTTCGACTTTTACGACGGCGGCGGGCTGGATATCGCCTTTCTCGGCCTGGCGCAGGCCGACCGCGCCGGCAACCTCAACGTCATCCGGTTCGGCAAGCGGATGGCGGGGGCCGGCGGTTTCATCAATATTTCGCAAAATGCCCACAAGGTGGTGTTTGTCGGCACGTTCACCGCGGGAGGCCTGGAAGTCGCCATCGAAGACGGCCGGCTGCGCATTCTGCAGGAAGGCCATACGCAAAAATTCGTCGAAGAGGTCGAGGTGCGCGCCTTCAGCGGCAGCGAAGCCAGGAAGCGCGGCCAGCCGGCGCTCTACATCACCGAACGCTGCGTGTTTCGCCTCGGTCCGGAGGGTCTGGAACTGACCGAGATCGCCCCCGGCATCGACCTGGAGCGCGATGTCCTGGCCCGGATGGGTTTTCGGCCGATCATGCACACGCCCCCGGCGCTCATGGACGCACGCATTTTCGCCAGCGGGCTGATGGGCCTGCAGGACGCGTTAAGCAGATCGGCTAGCGGATAGTCAGATTATTGTCAGCCGACCGTGCTACATTGAATCTATCTCTGACTCACCCATAAGGAGCGGATCATGGCCGGGAAAAGCGAAAATCTAAGCGAACTTAATCGCAGGAACATGGAAGCCGCCATGCGGCTGGCGCAGATGTCCATCGAGAATTCGCAACGCGTGATGGTGCTGCAAAGCGAGTTGGCGCGCGAAATGTTTCAGCAGGGCGTCGACAATGCCCGTGCCCTGACCAGCGCCAAGGATCCCCAGCAGGTGATGCAACTGCGCACCCAGTACGCGCAGGAAACCGCCCAGCAGATGATGGTGGCGGCGCAAAAAGTTGCCGAAATCGGCAACGATGCCCGCATGGAGTTCACCCGCATGCTCACCGAGCAACTGGCCTCCGGCAACCAGGAAATGGTCGATGCGTTTCAGGGCTTTTTCAAGGTGATGCCCGCACCGAACGCAAACATCATGGAAATCATGCAACAGTCCATGGCCACCGCCAACCAGGCCTTCGAGCAGATTGCCCAGGCGTCGACGGCCGCCTTCAGCGGCATCGCCGAGGCGGCGCCGAAAAGCGCCGCCAAGAAAAAATAAGTTGCTTCAGTCTTCCCCGCCGCTTTGCCAACGGCGGGCGGCGTGGTCGTCTGTCGTGCGCGCATCGACCCAGCGCGCCCCTGCCGCAGTTTCTTCCTTTTTCCAGAATGGCGCCTGCGTCTTCAGGTAATCCATGATGAATTCGCTGGCGGCGAAGGCGTCGCCGCGATGCGCGGAGGCAACCCCGACAAAGACGATGCGCTCACCCGGCAACAGACGGCCGACGCGGTGAATGACGCGCACCGTGCGCAATTTCCAGCGTTTTTTCGCCGCAGTCACGATGTCGGCCAGCGCTGCTTCGGTCATGCCGGGATAGTGTTCGAGTGTCATGGCGCGCACCTCGCCGCCACGCACCAGGCCGACGAAGCTGGCGACCGCGCCTGCTTCAGGGTCTGCGGCGGATAGCGCGCTGATTTCAGCGCCGACATCGAAGTCGGCTGCTTGAACGGCGATTTCGTTCATCCGCCCGTCACTGGCGGAAAGAAGGCAATCTCGTCACCATCTTTGATGGCGGCATTCCAGTCACACATATTCCGGTTCACGGCGGCGCGCAGGTTCTTCGTTGTCAGCAGCTCGGGATGAAGCTCGCCAAGCGCCGTGCGCAGGGCGCCGAGGGTTGTCATGCCGGGCTGCATATCGAAGCTTTCGGCGGTCTCGTCAATTGCCTCGCTGAGGCTGGCAAAGTAAAGGATTTTCAGTGTCATGGTCTGCCTTATGGTCTGTCTATTGCAAGTCGTTGAAAGAAAGGTAACGTACCGGGTCGCCTGCCTTGAAAGTCTGCTGTGCCGGGGTGTCGACCAGCCCGTCAGCCCATGCGCAGGACGTGAGCACTCCGGAACCTTGATTGGGATACAGTTCGACGCGGCCATCCGCCGCAATGCGCGCCCGCAGGAAGCTGCGTCGGTCATCTGGCCTCGTCCAGTCGGACGCCGCAACCAGCGTGCGCGCAACAGGCAAGGTCGTCCGCGCACCCATGCGCTTGAGCAGATAGGGGCGCAGGAACAGCAAGAAGGTGACGAAACAGGATACGGGATTGCCCGGCAGGCCGATGAATGCCGTCCCGCCAGCGCCGACTTTTCCAAACGCCAGCGGCTTGCCCGGCTTGATGGCGATCTTCCACAGCGACAGTTCGCCATCGGCTTCGACTGCCGGCTTGACGTGATCCTCATCACCGACTGAAACACCACCGGAAGTGACGATCAGGTCGTTGCACTCCGCTGCTGCCCGTAAAGCCCTGCGCGTCTCAGCCAAACTGTCCGGCACGTGGCCGGCATCGGTCACCGCGCAACCCAGGTTTTCCAGCAGGGCGCGCAGAAAATAACGGTTCGAGTTGTAGATGCCGCCCGGCGGCAGGGGCTGCCCCGGCTCGGCGAGTTCGTCGCCGGTCGACAAGAGCGCCACGCGCAGGCGGCGGCGCACCGGCAGCCGGGCGGCGCCGATCGAAGCGGCCAGGCCGATTTCCGCCGCGCCCAGGCGTGTGCCTGCCGGCAATACTTCTGTGCCAGCGGCAATGTCCTCGCCCGCCCGGCGGATGTTCATGCCCGGCTTGGGCAGGCAATTGATGATCACGCCACCGTCGGCGCCATGCGCGCAAAATTCCTGCATCACCACCGCATCGGCGCCCCTGGGTATCGGCGCGCCGGTGAAGATGCGCGCCGCAGTGCCGGCCGCCAGCGCATGGCCGATACTGCCGGCGGGAATGCGTTGCGCCACTGGCAGCGCGACGCCGGACTGCAGAACATCAGCGCAGCGCACGGCGTAGCCGTCCATCGCACTGTTGTCCTCCGGTGGCACCGTCACGGTCGACACCAGCGCCTCGGCCAGAAAACGGCCGCGCAGGTCGGCAAGCGGTATCAGTTCGACTTCTGTCAGCGGCGCGGCGGCGGCCAGCAGGTGATCGAGGGCTTCTTCGTAGCTCAGCATGGTCGGTCCAGATAATCGAGAATGAATTTGGCGATGGCGTCCGCGTCGTTGAGGTCGAGCGTCGGCAGCGGGCAGTTAATCGAGAGATGCGCCGAGAGATGAGATGCGGCATCGGTCGCCACGGCCACCACGCTCGGATTGTCGGGCCAGATCGGCGGCTTGCCGTGGGCCGGACGATGCACCTCCAGCTTCGAGATCGGTGTCTGCTTGAATCCCTCGACCAGCACCAGGTCGCAGGGCGAGAGCACCTTTAATTGTTCTTCGAGGCTCGCTTCCGGCGCGCCACGCAGTTCGTGCATCAGCACCCAGCGCGTATCGCAGGTCAAGAGCACCTCGCCAGCCCCGGCCGCGCGATGGCGATACGAATCCTTGCCCGGATGGTCGACGTCGAAATTGTGGTGGGTGTGCTTGATCAGCGATACCCGCAGCCCGCGTGCCGCAAAGCGCGGAATCAATTGTTCGATCAGCGTGGTCTTGCCAGAGCCTGAGTAACCGGCAAAGCCAAACACTTTCATAGCGTTATCACTTTCGCAAAACCGCCGCCCGGCGTCCGAAAATTCGTCGTCTGTCCCTGATACAGCCGCGTGGCCGCCAGTTGGACCGTGCCACGATAAACGTAGTTGCGGATGTCCGCCTTGAGCTCGGTTAACTCGCCGTCCAGATTGACCTGCACGGTCGAAGGCGGTGCGAAGTTCTGCGCCACATAGTCGCCCAAGAGGATTTCTTCGAACACCCGTTTCGTCAGCTTGTCGCCGCGATACGAGCCCTTCGAGCCGAAACCCGCCGCCGGTTTGAAAAACAACTGACGACGCCGCTGCCAGAAATCCTCGGCGCGTTCCTTCGTCACCTGCTCGGTGCGGGGAATGCCGGCCAGCAGCGTTTGGCGCGTTGTCTCATCCACGCCCCACTGCGTCAGCAGCGCATCATCGGTCAGCGCGATCAGATTGCGCTTGTCGGCGTAACGCGCATGGATCGCCGGGTTGGGCGTGATCGTCACGCCCTGCCGCCAGGCCTCGCGCAGCACCGCATGCGCCGGCAACGTCAATGAAAAATCGGTGAGTCGGTTATAGACGAGGTCGAGCTGTGTTTCCTCGATCCATAAATTGCCATGGCAGAGCAGCAGTTCGGCCGGGTCGCAGATCAGCGCCCGGATGCCGTGCTGCGCAAACAGACGCTGAAAGCCGAGGAACTCGGGATAGAGATACTGCTCCCGTGGCGCCTCATCGACGATGGCGAGCACCTTCAATTCGCGCGGACATTCGGTGCGAAACATCGCGACATAGGCGTCGAGTACGTCGTCGCGCCCGGCCTGCAATGCCGCCAGCAGCCCGCCGCCGGCATTGCTGTTGATCTCGATGAGCTGTGGCCCGGCTGTCGTCAGATGGAAGTCGTAGCCCATGAAAACCCCGGTCGCCGTCCCGCCAGCGCCGACTTTCGTAAATTCGCACCATTGAGGCAGCGCGACTACACGTTCCACGGCGGCGATCAGTGCGCGCATCTTCGCCAGATCGCCCGCCACGATTGGCACAGTGGCGGATGAAAACAGATGTGGCCGTTCGGCCAGCAGTTCGGGAGGGAGGTTGGAGAGTTTCATGCGGTGAGTTTACCCTGCACAAGCAGGTCAGGATTGCTGCCCGTCAATCTTCAGGCAGGCCGCCCTTGAGCATCCACGCGCGGGGATTGTGGGTAAAGCCGACTTTTGCATAGTAGTCGTTAGCCATGGGCGCGGCGAGCAGCACGATCATGCATTCGCGCCCGAGCCGCTGCTTCGTTTCGCGGATCAGTCGCTTGCCGATGCCATGCCGCTGATACGCAGCATCGACCGCGAGGTCGGCCAGGTAGGCGACGTAGCTGAAATCCGTCAGCGTGCGCGCGATACCCACCAGCCGCGCGCCGTCCCAGGCCGTGATGGTGAGGTCGGCGTGCTTCAGCATCGCCGCGAAGATGTCAGGACGGTCCACCGGCCGCCGCTCGCCGAGTGTCGAGCGCTTGTAGAGATCGATCACGGTCTCGACGGAGATATGCGCGTCGTCACGATAGTCGATGGTCATGTGCCGTCCCGCCAGCGCCGACTTTTTAGTTTTCAAAGAACGCCTCGACGTCGGCGATTTCGCGGCTGCGGCGCATTGGCGGCAGGCTTTGCCAGATGCGCCGGCCATAGGATTTGTCGACCAGGCGCGGGTCGCAGACCATCAGTACGCCGCGATCGGTTTCGTCGCGGATCAGCCGGCCGGCGCCTTGCTTCATGCTGATTACCGTGCGCGGCAATTGCATCTCGTAGAAGGCGTTCCTGCCCTGGCGTTTCAGAGTGTCGATGCGCGCCGCCAGCACGGGATCGTCGGGCGGCGCGAAGGGCAGTTTGTCGATGACGACCAGCGAGAGCGCTGCGCCGCGCACATCGACGCCTTCCCAGAAACTCTGGCTCGCCACCAGCACGGCGTTGCCGAGACGGCGGAAATTTTCCAGCAATTCCGACTTGGCACGCTGGCCTTGCAGCAGCAGCGGCATTTCCAGGCCCGCGGCCGCGATGCGTTCTTCCAGCAGTTCGTGAATGCGGCGCATCGCGCGCAAACTGGTGCAGAGCACGAAGGTACCGCCATTCGAGGCGCCCGTCGTACGAATTGCCGGCCAGGCCGCTTCGACGACGGCCTCCGGGTAGTCGGGATGGTTCGGATCGGGCATGCCCTGCGGACAGTAGAGCAAGGCGTTGCCCGGATAGTCGAAGGGGCTGTCCCAGCGGCCGGTGGTCGCATCGGCCAGGCCGAGCGCATTGCGGTAATGCGAGAAATCCTCGCCCACCGCAAGCGTCGCCGAGGTAAATATCCAGGCGCGCGGATGGCCTTTGAGCTGCTTGCGAAAGATCGGCGCAACGGAGAGCGGCGTGAGGTTGAAGCTCACGCCATAGGCCGTGACCTCGACCCAGCGCACCTGCGCGGTTTCGTCATCTTCTTGTAGCGGCTGGCTTTGCCAATTGCGCAGCAGCAACACCAGTTCGCCGCAACGACCCAGGCAGTTCGCCAGCCCTTCGGAACGCCCGGCCTGGCTTTCGAGGTGCTTGCCCAATTCATCCAGCATCGCCTGCAATGCACTCAGCGCTTCGATGGCTTGCGGATGCTGGAGCCATTGCGCGGTCGAGAAGCGGCCTTCGTGGCGGAAGGCGAGGCGCAGATCCTTGGTCGCCTTTTCGAGCGCCCTGGCAGCATCCTGCAAGGGCGCGTAATCCTTGGCGGCGCTGACGCCTTCGAGCTTGGTGTCGCGCGCGAAGTCGAGCAACTGGCCGGTGCCGACGGCCGCGCCGAAGAACAGGCCGGCCACTTCGGGCAACTGGTGCGCCTCGTCGAAGATCACCGTGTTGCAACTTGGCAGCAGCTCGCCCATGCCGTCGTCCTTGAGCATGACGTCGGCGAAAAACAGATGATGGTTCACGACGACGACGTCGGCGACCAGCGCCTCGCGGCGCGCGGCGAGGACGAAGCATGTCTTGACGTGGGCGCACTCCTGGCCGAGGCAGTTCTCGCGCGTCGAAGTTGCCAGATACCAGGCGCCGGAATCCTCGGGCACGTCGCTGCATTCAGCCTTGTCGCCGGAGGCCGTCGCTTTGGCGAAGCGTGCGATGGCATGCAGATGCACGACCTCGGCGCGCGAGTTGAGCTTGCCGCCGGTCAGCGCGCGGTCGAGGTGATGCGGGCAGACATAGTTGGAACGGCCCTTGAGCAAGGCCACCATCGCCGGTACGCCAAGCGCATTCTTCACCGTCGGCAGGTCGCGGTTGAAAAGCTGATCCTGCAGGGTCTTGGTGCCGGTGGAAATGATCACCTTGCCGCCGGAGAGCAGCGCGGGCGCGAGGTAGGCGAAGGTCTTGCCGGTGCCGGTGCCGGCCTCGACGACGAGTTGCCGGTTGGCTGCGATGGCGGCCGCGACCTCGCGCGCCATGGCCACCTGCTGCTCGCGCAGGCGGTAGCCGGGAATAGCCAGGGCGAGCGGGCCGTCCGCGGCGAAAAGGCGTTCCAGATCAGGTTTGGCAGGCATGGGGCGCGGCATGGTAGCACGCGCTCGAAGGCCGCATGGCGACTTCAAGCGCGGTCCACACCGCTGCGCCGGAGGAGATGCCGACCAGCGGCGTATTGCCGATCAGTTCGATGATATCGTTCGCGATTTGCATGATGGGTGCATGATGGGTGCATGATGAGTCTCCTGTTATTTTATTGAACTATATAATGAAGGTAAAACCAAATCTATCAATCACGTCAGCAAAATACCCGGAGGCCATCGATGAAAATTGAAACCATTGCAGTGCACGGCGGCTACAGCCCCGATCCCACCACCAAAGCCGTGGCGGTGCCGATTTATCAGACCACCTCCTACGCCTTCGACGATACCCAGCACGGCGCCGACCTGTTCGACCTCAAGGTGCAGGGCTACATCTACACCCGCATCATGAATCCGACCACCGACGTGCTCGAAAAGCGCCTGGCCGCGCTTGAAGGCGGGGTTGGTGCGCTGGGGCTGGCTTCGGGTCAGGCGGCGATCACCTATGCCATCCTGACCATCGCCGAGGCCGGCGACAACATCGTTTCGGTCGGCACGCTGTACGGCGGCACCTACAACCTGTTCGCCCACACCCTGCCGCAGTATGGCATCGAGACGCGCTTCGCCGACTATCGCGACCCCGCCAGCTTCAAGCCGCTCATCGATGCGCGCACCAAGGCGATCTATTGCGAGTCGATCGGCAATCCCCTCGGCAATATCATCGATCTCGCGGCGCTGGCCGAAGTGGCCCATGCCTCAGGGGTTCCCCTCATTGTCGACAACACCGTACCGACACCCTACCTCTGCCGCCCCTTCGAACATGGCGCCGACATCGTCGTGCATTCGCTGACCAAATATCTGGGCGGTCACGGCACCAGCATCGGCGGCGTCATCGTCGATTCCGGCAAGTTCCCCTGGGCCGAGCACAAGGAACGCTTCAAGCGTCTCAACACCCCCGACGTTTCCTATCACGGCGTCGTCTATACCGAAGCGCTCGGCCCCGCCGCCTACATCGGCCGCGCGCGAGTCGTTCCCCTGCGCAACATGGGCGCGGCGATTTCGCCCTTCAACAGTTTCCTGATCCTGCAGGGTGTCGAGACATTGGCCGTGCGCATGGACCGCATTTGCGAAAACACGCTGGCCGTGGCGCAATATCTCAAAAACCACCCGAAGGTCGGCTGGGTCAACTACGCCGGCCTGCCCGATCACCGCGAACACGCGCTGGCGCAGAAATATATGGGGGGCCGCGCCTCCGGCATCCTTACCTTCGGCGTTCAGGACGGCAGCGCCGGCGGCGCCCGTTTCCAGGATGCGCTGAAGCTGATTACCCGCCTCGTCAATATCGGCGACGCCAAGAGTCTGGCCTGCCACCCGGCCTCGACCACCCACCGGCAACTCTCACCCGACGAACTGGCCAAGGCCGGCGTATCCGAAGACATGGTGCGGCTGTCGATCGGCATCGAGCATATCGACGATCTCAAGGCCGATCTGGAACAGGCGCTCGCGGCGGTATGAAGAAGCTGACACTGGACAAAATCCTGCAAACGCAAGGCTTCGGCACGCGCAAGGAATGCCGCAACCTGATTCTCCACGGCGCGGTGGGCATCGGCGACGAGATCGTGACGGATTATGGCGCGACGCCGGATACCCAAGACCTGACGATTACGGTCGATGGCGAACCCTGGCTTTACCGCGAGCACCTCTATATCGCTATCAACAAGCCCGCCGGCGTCGAATGCTCGCGGCGGCCGGCGGTCCATCGTGGCGTGTTGAGTCTCCTGCCGGATCAATTCACCGTGCGTGACGTGCAACCCGTCGGCCGGCTCGATCACGACACGACGGGCCTCCTGCTGCTTTCCGACGACGGCACCTTCATCCACGCCCAGTCGTCGCCCAAACGTCATGTCACGAAAACCTATGTTGCGACAACGCAGGAACCGGTGACGCCGGAACTCGTGGCGCAACTGCAAACCGGCGTGAAACTGACCGACGAACCCGCGCCGCTAGCCGCGCGGGCGCGTCAGCTGGATACCCACCAGATCGAAATCATCCTCGACCAGGGCAAATATCATCAGGTCCGTCGCATGCTCGTCGCCGCAGGCAACCACTGCGTGGCCTTGCGCCGCACGGCGATCGGCGGGCTGACGCTGGAAGCGCTGGGGCTGGCAGAGGGCGCGTGGTGCTATCTCGACGCTGCACAGACGGCTCTGCTGAAGGCAGTGTGAAACAAGAGTCGGCGCTGCCGGGACGGCGATAGCCTCTTGCAAAACACCCTGAAATGGCTAACATGGCCATATTCAGCATTTCAGGGGCAAGCGATGATCACTGTCACATCTGTCGAAGCGCAAAGCCGGTTTGGCGAACTGATTGACCGTTCGCAACGTGAACCTGTGGAAGTCACGCGGCGTGGACGCACGGTCGCCTATGTCGTTTCCGGGCACGACATGCGCGAGCTTGCCGATGTCCGACGGCGCCGCGAGGATGCCGTGCGCTGGTATGCCCAATATCGTCAGCAGGTGGCGGCGCGCCCTGCCGGCGATGTTCCGGCATTGACCGAAGCGGATGTGAATCGGCTGGTGCATGAACTTCGTTAGGCGGGTCGTTTTCGACACGGGTGTGCTGGTCAGCGCGGCGATCCTGCCCGAATCCACCCCGGCGCTGGCACTGGAAAAGGCGTGGATGCATTTCGAGGTTTGCGCATCGGAGGCGACACTGGACGAACTGGAAACCGTGCTACTGCGGTCGAAGTTCGATCGCTATGCCGCTGCCGCCTTGCGCCGCGCATTCCTTGAGGGTTTTCGTCGGCACGCCACCCTGATCGCGGTCGTTCAGGAGGTTGCGGACTGCGCCGATCCCACTGACAATAAATTTCTCGCCCTGGCCGAAACGGCAGGCGCCGAATTGATCGTGGCGAGCGACCCGCACCTGAATGATCTGCACCCCTGGCGCGGCATTCCAATCATGCCGCCGGCGGCATTTCTGGTGGCCATCCGCTGATGACAGAACATACCGCTTCCCTCGAAGCTTCGCCCTGGATCGTCCGTTTCGCCCCGCTGATTCCGGCGGGGAGCGATGTCCTCGACCTCGCCTGCGGCAGCGGACGCCATGCGCGTTTGCTGGCCGGCATGGGGCACCAGGTCGAGGCGGTTGATCGGGACGCGGAAGCGCTCGCCGGACTGGCGGGGATCGCCGATATCCAGACGCGCTGCGCCGATCTTGAAGGCGGCTCCTGGCCCTATTACGGACGCGGTTTCGACGCCATCGTGGTGACGAACTACCTGCACCGGCCACTGCTGCCCAATTTGTTTGGCTGCCTGAATGAAGGCGGACTGCTGATCTACGAAACCTTCATGGTCGGCAACGAGTTGCTGGGCAAGCCGAGCAATCCGGCCTTTTTGCTGCGTTCGGGCGAACTGCTCGATCTGGTGCGGAATCGCTTGCGAGTGCTGGCTTTCGAGCAGGGCGAGATCGCGGAACCGCGTTCGGCCGTCATCCAGCGCATCGTCGCGCGGCGCGGCAGCGTGCTGACAATTCCTTAACCAGCGAGAATTTGCGCGGCGATAGCGTCAATCGCCGCCGGGCCGAGATCATCGGCGACAAACGTCGCGGCGTCGCCACCACTTTCGTAATGGCGATAATTCTTTTCCTGCGAACGCTGATAGAGCGGGTCGTAATGCTGTTCGAGTAGTTCCTCGACGAGTGCGCGAAATTCTCCCGCCTCGACCAGGGCCGTCCAGCGGGCCAGTGTTTCGTTGCTTTGCAGTCTGCGCAGGTGGCCGAGTTGTTCGATCAGCCAGGTCGGCCGGGCGACGAAATAATCATAGTCGCGCAAGAGAAAGTCGGCTCTGGCGGGACGGCGCGCATCGACGCGCAGGCAGGGCGCGGCGCGGATGGCCGCGATCACGGCGTCGGGCAACTGCAGCACGCCGATGCGGCGGCTTTCGGCTTCGACATAAACGGGGTGGCTGACATCAAAGCCCGAGAGCGCCGCAAACAGTTTCGTCTCGAACATCTTTTGCGAAGGCTGCGGGGCGTCAGGCAGGCGGCCGAGCACCGATCCCTTGTGCGCGGCGAGTTCTTCCAGGTGCAGCACCTGCGCCCCTTGGCGCGCCAGCGCTTCCAGAATGCGGCTCTTGGCGCTGCCGGTAGGGCCGGAAATGACTATGAAGGAAAAATGTTGCGGCAATACGGCCAGTTCGGCCACCACATGGCGCCGCCAGGCCTTGTAGCCGCCATCGAGCCGGTGGGCATCCCAGCCGATTTCGCGCAGAATATGCACGAAAGCGCCCGAGCGCTTGCCGCCACGCCAGCAATAGACCAGCGGCCGCCAGCTCTTGGGCTTGTCGAAAAAGTGCCGCTCGATGTGGTCGGCGATATTGCGGGCAACCAGCGCCGCGCCGACCTTCTTGGCCTCGAACGCCGACACTTGTTTGTAGAGCGTGCCGACGCGAACGCGCTCTTCGTCCGACAACACCGCACAACTGATCGCGCCGGGCAGATGATCCTCGGCGAATTCGCCCGGCGAGCGCGCATCGAGGATGGCAGCGAATTCAGCCAGTTGTGCTACCGTTGCCACCCCTTTGGTTAGCCGTTCAGACATTTTCATCATGAAAAAAATTAGATTGACCGAATTCTCCCACGGCGGCGGCTGCGGCTGCAAAATTGCCCCGGCCGTTTTATCCAGCTTGCTCGCTGAATCGGCGGGGAAGACGTTGCCGGCGGATTTGCTGGTCGGCGTCGAAACAGCCGACGACGCGGCGGTGTATCGCCTCAACGATACGCAGGCGGTGGTGGCGACCACCGACTTTTTCACGCCGATTGTCGATGATCCCTATGACTTCGGCCGCATTGCCGCGACCAACGCGCTGTCCGACGTGTATGCGATGGGCGGCACGCCGATCTTCGCGCTGGCCGTCGTCGGCATGCCGCTCGACAAATTGCCGGAAGAGGTGATCCGGCAGATTCTCGCCGGCGGTGAAGCGGTGTGCGCGGCGGCGGGCATTCCCATTGCCGGCGGGCATTCCATCGATGTGCTGGAACCGATCTATGGCTTGGTCGGCATCGGTATCGTGCATCCGGCGCATGTCAAGAAAAACGCCGGAGCACTGGCCGGCGACGTGCTGATTCTCGGCAAGCCGCTCGGCATCGGCATTCTGTCGGCGGCACTGAAAAAAGGTCTGCTCTCAGAGGCGGGCTATGCCGAGATGCTGCGCTGGACGACGACGCTGAATGTCACCGGCGTGAAGCTCGCGCAAATGCCCGGCGTGCATGCGGTGACGGATGTGACCGGCTTCGGTCTGGCCGGGCATCTGCTCGAAATCTGTCGGGGTTCGCATCTCGCGGCACGGGTGGAGTTTGATCGCCTGCCGCTCATCGAAGAAGCGGTCACCCATGTGCGTGCCGGCATTTCCACGGGGGCGTCGAGTCGCAACTGGTCGAGCTATGGCGCGTCGGTGCAGTTTGCCCCGGCCATGGAAGAATGGCAGCAGAAGGTAGTGACTGATCCGCAGACCAGCGGCGGATTGCTGGTGGCCTGTGCGCCGGAAAGCGTCGCCGAGGTGCTGGCGGCCTTTCATGCCGATGGCTTTGCGCCGGCGGCGGTGATCGGCGCACTGACGAGTGGCGAACCGCTGCTCAGCGTGGTTTGAGCAGCGGCTGCAGACTTTTCCAGACGTGATCGAGAATTTTAGGCTGGGCGGCGGCGGTCGGGTGCAGGCGGTCGGCCTGAAAGGCGGCGTCGTCCAGCGCGATCGGTTCGAGCAGGAAGGGCAGCAGGGCGGTCTTTTCCTGCCTGGCCAGCGTGGCAAAC
Organism: Rhodocyclaceae bacterium; assembly: GCA_030680085.1. Lineage (GTDB taxonomy): Bacteria > Pseudomonadota > Gammaproteobacteria > Burkholderiales > Rhodocyclaceae > Sulfuricystis. The sequence goes on along the minus strand of JAUXWU010000101.1, from coordinate 1,809 downwards.
AGCGCCGAAAAATCACGGGTGTACTCCGGCCCGTAGTTGGGCGGCAGACGCATGCCCACCAAGAGGACACGCGCGCCGGACGCCTTGGCGGCATGCACCATCTGCGTCAGATTGGTGCGCGACTCGGCCAGCGGCAAGCCGCGCAGACCATCGTTGGCGCCGAGGGCCAGGATGACGACGGCCGGGCGATGGCGTTCCAGCACGGCAGGCAGACGGGAGCGGCCGCCCGCCGTGGTTTCGCCGCTGATGCTGGCATTGACGAGCTCGCGCGGCGGTTTTTCCTGCCGCAGCCGTTCTGCCAGCAAGGCCGGCCAGCTCTGATTTACCGCAATGCCATAACCGGCGGACAGGCTGTCGCCAAACACCAGCACGGTGTCGGCGGCGCTGACGCAGCGCATGCCGATGAGCAGCAGGAACAACAAAGTGGATAATCTGGCCATGACTGAAATGGTGCTGCAGGTCGAAGGACTGGGCAAGGACGTCGCCAGCGGCGAGTCTACCCTGACCATTCTCGATGGAATTGGTTTTACGGTCAGTGCGGGCGAGTCGGTGGCCATTGTTGGCGCTTCCGGTTCGGGGAAGTCGACCCTGCTGGGTCTGATGGCCGGCCTCGACCTGCCGACGCGCGGACGGGTGCAACTGGCCGGGCAGGATCTGTCCACGCTCGACGAAGACGGACGGGCCGCCTTGCGGGGCCGCGAACTGGGTTTCGTCTTCCAGTCGTTTCATCTGTTGCCGGCGCTGACCGCGCTCGAAAACGCGATGCTGCCGCTCGAACTGCTCGGTCTTCCCGAGCCGCAGGCGACAGGCGAGAAGATGCTCGCGCGCGTCGGGCTGGCTGACCGTCTCGGCCATTATCCCAAGCATCTCTCCGGCGGCGAGCAGCAGCGCGTCGCCCTGGCGCGCGCTTTTGCCGTGCATCCGCGCCTGTTGCTGGCCGACGAGCCGACCGGCAACCTCGATGCCGCCACCGGTCGGCAGGTGATCGACCTGATGTTCGAGATGAATGCGGAGCAGGGCACGACGCTGATTCTTGTCACCCACGACGAAGCGCTGGCGCGGCGTTGCGGACGCACACTACGGCTGACGGCGGGGCGTTTGGCGCAGAATTGACCGGGCAGCGCTGACGCCGCTCCTGATCGCGCCTTCGAGCGTGGCCGGATAGTCCCCTGCAACATAGTCGCCGGCGAGCCAGACGTTGGGGAAGGCCGTCGCGGTCGGCGGGCGTTCGAGGCCAGGCGTGCAGGCGAAGGTGGCGCGTTTTTCTTCGATGACCCAACTGCGTTGCGGCGCCGCCAGGGCGGGCAGCAGGCGGGCGATTTCGGCATGAATGGCGGCTGCCAGCGTGGCATGGTCGAGCGCCTGGTGCGGGCCGTCGCCGCTGATGACTGCCGCGATGAGGCCGTCCTGCCCGCACAGGGCGCCACGGTCGAACAGCCATTGGGCGTGGCCGCCTTCGATGCCAATCATCGAAAATGGCAGGCGGACCGTTGCCGGGTAGGCGAGGTAGGCGGTGGCGATGGGTTGCCAGTGAAAGTTTTCGAGTTGACGGATCAAGGCGGAGAATTCCGGGTGCGGTGCCAGAAGTTTCGGCAGATGGTAAGGCGCGGTGGCGAGAATGAGGTGGTCGTATGGCCCTTGATCGCCCGCCGTCCAGCCAGCGCCGACTTTTGCAATTTCGGTGATGCGGGTCGATCGCAGCACACGGCCGCCGTGTGTTGTGATGAAACGTGCCGCCGGTTCGGGAAACAGGCTGGAAAAGTCGGTGGCGGGCAGGAGCAGGTCAGAGGCGGCGCGGTCGGCGGCGAG
>JAUXWU010000098.1 GCA_030680085.1 Rhodocyclaceae bacterium | reverse complement strand
GCGAAGCGCTCGCCACCCTGGTGGTGAACAACCTGCGTGGCATCCTCAAGACCGTTGCCGTCAAGGCGCCAGGCTTCGGCGACCGTCGCAAGGCCATGCTCGAAGACATCGCCATCCTGACCGGCGGCACGGTAATCGCCGAGGAAGTCGGCCTGACGCTGGAAAAAGCCACCCTGAATGATCTGGGCCAGGCCAAGAAGGTCGAAGTCGCCAAGGACAACACCACCCTCATCGACGGCGCCGGTTCCGAAGAGGCGATCAAGGCGCTTGTCGCCCAGATCCGCATCCAGGCCGAGGAAGCCACCAGCGACTACGACAAGGAAAAGCTCCAGGAGCGCGTGGCCAAGCTGGCTGGCGGCGTGGCGCTGATCAAGGTTGGCGCCGCCACCGAAGTCGAGATGAAAGAAAAGAAGGCCCGCGTCGAGGATGCCCTGCACGCCACGCGCGCCGCAGTTGAAGAAGGCATCGTCGCCGGCGGTGGCGTCGCGCTGCTGCGCGCGCGTCAGGCGGTTGCCGACAGCAAGCTCAAGGGCGCTAACCACGACCAGGACGCCGGTATCAAGATTGTCCTGCGCGCCCTCGAGCAGCCGATCCGCGAGATCGTCGCCAACGCTGGCGACGAGCCCAGCGTGGTCGTCAGCAAGGTGCTCGAAGGCAAGGGCAACTATGGCTACAACGCGGCAACCAGCGAGTACGGCGACATGGTGGCGATGGGCGTGCTCGACCCCACCAAGGTCACCCGCATCGCGCTGCAAAACGCCGCTTCCATCGCCAGCCTGATGCTCACCACCGACTGCATGGTCGCCGAACTGGTTGAAGACAAACCAGCCGGCGGCGGCATGGGCGGTGGCGGCATGGGCGGCATGGGGGGTATGGGCGGCATGGACATGTAATGTCTGCCTGAACCGCGCTGTCTGGCGGTTCGCTCTGCATCAAAAAAACACCCGGCTACGGCCGGGTGTTTCACTATGTGGTCTGGTAATGTAGAAAAACTGGCCTCTTCCGGGGCGTCTGTAGCCTGCAGCAACCAGGCTGTCGCCGTCCCGCCAGCGCCGACTTTCAGAGGAAACCGGAGGGCGGCTACGTTTTACGCTGCGCGGTCAGACGTTGGCGATTTTGGGATGCAGCTTGATTCCCAGCGCGTGCATAACCTTGAGGATGGTCGCAAAACTCGGATTGCCTTCGCCGGATAGCGCCTTGTAGAGGCTTTCGCGCCAGCCTTATCCAACGTGGTATGAGCCTGAAGGAGGCCCCCTTTGAGCCCGCGGATTATCGGCGGGCACACTTACTCAGCGCTTACAATGCGTCCCGTGCATGGGTGCCAGCAGCGGCGCCGTGGCACCATGGCGCGGAAAGGGGGACACATGAGGGTTTTGCTTGCCGAGGACGACCGCATCATCGCCGACGGCCTGATTAGAGCGCTGCGCGAAGCCAATTACGCCGTCGATCACGTCAACAACGGCATCGATGCCGATAATGCACTTGTCACCCAGCAATATGATTTGCTGATCGTCGATCTGGGCCTGCCCAAAATGTCGGGCATGGAGGTGCTGACGCGCCTGCGGGCGCGGAAAAACAGCGTGCCGGTGCTGATCCTGACCGCGCAAGACGGGCTGGATGACCGCGTGCGCGGGCTGGATGCCGGCGCGGACGATTACCTCACCAAACCATTTGCCCTGCCCGAGCTCGAAGCCCGCGTGCGGGCGCTGACGCGGCGCGGCACCGCCATGCCGAGCCGCATCGAGTTCGGTTGTCTGAGCTACGACCAGAGCGAACGCGTCGCCCGTTGCGACGGCGTCATCCTCGACCTGTCGGCGCGCGAACTGGCGTTGCTGGAAATTCTGCTGCTCAAGGTGGGGCGGCTGGTCAGCAAGGACCACCTGGTGGACCATCTGTGCAGTTGGGGCGAGGAGGTGAGCACCAATGCCATCGAGGTCTATATCCATCGCCTGCGCAAGAAGATCGAGGTCGGCGCGGTGCGCATCAACACCATGCGCGGGTTGGGCTACAGCCTGGTGAAAGCCGACCCGGCAAGGCATGAATAGCCCCCCACGCTCGCAAAATCAGCTCGCTGCCCCCCACAGGGGGCGCATGCCTTCTTGGGGCGGCACGGCGAAGGCATGACACGGCCCAGTGACGCGCCGCTGAAGCCCGCTGCGGCGCCGGTGACCGACAGTCATCTCGCCGCGCCGCACTCGCTGTTTGGCGAGATTCTCGACTGGATGCTGGCGCCGATCCTGTTTTTGTGGCCGCTGTCGATCGTCGTCACCAACCACGTCGCCAGCCAGATCGCCGATCTGCCGTATGACGGACAATTGGCAACGCGGGTCGCGGCGCTCGTCCGCCATGTGGAGGTGCATGGTGCGCCGGCCGACGGCGGCCTGCCCCGATCGTTGTACGACATGTTGCGCGCGGACGAGCACGACACGATTTATTTTCAGGTGGCCGGCCCGCGGGGCGAATTACTTGCCGGTGATAGCGACCTCCCCGCGGTCGCGGATCAGCAACCCGCCGCAACGAATACCCTGCGGTACCGCGACGCGGCATTCAATGGCGAGGAAGTGCGTATCGCCTATCAATTTCTGCCCGCCGTGGCGGGCCGGTCGGCGCTGCTTGTCCAGGTGGCCGAAACACGCATTAAAAGAAAACAAATTGCCTCGCGCGTCATCACCGGTGTGCTGTTGCCGCAGTTTGCCATCATTCCGCTGGCGGTGATCCTCGTCTGGCTCGGTCTGACGCGCGGTCTGGCGCCGCTCAACAAGCTGCAATTGCGCATTCGCCAGCGCCGGCCGGATGACCTGTCACCCATCGGCATGCGCAATGCGCCGGATGAGGTGCGACCGGTGATCGCGGCCCTCAACGACATGATGGCGCGGCTGGCGGACAATCTCGAAGCCCAGCAGCGCTTTATCGACGCGGCCGCCCATCAGTTGAAGACACCCCTGACCGGGCTGAAAACCCAGGTCGAACTGGCGCTGCGGGAAACCGATCAGAATCACTTGCGCGGTTATTTGCAGCGCATCGCCGCCAGTGTCGACCGCGCCGCCCACCTGACCAGCCAACTGCTGCAACTGGCGCGCGCCGAGGCCAGCCACGACAAGCCGCGCGCCATGGAACCGGTCGATCTCGAAGCCCTGACGCGGGAGGTTGCCGCCAACTGCGTGCCGCGCGCCTTGGCGCGCCAGATCGACTTCGGTTTTGAAGCGGCGGGCTCGGCCATGATTATTTTTGGCGTGCCATTGCTGCTGCGCGAGATGATCGACAACCTGATCGACAACGCCATCAAATACACCCCTGCGGGCGGGCGGGTCACCGTGCGTTTGCGCACCTCCCCAGCGTGGCTTCTGGAGGTCGAAGACACGGGAATCGGCATCGCCGAGGCAGACCGTCTGCGTGTCTTCGAGCGCTTCTATCGCGCTCTGGGCACGGATGTCGATGGCAGCGGGCTGGGGCTGGCCATCGTCCGCGAGATCGCCGATCTGCATCGGGCCCGCATCGAAGTAGCGGCCAATCCGCCTGGATGCGGCACGCTCATCCGGCTGATTTTCGATAACACCAAAAGCATAAACCGAGACGGCCCACTGCCGTAAAATGCTGCATTGCATCAATAAGTTGGCGCGGTTTGTAAGTTTGGTGAAAGGTTTGTGCTTGATCATCGCGCCGCTAGTGGTAGTAGTGGTGGTGGGTATTGGTTTGGAGTGGACGCAAAAGATGGCCTGAAACGTGATCGCGCAGACGATCCTGGCCACATACGTGCCGCGCCGGTTTGACTGGGCGCGGTCCGCAGTTATCAAGCAAGCAGCTTGTATCGAGGAGGTCAATCCATGCAGCTCACTGAAAAGCACAAGGAATACTGGCAGCGGAACCTGAAATTGACGGGCATTCTGCTCGCCATCTGGTTTGTGGCGACCTTCGTCGTCAGTTGGTACGCTCGCGAACTCAACGAGATCATCATCATCGGCCCGGTGGGCTTCTACATGGGCGCCCAAGGCGCCTTGATCATCTACGTGCTGATCATCTGGTTCTATGCGCGTTACATGAACAACCTGGACAAGGAATACGGCGTCCATGAAGGGGAGGAACAGTAATGGCCACCACCAGCCAAGCACAATTCAACGCCAACCTGAAGCGCTATTACAGCTTCTACACCGGCGGCTTTGTCGCCTTCGTCGTGTTCGTCGGCATCCTGGAGTGGTTCGGGGTGCCCAACAAGATTCTCGGCTATATTTTCCTCTTCGCCACCATCATGCTGTACGCCGGCATCGGCTTCATGTCGAAGACGTCGGAGGTCTCGGAATACTATGTCGCCGGGCGCCGCGTCCCAGCGCTGTTCAACGGCATGGCCACCGGTTCGGACTGGATGTCGGCCGCATCGTTCATCGGCATGGCCGGCACGCTGTATCTCACCGGCTATGACGGCCTGGCGTTCATCATGGGCTGGACCGGCGGCTACTGTCTCGTCGCCCTGCTGCTCGCCCCCTACCTGCGCAAGTTCGGGCAATTCACCATTCCCGACTTCCTCGGGGCGCGCTATGGCGGGCATGCCCCGCGCCTGATTGGCGTGTTTGCCGCCGTGCTGGTGTCCTTCGTCTATGTGGTGGCGCAGATTTATGGCGTCGGCCTCATCACCAGCCGCTTTACCGGCCTGGAATTCGCCGTCGGCGTGTTCGTCGGTCTGGCCGGCATCCTCGTCTGCTCCTTCCTCGGCGGCATGAAGGCGGTGACGTGGACCCAGGTGGCGCAGTACATCATCCTGATCGTCGCCTACATGATCCCGGTGGTCTGGCTGTCGATGATCCATACCGGCACGCCGATCCCGCAGATCACCGCCTACACGACCGTGTTGCCCAAGGTGACGGCGCTGGAGAAGGAGTTCAACGACAAGGCCACGCCCAAGGGCGCGGCCGAAGAGACGGTGCGCGCCATCTTCCGCGAACGTTCCGCCGCCGCCGATGCCAGGCTGAAAGGCCTGGAAGCGGGAGGTGCTGGCTACCTCACCGAGCAGAAGAAAGCCCTGGAAGACAAGGTTGCCGCGCTGAAGGCAGACGCGGCGCCCGACGCCAAGGCCATCGAAGCCGCGGAGAAGGCCGCCAAGGACTATCCGACCGACCCGGCCGCAGCCAAGGCTCAATGGACCAAGGACAAGTCCGGCGCCGCTGCCCGCGCCGGCGCTGTCAAGTCCCACGCCGAACCTTTTGCCGCAAAGGATGAAAAAGCCCGCGACATTGCCAAGAAGAATTTCCTGGTACTGGTCTTCTGCCTGATGGTGGGCACGGCGGCGTTGCCACACATCCTGATGCGCTTCTACACCACGCCGTCGGTGCAGGAAGCCCGTCGCTCGGTATTCTGGTCGCTGTTCTTCATCTTCCTGCTCTACTTCACCGCGCCGGCGCTGGCCATCCTGGTGAAATATGAGATTTACGGCAGTCTGGTCGGCACCAGTTTTGCCCAACTGCCCGCCTGGGTGAGTAACTGGGCGGCGGTGGACAAGACGCTGATGGCGATTGCCGACATCAACAAGGATGGCATCGTCCAGTTGGCGGAAATCGTCATCGGCGGCGACCTGATCGTGCTGGCCACGCCGGAAATCGCCGGCCTGCCCTACGTGATCTCGGGACTCGTCGCCGCGGGCGGTCTGGCGGCGGCGCTCTCCACCGCTGATGGCCTGCTGCTGACCATTGCCAACGCGTTGTCGCATGACGTGTATTACAAGGTCATCGACCCGAATGCGCCGACGACACGTCGTATCGCGGTGTCGAAAGGGCTGCTGCTGGTGGTAGCCGTGATCGCCGCCTACGTCACCTCGATGAAGCCGGGCGATATTCTGTTCCTGGTCGGCGCGGCCTTCTCGCTGGCGGGCTCGGCCTTCTTCCCGTCCTTGGTGCTGGGCATTTTCTGGAAGCGGGCGAACAAGCTGGGTGCCATTCTCGGCATGACGGTCGGCCTGGGTGTGTGCATGTACTACATGATCCAGACCTACCCGTTCTTCGGCATCAATGCCCCGCGCTGGTGGGACATCGCGCCGATCGGCGCCGGCGTCTTCGGCATTACGGCGGGTTTCATTGCCTTGATCGTCGGTACGCTGATCTCCCCCGCGCCGAGCAAGGAAGTGCAGGAGCTGGTCGACCACGTGCGCTATCCGAACCTGGAAGGCGACATCGACACCAGAGCCGCCTAAGCGTTACTGGAGGAGGAGGGGGACGCAGTTCCCCCGCGTTTCAAGCCGGCCCCACTGCAAAAGTGCGGGCCGGTTTTTTATCGTACGCCGTCCCCATGTTGGCGGCGTGTCGGCTGACGCCGTCCCCGTGTTGGCGGCGCGCCGGCTGGCGCCGTCTCGCCAGCGCCGACTTTTAAAACGGGAGTTCTGGAATGAGTTTCATCAGATCGGCGCGTTCGGTGTCCTGCGCCAACTTTTTTGCGCGCTTCGGTTCGAAGTCGAGCAGCCTGATCACCACGGGCTTCACTTCATCCGGACGGTTTGCATGATGCAGGGCCATGCCCAACTGATAAAACGCCTCGCCGTTCATCGGCTGCAATGTCACCGCTTCCTGGAACGCGGTGGCCGCCGCCGCGTGCTGACCGAGTCGCGCGTGGGCGAACCCCATGCCGTACCAGGCGCGATCCTGCTTCGGGTTAAGGCGCACCGCCTCGTTGAAAGCGGCAATCGCCTCCGCCGGTTTTGCCGCGCGTTCGCGCACAAAGCCCAGGTTGAACCAGGTGTCGCCTTCCGCGGGCCGCAAATCGAGCACTTTCGCATACCAGGACTCGGCGGTCTCCCAGCGCTGTTTTTCCGCCGCGATGGAGGCCAGATGGCGCAGCGACTGAAGATCCGCCGGGTTGATGCGGAATGCCTCGGCATACGCCGCGTAGGCGGTATCGGTTTTACCCAGAAAATGAAACACCCAGCCGCGGGCATAATGTCGCCAGTGATCGTAATTCATCGTTGCATCAGTCCCATTCAAGAAAGTTTGAACATACCATGAGTCACCCCGAACTCCTCCTCCTCGGCGTGCTGCGCGCGCTGGTCGAAATTTCCCTGCTGTTCCTGCTCGGTCAGGGCCTGCTCGCCCTGCTCGCCGGCAGCCGCCGCCACACCAACACCATCTACAAGGTCTTCGTCATCGTCACCGGGCCCGTGTTGAAAATCGTGCGCAAGCTTGCGCCGCCGCAGATCATCGACAAACACCTGCCCTTCGTGGCCTTCTTCTTGTTGTTCTGGCTGTGGATCGGCCTGGCGTATCTGAAGAAGATGTACTGCGAGGCGAATCTGCTGCAATGCTTCTGATGGGGCCGCGGAGATTTTTTGACGGCAATCATGACAGCCACTATAATGCGCGGCTTCCTGTGGCCAGGTAGCTCAGTTGGTAGAGCAGCGGACTGAAAATCCGCGTGTCGACGGTTCGATTCCGCCCCTGGCCACCAGTATTCCTAGAAAGCCATCCTTCGGGGTGGCTTTTCTCTTTGGTGTGGCGGGAACTGAGGCGGATGGTCCGGGCAGGCCAGTCCGTTCTCCACCCTATGCACTCCAGTCTCGCCTTAGCTACCGCCACGATACGCATTCCCCTTGCATCTTGCTGAACGCAGCCGAACTTGGGGTTGGGTCGGTGAGTTTGGTAAAGCGTTGTTCAGTTAGAAGCCTGCCTTGGTGACCGTTCTGGATCATCGCTACAAGTTTCTGACCCGTAGCTAAGTTCCGGCATTGACACCGGGCACACTGGCCTATCAGTGCGTGCAGATTCTGCGGACTCAATTGAAGGCGGCCGGTATTCATGCTTCGTGGTCGTGCCTGAGACAAACCATGTCCGTTCAGCGCCGCATCACGGCCAGCCTGCGCTGCGCGGATGGGCGAACTGTTCATGTGCGCAAGAGCACCGTTGCCGAACCGGCTTTGAAGGCTATTTACGATGCCTTGAAGATCAATGCAGTTCCCGGAGGAAGTA
>JAUXWU010000091.1 GCA_030680085.1 Rhodocyclaceae bacterium | reverse complement strand
TCGAAGGCCAGTTCGGTGCGGTTGTTGTGCGCCTCGTCGACGACCACGAAGGGTCGACGCAGACGCAGTACGTTGGCCAGCGAATAGGGCGTGATCCGATTCGCGCCTTCGCCTTCGGTCAACAACTCGTCCCGCTGCGTTGGCGATAGATTGTCGAAGTGGTGCATCAACGCGCCGCTGGACTGGTACACCTTGCGGCATTCTTCCTCTTCGACCTGAAACGCCTGCCGCGTGGCCACGATGATCGTGGTCGAGGTATCCAGCGTGGCGCGCGTCACGCTCTTGGCTTCCTCCAGATCCAGCACGGTAATCGGGCCAGCTTCGCGCAGCGCGGTGTGATAAGGGTGCTGGCGGTCGCGCAAGGCGCGCAGCGTCTGCTCGCGGATCGGCTTCGAAGGCACCAGCCACAAGATGACGCTGTGCTCGCAACGCAGCAGGTGCGTGTTGACCAGCACGGCGCTCTTTGCCGCCAGCCAGGTCTTGCCGCCGCCGGTGGGTACGCGCAGGCAGAAATACGGCATATCGGCCGGGAAACCCGAGAGCGGGTTGTAGGTATTGCCACGGCCCCACAGGCGCTCCGTGGTGGCGGTGAAGGCAATCGACGGTGACGGCAGTTCGTGGCAAGCCTTGAAGTAGGCTTCCACGCTGTCGAGCACTTGCGACTGGTAGGTTTTTGGTGCGAATGTGGTCATGGCTTACACCTCCAGTGCATAAGGGGTTTGCTTGAAGGTGATGCCCTCACGCGCCGCGCGGCCGCCCATGCGGTTGGCGGCGGCGTAGATCACTTTGGGGTCGGCAAATTTTGGCAGCACGTCGAACACCGGCCCGGTGAGCACATTGCCGCCGGCGATGGACTTGTCCTTGAGGATGCCGTTGTAGAGCAGGTAGATGCCGCGCCCATCATGCACGCCCAGAAGCGGCGAATCTCCTTGGCTGGTGTAGCCGGAACCGGTTTCCGCGAACCAGACGAATTCGGCCAGTTGGGCAAAAGTGACATCAGAGCGAATCTGCCCCTCGGCAGTGAACAGCGGCTCGGCGGATAGGCGGCAGAACTGGAAGCCACCGCCCAAACCTTGGACGGTGATGCCCTTGGCGTTGGTGTAGCCGGTGGCCACGCGCTTCACACGCTCGGCGGTGACGTTGCGGGCGATGTTGTCGTCCATCTCGACGAGGATGAAACGGCGGTTGCCGCCATCCTCAGCGTTGGCGGCGATGACCGCGTGACCAGTTGTTCCGCTACCTGCAAAAGAATCGAGAATAATAGAGTCCGGATGCGTAAAAGCCTGAACGAATTTCTTCACGAGCGCAGGTGGCTTCGGAAAATCGAAGGTCTTTCCGTCTCCGAACATTGCCTTCAGTTCGTTTGTACCCTGCTGTGTGTAGATGGATTCGATGATCGAGTACAGCTTTGATCCGCGCTCCTCGCCATCGTCATCACGCAGATATTGCTTGTAATTGACCGACCACTTGCCGCGAACCTTCTTGATGACGAGCTCATTCGCTGACAGTGCGGCCAACGTGCGCTCCTTTGACCATTGCCACTGTTTCTCGGGCCAGATTTCTTCCCCGTCGAACGAGATTGCGTAGCGCAAATTCGGCCTAGCATCCATGCTGTTCGTCGCCAAAGGTTGCAGGCGATACGGGCCACGAGTCGAAACTTTATCGTCTTGGAACTTGTAATATCGCTTTAGCTCATCGCTTGGTGGGAGCTCGATTACGCCCACTTTTTCCTTGTTGCGCGCAAAGCAAAGGACGTACTCATGAAGATTCACGACTTGCTTCGACTTGGCTCCACCACCGTAGCTCTTCTTCCAGATCAGTGTTTCGACACGGTTGGTGCTGCCGAATATCTCGTCCAAGAGTAACTCCGCAAAGCGATGCTCGTTGCCATCAATGGACATAAGTATCACCCCGTCATCGCGCAGAAACTGCCGCAGCAGCACCAGCCGCGGATACATCATCGACAACCAGCGGTCGTGCCGATCCAGCGTCTCGCCTTCCTTGCCGACCACTTCGCCCAGCCAGCGGCGGATTTCCGGGCTGTTGACGTTGTCGTTGTAGACCCAGCCCTCGTTGCCGGTGTTGTACGGCGGGTCGATGTAGATGCACTTCACTTGCCCGGCGTAGCGCGGCAGCAGGGCCTTGAGGGCGTGCAGGTTATCGCCCTGCACGATCAAGTTGCCGCTGGTGGAATTGCTCGCCGTCTCGCCAGCGCCGACTTTCTCGCAGGACAGTTCGGGCACCGGTTCCAGCAGACGAAACGGTACCTCTTTGTGATGTTTGACGACGGCTTCTTTGCCGATCCAGTTTAGCGTGGGCATTCAGATTTCCGGTTCTATGCTGTTTGTTTCAGCAATCTCTTGAATTCTGCTTCGTCCAGAATGGTAATGCCCAATTCTTGCGCTTTTTCGAGTTTGGAACCGGCATCAGAACCCGCCACGACATAGTGCGTTTTCTTTGACACCGAACCGGCCACCTTACCGCCTTGCGCCTCGATCAGTTCCTTCGCGGCATCGCGCGACAAGGTCGGCAGTGTACCGGTCAGCACAAAGGTCTTGCCGGCGATGGACGAACTGACAAGCGTGGATGACGCGCCCTCTTCCCAACAAACACCCGCCGCGCGCAGTTGCTCGACCACCTCGATGTTGTGCGGTTCGGCGAAAAAACGGACGATCGATGCGGCCACCACCGGTCCGACATCCGGTACCTGCTGCAAGCACTCGACGTCAGCAGCCATCAGCGCATCGAGCCCACCGAAATGACGCGCCAGATCCTTCGCCGTCGCCTCGCCGACATTGCGGATACCCAGCGCGAAGATGAAGCGCGCCAGCGTGGTTTGCCGGCTCTTGTC
>JAUXWU010000060.1 GCA_030680085.1 Rhodocyclaceae bacterium | reverse complement strand
TTCTCGTGGTTCACGCCATAGACGAACATCGGCGTGTCGTCCTTCGACGGGGCCGACTGGACGACTTTTTTGGCGCCCTCGTCAATGTGCTTCTGGCAGCTTTCCTTGGTCAGGAAGAAACCGGTCGATTCGATAATGAGGTCGGCTCCCACTTCGTTCCACTTCAGATTGGCTGGATCCTTCTCGGCGGTCAGGCGAATTTTCTTGCCATTGACGATCAGGTTGTTGCCCTCGCTGGAAACTTCGCCATTGAAACGGCCATGCACGGAGTCGTACTTCAGCATGTAGGCCAGATAGCTCGGCTCAAGCAGGTCGTTGATGCCGACAACTTCGAGTTCGGGAAAGTCCTTGGCGACAGCGCGGAACACCATGCGGCCGATGCGGCCGAAGCCGTTGATACCAACTTTGATGGTCATGTGTGGTTCTCCTTGTGTGATCAGATGAATTGTTCGACGGCCTTCACGACGTTGGCCACCGTGAAACCGAATTCCTTGAACAGCGTACCGGCCGGGGCAGATTCGCCAAAACGGTCGAGGCCGATGACGGCACCTTCGCCGCCGACATATTTCCACCAGCCGCCAGTGACGCCCGCCTCGACGACGATGCGCGGCAGCCCTTTGGGCAGCACGCTGTCCTTGTAGGCCTGATCCTGACGATCGAAGGCGTTGGTATTGGGCATCGACACGACGTTGACGTGGATCTCCTGCCGGGCCAATGCTTCCTGGGCCTTGAGGGCCAGCTCGACTTCGGAACCCGTGGCGATGATCACCGCTCGGGTAGCACCCTTGGCGGCGGAGATGACGTAGCCGCCCTTCTTGATGTTGGCGAGGGTGGCGGCATCGCGTGCCACGAAGGGCAGGTTCTGGCGCGACAGGCACAGCGACGACGGGCCGGTCGTCTTCTCGACGGCAGCCGTCCAGGCCACCATGGTCTCGACCGTATCGCACGGACGCCAGACATCCATGTTGGGGATCAGCCGCAGCGTCGCGATCTGCTCGACCGGCTGGTGCGTCGGGCCGTCTTCGCCGAGGCCGATGGAGTCGTGCGTGAACACATAGATCACGCGCTGCTGCATCAGCGCCGACATGCGGAGCGCATTGCGGGCATATTCCGAGAACATCAGGAAGGTGCCGCCGAAGGGCAGAATGCCACCGTGCAGCGCCATGCCGTTCATGATGTGCGACATGCCGAATTCGCGCACGCCGTAGGAGATGTAGTTGCCGCAGGACTTGCCGGAGACATGCTTGCAGCCCGTCCAGTTGGTCAGGTTGGAGCCGGTCAGGTCGGCGGAGCCGCCGACGAACTCGGGCAGGGCCGGGGCCAGTGCGTTGATGGCGATCTGCGAAGCCTTGCGGGTGGCGACGGTCTCGGCCTTGGCGTTGGCGCCTTCAATAGCCTTCGCGGCATGCTCGGCCCAGTGGGCCGGCAGTTCATTGGCCATGCGGCGCTTGAATTCGGCGGCTTCAACAGGAAAAGCTTTCGCGTAGTGCGCAAACTTCTGCTCCCAGCCGGTTTCCCATTCGGCGCCTTTCTTCTTCGCATCCCAGGCTTCGTAAACTTCTTGGGGGATTTCGAAGGGGCCGAAGTGCCAGCCGATGTGCGGGCGGGTAAGGGCGATCTCGATGTCGCCGAGCGGCGCGCCATGCACGTCATGCGTGCCCTGCTTGCTCGGCGAACCGGCGCCGATCACGGTCTTGCAGCAGATCAGCGAGGGCTTGTCGGTGACGGCCTTGGCGGCCTCGATGGCGGCGTGCAGGGCCTCGGGATCATGGCCATTGACGTTGGCCACGACGTGCCAGCCATAGGCTTCGAAACGCTTCGGCGTGTCGTCGGTGAACCAGCCCTCGACGTGGCCGTCGATGGAGATGCCGTTATCGTCCCAGAAGGCGGTCAGCTTGCCCAGACCCCAGGTGCCGGCCAGCGCGCAGGCTTCATGCGAGATGCCTTCCATCAGGCAGCCGTCGCCGAGGAAGGTCCAGGTGCGGTGATCGACGATCTCGTGGCCCGGCTTGTTGAATTCGTTGGCCAGCAGCTTTTCGGCCATCGCCATGCCGACGGCGTTGGTGATGCCCTGGCCGAGCGGGCCGGTGGTGGTTTCGATGCCCGGCGTGTAGCCGAGTTCGGGGTGGCCCGGGGTCTTGCTGTGCAATTGACGGAACTTTTTGAGGTCGTCGATGCTGAGGTCATAGCCGGTGAGGTGCAGCAGGGCGTAGATCAGCATCGAACCATGGCCGTTCGACAGCACAAAACGGTCGCGGATGGCACACTTGGGGTTGTTGGGGTTGTGGCGCAGGTGGTGGTTCCACAGCACCTCGGCAATATCGGCCATGCCCATGGGCGCGCCAGGATGGCCGG
>JAUXWU010000067.1 GCA_030680085.1 Rhodocyclaceae bacterium | reverse complement strand
TGGGGGACAGACCACGGTTTTATGACAACCTCACAGAACAATGGGGGACAGACCACGGTTTTATGACAACCTCACTGCCATCTTCCTTTTGTGGAGTGGGAAAACCGTGGTCTGTCCCCGGTTTTACGCTACCCCATTCTCGACGCCTGGCGGCAAGACATCGGCTACTTCATGTCCGACGCACTGCGCGCCGAAGTTCTGCAAACAATGGGGGACAGACCACGGTTTTATGACAACCTCACTGCCATCTTCCTTTTGTGGAGTGGGAAAACCGTGGTCTGTCCCCGGTTTTACACGCTGGCAGGACGGCGATGCCTGATGCAGGCTGCCTCAGTCAGGTATCCGCACCTCGAAGCAAACGCCGCTCGTCCCGGAGCGGACATCAATCTCACTTTAAGGAAACACTGAATAAGTTGCAATCAATGCGTTTGTCATATATAATCGGCCTTTCGGTTTGATGAGTGGCGGACAAGACGATGAAGCAGATGACGCTGGCGGCAACAAGGGGATTCGAGAAGCACAACCGGGCGACGCGCAAGGTCGAATTTCTGGCGCGCATGGAGAGTCTGATGCCGTGGGCGGAGTTCTGTGCGCTGATCGAACCGTATTACCCCAAGGTGGGGAATGGTCGGCCGCCGAAAGGTTTGGAACGGATGCTGCGCATGTACTGTGTGGCCAACTGGTTCAACTTGGCGGACGAAGCCTGCGAAGACGCGCTCTACGACGTGCCGGTGTTCCGGGAGTTCTGCCGTATCGATCTGGGGCACGAGCGGGTGCCGGACGCCACGACCCTGCTCAATTTCCGTCACCTCTTGGAGAAGCACGATCTGGGCGCTGCGCTGTTCGCCAAGGTGGGCGAACTGCTGCAGTCCAACGGGATGAAACTGTCGGGCGGCACGATTGTGGATGCCACCTTGATCGCTGCGCCGCCCTCGACCAAGAATCAGGACAAAAGCCGTGATCCCGAGATGCACCAAACCAAGAAGGGGAACCAGTGGTACTTCGGCATGAAGTTGCACATTGGCGCGGACAGCAAGACGGGCCTGGTGCATAGCGCCAGCGTTACTGCCGCGAACGTGCATGACCGCCATGAAGTGCCGAACCTTCTGCATGGCGAAGAAACCCGCTTCTACGGCGACAGCGCCTATCGAGGCAAACAACAGCGCGAGCGACTCCGGGGCATTGCGCCGAAGGCCAAGGACTTCACCAACAAACGCGCCTACCGGAACTGTCCCTTGACGGAAGCCGACAAGGAAACCAATCGGCGCAAGTCGAGCGTGCGCTCCAAGGTCGAGCATCCCTTCCTGGCCCTGAAACGGCTGTGGGGCTTTGCCAAGGCCCGCTATCGCGGCCTGGCCAAGAACGCCAACCGGGCCTTCGCCATGCTGGCGATGCTCAACATCAGCAAATGGGGACGTCCTCTCACGGGAGAGGTGCGTCCGGTATGAGCAAAATGAAGAGAAATTCATCGCTTCCTGGCTAAAATTGGCCCGCTACCCAATGAAAATGACACTTCCGTCGCAAGTTCGCCTCGAATTCAGTTCACCGTCGCGCTTTGCGATGGCTTGTTCAGCGTTTCCTTAGCAGTTCCGCCCGTCCGCCCAGCCAGCGCGCCAGATGCCGTTCGGCATGCCCTGGCCATTCGGCCAGCATTTCTTCGGCCGCCGCGCGGGCGGCTTCGACCAGCGCGGTATCTTCGAGATCGGCAAAGCGCAACAGCGGCAACCCGCTTTGGCGGCTGCCGATGAATTCGCCAGGGCCGCGCAGATGCAGATCCTGGCGGGCAATCTCGAAGCCGTCGCTGTTCTCGTAGATGATCTTGAGCCGCGCGCGGGCGGTTTCGGACAAGGGCTGTTCATAAAGCAGGATGCAGGCCGACTCGGCCGCCCCACGCCCGACGCGGCCGCGCAATTGATGTAGCTGCGCCAGACCAAAACGCTCGGCGTGCTCAATCACCATCAGGCTCGCATTCGGCACATCGACACCGACCTCGATCACCGTCGTCGCCACCAACAACTGGATTTCATTCTTCACAAAGGCCGCCATCACGGCGGCTTTTGCGTCTGACTTGATCCGTCCATGCACCAGGCCGATGCGCAATTCGGGCAATTCGGCCATAAGGTGCGCGTAGGTCTCCTCGGCCGTTTTCAACTGCAAGACTTCGGATTCCTCGATCAACGGACAGACCCAGTAAACCTGCCGGCCCGATCGACACAGCTCACGCACACGCGCGACAATTTCGTGACGCCGCGCAGCGCCCACCAGCTTGGTGACCACCTTTGTTCTGCCGGGCGGCAACTCATCGATCACCGAGACATCGAGGTCGGCATAGACGCTCATAGCCAGCGTGCGAGGGATCGGCGTGGCCGACATGGCGAGCTGATGGCTGTGCAATCCTTTCTGCTTGAGCGCCAGGCGCTGGCGCACGCCGAAGCGGTGCTGCTCGTCGACGATGGCCAGACCGAGCCGGGCGAATTCAACGTTTTCTTCGATCAACGCATGGGTTCCCACCAGCAACGCCGTCTTGCCAGCGCCGACTTTTGCAATGGAGGCCTGCTTGTCCTTCTTCTTCTGGCTGCCTGACAACCAGGCAACCTCCAGCCCCAGCGGCGCCAGCCAGGCGGCGAGCTTCCTGTAGTGCTGTTCGGCAAGGATTTCGGTCGGCGCCATCAATGCCGCCTGATGGCCGGCCTCAACCGTCTGCAACATCGCCAGCGCCGCGACCACAGTCTTGCCGCTGCCGACATCCCCTTGCAGGAGGCGCTGCATCGGGTGGGGCTCGGCCAGATCGCGGGAAATTTCCTGCCAGACCCGCGCTTGCGCATCCGTCAAACGGAACGGCAGGGCGGCCAGCAGCCGGCCAGTCAAAGCGCCGTCGCCCGCCAGGCGCGGCGCCTGGTGCATGCGGCGAGCAGCATAAGCCTGCCGCAAGGAAATCTGCTGCGCCAGCAGTTCGTCAAAGGCGATGCGCTGCCGGGCCGCGGGTGGTGCGGTTTCATGCGGGGTGACGTGCAGTAAGCGCACGCTCGCGGCCAAATCAGCCAGCTGCAAGCGCTTGACGATGGGGTCCGGCAAGGTTTCACCCAGATCGACTTCCTGCAATGCCCGCCCGATCAAGCGCCGCAACGTCGCCTGCCCCAGCCCGGCCGTGGTCGGATAAACCGGCGTCAGTTCAGTCGGCAGCGCCTCGTCATCGTGCAGCACACGAAAACGCGGGTGAATCATTTCGGTGCCCCAGAAACCGCCGCGCACTTCGCCAAACACCCGGAGCCGCGCCCCCGGCTGCAAGACTTTCTGTTGGCTGGGATAAAAATTCAGGAAACGAAACTGCAGCGTTCCCGAAGCATCTTCAACACGACAGATCAACTGCCGGCGCGGGCGATAGACAATCTCGCTGGAGATCACCGTGACGTCAAATTGCGCCGCCGCGTCCGGCACGGCGGCAGCAATCAATGTGATGCGGGTTTCATCCTCAAAGCGCAGCGGCAGGTGTAGGACAAGATCGGCCTGCGTCAGCAAGCCGAGGTTTTTGAGCTTGTCCGCTACGAGCGGCGTCGCCCCTGGAATGGAGGTTTTAATCAATCACCAACACGGCGTCAGCTTCAACCAAGGCGCCGCGCGGCAACTCCTTGACGCCGACAGCGGCGCGTGCCGGATAGGGCGCTTTGAAATAGCGCGCCATCACCTCATTCACCTTGGCAAAGTTGGCCAGATCGACGAGATAAATGTTGAGCTTGGCGGCGGCATCGAGCGTCGTCCCGGCGGCTGCGGCGACGGCCTGGAGATTGTCGAAGACCCGCACGATCTGAGCGTCGATGCCCTCGACCATCTGCATGCTGGCCGGGTCAAGGCCGATCTGACCGGACAGGTAAATGGTGTCGCCGCAACGCACGGCCTGCGAATAGGGGCCGATGGTGGCCGGGGCGCTGAGGGTACTAATGATGCTGATGATCTGAGACATGGTCTAGGTCTACTCCGTGACGTGGTAGTTGAGGCGGGCGAAGACATGCTGGATGCCGCGACGCGCCCGCACGTTGAGCACCAGCGGCGCCTGGAGATTGGCGCGCAAAGCCCCAACGCCGCCGGCCGGGGCGTCCTTGGCGAGAATCACCACCACGGCGGCCTCTGACGGGTCGGCCAGGTCGAGCGCGGCAGTCTCGGCATCCGATAGCTTGATCTCGTAACTGAAGCCGAACAGGGCTGGATCGGCGATGTTGAAGGCCAGCGCCGGGTCATCGAGCGATTGCAGGATGAAATAGCGCGGCAGGGCGCCGCCCGCTGTTTCCGGATGGAACAGGGTGTAACGGCGGCAGGCTTCAAAACCGGCCAGACCGGCGGGAAATTCGATGATCCGGTCGGATTGGATGGCAAGCGTGGCGGCGTCGAGCGTGGCGGCGTTGGGGGTGTCGATGTGCATGGTCAATTATCTCCTCACCAGCAGGCCGTCGGCCATGCCCAGTGATTTCAGTTTGGCGCGGGCGGCGTCCGCCTCTGCACGGGACGCGAAGGGGCCGACTTGTACGCGCGATTCGATCTGCGCCGGGATGCCGGCCTGCTGCAAGCGGGCCACCAGTTCCTCGGCATTGGCATGGTTGCTGAACACGCCGACCTGCAGCAGATAGCGCTGCGTCGTATCGGCCGCCTGCGTCAGCGGCCGCGATGCCGGCGCATGCGCCTGTGCAGCGCGTTCCGGCATACCGCTGGCGATTTCGCGCTGGGCATCGGGCTTTTGCGGGGCTGCGGCCGGCGGCGTGGGCTTGACCGCGGCGGCGCGGGCAGTCGCCGGGGGGGTTACCGGCTTGGCCGCCTTGAGTGGTTTTTCGGCCGCCACAGACGCCTTCGGCGTGTCGGTGCGTTCCGGCACGGCTGCCAGCTCGGCGCTGGCGGTCTTGCCTTCCTCTGCTTTGGCTTCGGTCGCCTGGGCATCCTTGGCTTCGGCAGACTTCTCTTCCGCGATCTGAACAGGCGGTTCGGCTGGCGCCGTCGGCACTGCCGGCACCGTTGGTGTTGTCAGCGCCGTTGGCGCGGCGGCCATCTTGGGCATGGCCGGCGCTTGCGGTTTGTTGAGCAGGTCATACACGGCCAGAGCGCCCAGCAGGCCGGCAATCACCACGCCGGCGACGGCAATGCGCGACAGCAGGCTTTTTCTCAGGGCACTGTCATCTGCTGCGTTTTCAGCCGAAACGGCGGTTGTCGAATTCATTGGGTCCGTCGTTTGGGACGTATTCGTCTCTGCCATGATCCTCTCCTTCTGCAAAGTTCTTGTCGCCGCGGCTCAAGGCATGCACCAATTCGGCTTCGGCCAGCGAAATTCCCAGGCGGTCGGCCACCGCCTGCGCGGAAAATCCGCGCTGGGCCAGCTCCATCGCCTCGGCATATTGCGGCGACACGCGCCGCGCCAAGCGTAGTTCATCCATTTCGGCGCGCATCCGTTCCATTTCGGCGCGCATGCGCTGCACTTCCATTTCCATCTCGGCGCGCGCCAGATGTTCGGCCAGATGTTCGCCGAACCCGGTCTGTCGCGGTGCATCTGCCGCAGCGGCCGACGTTGCGCCAAACAGATCCTTCACCTCCGCCCACTCGAAGGCCGGCGCTGGCGACTGGTTTGCAAAAGTCGGCGCTGGCGGGACGGCG
>JAUXWU010000061.1 GCA_030680085.1 Rhodocyclaceae bacterium | reverse complement strand
CGTTGTGTTGCCCTGAATCTGGGTGCCGCCCTTGATGGCGCCGGCAGTGTTGGCGGCGGTATTGCCCTCGCCAACAGCAACAGCAACGACGTTCTCCTGCTTGGCCTTGATGTTCGTATTACCCTGAATCTGGACGCCCTGCGGGTTACTTGAGCGTTGAGCTTGTTGCGCAAAGACGGGGGTTGCGATAATTGCAGATGCAGCGATCAACAAAATGGTACGCATGGTATGTCTCCTTCGGTGGGTTAAAAAATCATTTAGCTACGATCTTGAATACAACACGGCGGTGCTTCGGATCGCGCGGATCAAGATTGGGCAGGAGATCGCTCGCTCCCTTGCCGACAGACGATATCCGCTTGCGATCAATTCCTGATCTATCAACAATAAAACCGGCTACCGAGTTGGCGCGATCATTCGACAGATCAAAGTTTTTGGCCGGATTACCGGTGATGTCGGTGTGTCCTTCAATGACAACGCAGCGACTTGGATCAAGCCCCAGAAGCTTGCCGATGCTCATCAAGGTTTGCTCGGAAGCTGGAGAAATTCTGGCGCTCCCCGCCTGGAATTGAATGGCGAAATCGACTGAATCGGTTCTGACGCCAGAAGGAAGATTTGCGCAGTCCATGACGTTATTCGCCACGCGCTGGGTATTTGTGACAGGGGCGGAGGCATCCGCACCGTCAAAAACAATGGCGCGCGTCCGGGGCTTTTTCTGCGCTGGATCCACGTCAGATGGCACCGTCATGGCCCGCTCAAGTTCTTTCAACTTGGCCGCATCATTGGTTTCAGCCGACACCAGCCCGGAAGCGCCAATCAACGCCGCCAAAAGAACACTGCACGCAAGACCGCTAACTACCGGACAACCAACCGACTTTTCGAAAAATCTCATGTTACAGGTTCCTTATTTACAGACGTTGATAACTTGTTTCGTGGTGACGACGATGTTTTTTGGTGCTTTTTCTCCAGGTTTTGCAGTGCCAATGTTGACGTCACTACAACCGCCATCGCGTTTGTTACCGACATTGACAACGGTTTTTTGGTGCTCCGGGTTTTTGATTGAGCCATCGGTCCACGCCTTCGCCCGCGCATTATTTACCTTGGTTTGAGCAGGAGCATCCAAACCCTGTGTCGCGTAAACGGCAGAGGATGCAAAACCAAGCAACAGCACAAAGCCGACGCACCGGTAAAATTTATTTGCATTCATCGCTGACAATTCCTCCGATATTGGTGCATGCCTTCTTGTTACGACCAGTTACCACGGTAGTGACGTTGGCAGCGCTAACGTTGATTTTGGTGTCGCCCCGCTTGTCACCCTGAACTACGCCGATGCGGTTTTTCGCCACGTTGCCCGTTCCGGTTGCTATGGCGGTCGTATTCTCTGTTTTGACATTGATTTCCGTATTACCCTTGATGCGGGTCTGGCTGGCCTGGGCACTGCTTTCGGCGGCAACAAAAACCATGCACGTTGCAATCACCACGTTGAATGAGTTGTGCATCACGTCTCCCTTTCTCATTGTGGAACATTGAAATGGAGCGGCAACCTGGTGGGCGGCCTGCCACTGCGAAAGGCCGCGCGTATTGTTGCAAGCTCCTGCTCGGACACACCTAGCTTGCGCGCACTAAACGAAGCCGGATCAGGCGTAAACATCAGGTAAGCCTGCATCTCATTCACCAGAAGTTCACCGTCTCCTGCGTCGTAACCTGCCTTGCCGAGAAAGGTCTCGAATGCCTTGCGCTGGTTGTCTGTCATCGACTCACCCCAGAAACGTCGGCAATACTGCGCATAGTAAGGATTCGTGTAGTACTCGCCGTGGGCCATCTCATGCAGCAAAATCGCATAACGCGCATCTGAAGTGATCATCGGCTCAGTGGCATTTTTTTCCTGCGTCTGTGGAATCGCAAGAATCACAACATTGGGCTGAATGAACTGCCAAAATCCTCGCCAATTACGCAACATGCCCTGCGCCACCAAAAAGTCACGAATGGCGATTTCTTCTGGATACAGGGCGACGCTATCACGATCCGCAAGATTGAAGAATTTGGTCAACTCATGAACCATGACGTCATGGCCGTAAGCAAAATTGGCCTCCGTGCGTCTGGCTGCCATGAGATAGGCGTTCATTTCTTTTTCAGTCAGGATACGCTGATGGTGTTCGCCTTTGCTTTGCTGCTCGGTGAGTTGGGTAATGCGGTTAAAGCTTCGCCCTTGGTAACCCATGCCCGGAAAATCGAAAACATAAATCTCCGGATTCTCCTTGTATTGCCAGACTGTCAATTGCCCGGACCGGTTATTCAGGATGGTGGAAAAATCCCCCGCAACCGGCTGGAACGCCGCAGCATTGACAACCAACCCAGCCGTAAAAAACACCACCAGCAAAGCCGCGCGCACAACCGGGAAAAGATTGCTTTTAAGGGTTGCGAGCATGAGAAATCCTATCCTTTGCCGTGTAACTGACTCTGATTGATCAATTTTGCTGAACGTTGACATTGCCGTCCTTGCCCCACTGTATCCGGTAGGTAATGCCGGTTTTTTTGGCCGTGTGCCTGGTTTTTCCACGCTGGATTTTTTCGCCATCAATGAAAACATCACCATTCACCACGGCCACACCTTCCATTTCGACCCCAGCGCCGATAACACCCGAGGTATTGACCGCCGTTGCCCCTTGACCCACGCTGACCGCCACATTCCCATCGCTCTTGCCTGTTCTAACGCTGACGCCTGGAACATCAACGGATACCTGAGCGTACGCTTGACCCGCGAACAACAGGGAGACCAGAAGCGAAATCGGGATGGCAAGGGCTGGATTTGTCATGTTTGACAGACTCTCATGTTCACGATACGGACAACGTCTATCGGCTTCAGCAAGTTGACGCGGTCTTAAAAAAAACTTTCCGGCCAAATGGCTGTCACGGCGCACACCTGACTTTGATTCTCTGATTCCCCTGTACGATGTAAAACAAGCTGCCCGCCCGCGTGTCGTCCCCGATCCGACCGGCAACACTACTGGCCGGGAGTGCGCACCGGATCACGGGAATACCGTCTGAACCCATTCTCTCGATGGGAAGTTTATTGCCATCGGTAACATAGGCGCGTGCGCGTGCGCGATTTTCCCGCGCCCGGTCGGCTGTAGTTTCTTCAGGCAAAAGAATGATGGCTCCGTCGCCAATGAGCGGCGTGCCGAATGGCGGAACACCTTCCCGGTATTGGCGCGCCTTGTGGCGCTGGTCCGCTGCTCGTCCATCCGGTCGATAACGCGGAGCAAGCACACCCTCGTCCTCTTCGGCAGGCAGGAGAATGATGGTGGGCACTATCAATGGCGCGGCTTTTGCCCTTTCGGCCTCAACGCTTTTTTGTGGCGGGATCACTATTTCCGCCGCAGCCAGCGTCGTGACAATGCACACCCAAACTCCGCAGAGCAGTTTTATGCAGGTCGAGACAGTAGGCGAGTACATTGTTCGCTTACCGGACAACCGTTGCGTCAATCTGGCTTACCACGGCGGCGGGGTTGGCTTGGCGATACTGATTGATCACTTCGTCCAGCGATCTGACCGGCAATGGCGTCAGATCCTTGACGCCTTGCAACGCCCTGGGAACGATCAATTCACGGTCGGAGCCGATGCATGCAACGCGTTCGCGCCCTGGCTGGTCAAAACGAATTTTGAAACCGCCAGCGGGCAGACGCACATTGTTGTTTGCCCGGAGGTATGAATTGGTCTGAAACTGGTTGGGGAAAATACGCGCGGTATTGCGTGCGCCATCTTCGTAATAGCAATAGGCTGTACCATCAGCGGTGAGAGAAAGGTTCAGGTTGAGGAATTCGCCGACGCGATAGCTGGGGCGCGCTCCTCGCTCAGTATCGAGATTGACGCGGAAATTGCCAGTCGCACCGGCTTGGGCAGGCGCCTGAGCCGGAGGTGGCGCAAAAGCCGGGGGTGGCGCGGCGACGATAGCCAGCGTATTCGGCAGAGGCGGCTTTTGCACGGCTGGCAGCGCGGCAAGACTGTTCTGAATGTCATCGAGCAGACTGGCATACAGGTCGAAATTGATTTGACCGTTCGCCACCAGACCCGCTGCGGCCTGATACTCGCCGACAGCCTGCTTGAGCTCGGCGTTGATGACACCATCCACCGGCCCCTTGTAACGGTTCATGCTGCCGCCCAGCTTGCGCTGGACGAAAGTGACGCGTTCCTTGTCCTTCAGCATGTCGTAACTTTCTATCGCCTGTTCGCGGATGAGCGGATTAGTGATGTCGGTATCCAGGCAGCGCCAATAAGGCACCTGCGTGAACTTGCCGAGCGTCTCGATCACGCTGAGCTCAAGCAATGTGCGTGTCGTGGCGCCCAGACCTTCCGCGCGACTGAGGTCCAGATTGAAACTCAGACCGATCTTGCCCAGCTTGCCGCCGCCATCCA
Source organism: Rhodocyclaceae bacterium (assembly GCA_030680085.1). GTDB lineage: Bacteria > Pseudomonadota > Gammaproteobacteria > Burkholderiales > Rhodocyclaceae > Sulfuricystis. The sequence goes on along the minus strand of JAUXWU010000061.1, from coordinate 28,408 downwards.
TCGATCTCCCACCCTTGATCATTACCATGGTGTTGGAGGTGCTGGTGACCGGCAAAATCTTCCGTGTTGCGGCTTCGCCGACGCTCATGTCCATGCTGATCAGATCGAAGGCCTCGTCTTTCGAGTAACCAAAATCAAGGAATGGCAGGGAGATGCCGGCCCCCTTGCTTTTTCTGACCGCGTTGTCGTCCATTTGCGTGATGGAGCCGCGGATATAGTAGTCCGGGAGTTTGCGCGCTGAATCGCCGCGGGCTTCGAAGAGACGCGCTAAATCGTCGCTGACGATACCGCCCCCCTGGCCACCATGAAAGTCGATGAATTCAAAGGCGTTGCTGCGTAACGTCATTTTCGCTATGGCCGTGATGACCATCTCTTTGGTACCCGTGCGCACCTTGCCGGTTTCGTCCGGGATACCCGCCGAGGTGATGACGATGTCTTTCTTGCCGTGCGCCAGAAACAACTCATCCATGCAGCGCAACGCCTGACTGAAGTTGGTAATGGTCTTGGTTGCGGGGGTTCTGGGGCCGGCGGCCGATATGGCCGCCGCCGCCGGACCGGAAGCCGCCGTGGCCGCCGCCGGACCCGCAGCCGACGCGGCCGCCGCCGGACGGGTATAAGGAACGAGACCACCCTCTTCCGAGGCCTGAGCCGACGAATTCATCATGAACAGAAAAGAAGGCACTAAAGCCAGGGCAGGCAGCTTGCAAAGAAACATGTTCATCATCAATCCCCTTCAAGAACGCTCATAATCCCACAATTCTCACGCAGTTGAAACACCCTACTCGAAAAAAGTCTCTGCCTTAACCCTGATTTTCATGGAGTACCACTTATGAAAAATACCGTTCTAGTAGCCACTTCCTTATTGATTCTCGGTTTATTTCTCCTACCCGGCCGCTTGCTCGCGACCACCCCGGAAATCGATGTCGCGTTGGTCACGGCAGTTGATGGCAGAATCAACCGCATCACCCCGACGGGGCAATCACCGGTGCAAGCCTTCGTAAAGCTCAAACAGGGTGACTTGCTGGTGCTCGAAGGTAATGCCAGCATTCAGATGGTGTTCTTTCAAAGCAACCGTCAGGAACGCTGGAGCGGAACTGGCAGAATCGAGATCGCGACTCATGCGGGTAACGGCCAGGGGCTTGCCGAGCCGCAGGTCAAGGTATTACCAGACATTCTGGTCAAGCAAATCGCCCGAACCCCTGCTCTCGATAGCCAGGGGCGTACGGGGGCCGTGCGCTTGCGGAGCATCGAAACAACGGATGTTGCAAAACTGGAAAACACCTACAAGCGACTGCGGGCGGAGTCTGCGCACGATGACCTTAATCCGGAAATTTTCCTTTTTGCGGGGTTGCTGGAAATACGCGAACATGCCCGGCTCGAAAAGGCATTGACGGACGTGAAACGGTCACATTCCGGCAACATGACAGCCGACGTACTGGTTTCCCTTTACCAAAGAGCCCTGAGAAACCGGCGTGAATGACGGATCAATGCGCATTCACAGGCCGCTGCAATCACTGTTGCGCCAAAGCCGGATAGTGGCGCTGGCAGCCGTTCTGCTGGCCACCGGCGTAACGGAAGGACTCTACCGCAGCGGCGCGGCCGAACGACTCGAACATCTCTATGCGGATATCTGGCATCGACTGGCCGGTCAGCGCCATGTGCCGATTCATGCGGCGCTGGTGATGATCGACGATCCGAGCCTCAATGCGCGCCCCGACGAGCCGCTGGCATTCTGGACGCCTCATCTGGCGCAGGCGCTGGCGACATTGCGCGAGGTCGGCGTCAAGCTGGTTGCAATCGACTTTATCTTTAGCAGTTCTCCGGAACGGTGGATCGCCAAGATGGGTCTGCAGGCCAATGAAGCCTCTCGCAACCTCGACCAGCCGTTCCGGGCAGCAATCAATGCTGGATATGTCGAGCTTGCAGCATTCAAAGTCGGCGCTGGCGAGACGGCGGATGATTTCGTTTTACCCAACCCGGACTATCTGCTGGCCCTTCCTGACATGGATATGGTGCGCGGCATCGGTCTGGCGAATCTTCGCGCGGATTCGGACGGCACGGTGCGCCGCTTCGGACTATTGGAAGCGAGCAGCGATTACGCTCGCCGCGAGGGTCTGCCACTGCTGGCATTCGGGCCATTGGCGGCGATCCGCGCCAGCGGTCAAGACACACGCGCTGCAACTAGCGATGGCAAATTCACCTTTAGCGGCCGCGCCTGGCCGCCGGCCACCGAACTACGCATCTCATATGCCGGGCCGCCGGGTACTTTTAGTGCGATTTCCTTTGAAACACTGTTGCAACCCGATGCAACAAAGCGGCTGGAGATACAGGCACTGGCGGGGAAGGTTGTCATTCTCGGCGCTGGTTATGCCGGCACGGGCGACGCGCATCCCACGCCGTACTCAACCAGCTTGGGCGGTAAGAATCGCCTGATGACAGGAGCGGAAATTCAAGCCAACATCGTCGAAACACTACTCGGCGGCCACTGGCTCGAGCCAGTGTCCGGACTACCGCGGCTGACCACTTTTCTCGCGCTGTTCGGCATGCTGGCTTTTATCGGCATACGGCTGACACCCTTGGGGTCGGTTTTGCTCGTCATGGGCGCCGTGCTGTTCAGTGCAGCGTCGACTTATCTGTTATTCAAGCAAAACCTGCTTTTCCCCGTCGCTCACCTGCATATCGGCATGGCCGTGGTGCTCGGCGGCCTGACGCTACTGCGCCTGACGCACGAGGAACGCGAAAAGGCGCGTATCGGCGCCATGTTCAGTCGCTACGTTTCGCCCCGTGTGGTGACAGCACTGATCAACGCAACGGAACCGCCGGAACTCGGTGGCAAGGCGGCGGCGATCACCGTGCTGTTTTCCGACATTCGCGGTTTTACCACCATCAGCGAAAAACTCGCCGCGCACGAGGTTGTCGAACTGCTCAACAGCTACTTCGAGCGGGCCTGCGCCGCGCTACTCGCCGAGGATGCCACCATCGACAAATTCATCGGCGACGCCATCATGGCGGAATTCGGCGCCCCTCTGCCGCAAGCAGACCATGCGGCACGGGCCGTCCGCGCGGCGCTGGCATTGCGACAGGTAGCCACGGATTTTCGCGGCTGGATGGATGATCGCTTCCCCGAACGCAATCTACCCAGATTCGATATCGGCATTGGTCTGCACAGCGGCGAAGCCGTGGTGGGCAACATCGGCTCAAGCACCCGAATGGAATACACAGCGATTGGCGATGTTGTCAACGTCGCCTCGCGTCTGGAAGGCATGACCAAGGAAACGGGTTGCGCAATTCTCGCCAGCCAGGCCACTGTCAAGGCCTGCGGCCCGAACATTCGCACCGGGGCGCGCTACTCCTTGCAAGTCAAGGGCCGAGGGCAGCCAGTCGAAGCCTATGAACTGCTACACGATACGAACTGAATGTTACCCGTTCCGCATCTGCTCGATAGCCTGCTCGACACGTTCCAGCGCGATCACCGTCATGCCCTTGATCGGCTGCCTGGGCGCATTGGCCTTGGGGATCAGGGCATGGGTGAAGCCGAGCTTGGCGGCTTCCTTCAGACGTTCCTGGCCGCGCGGAGCGGGGCGGATTTCGCCGGCCAGGCCGATTTCGCCGAAGGCCACCCATTTGCCGGGCAAGGGCTGGTTGCGCAAGGACGAGACGATCGCCAGCAGCACGGCCAGATCGGCCGCCGGTTCCTGGATGCGCACGCCGCCAACGGCATTGACGAAGACATCCTGATCGCCGCACATCACGCCGGCATGCCGGTGCAACACGGCGAGCAACATTGCCAGCCGTTGCGGGTCGAGGCCGACCGTCAGCCGGCGCGGGTTGCCGCCCATCGCGCTGTCGACCAGCGCCTGAATCTCGACCAGCAGAGGCCGCGTGCCTTCCTGCGTGACCAGCACGCAACTGCCGGCGACATCCTGCGCATGTTGCGAGAGAAACAGGGCGGAAGGGTTCGAGACGCCCTTCAAACCCTTGTCGGTCATGGCAAACACGCCCAACTCATTGACCGCGCCAAAGCGGTTCTTGACGGCGCGCACGAGACGGAAGCTCGAGTGCGTGTCGCCCTCGAAATAGAGCACGGTATCGACGATGTGTTCGAGCACGCGCGGGCCGGCCAGCGCGCCTTCCTTCGTCACATGGCCGACGAGGATGATGCAGACCCCCGTCTGCTTGGCGAAGCGCGTCAATTGCGCCGCACATTCGCGCACCTGCGCGACCGAGCCGGGGGCCGATTGCAGGGCATCCGACCAGAGCGTCTGGATCGAGTCGATCACCGCGACCAGCGGTTTCTCGTCTTGCAGCGCGGCGATGATTTTTTCGAGATTGATCTCGGCCAAAAGGCGCATCCCGGCGGCGGGCAGTTGCAGCCGATTGGCGCGCAGGGCAATCTGTTCGCCGGATTCTTCTCCGGAGACATACAGCACCGGCTGGCCGGCTTCGGCAAGTCGCGCCAACGCCTGCAACAGCAGCGTCGATTTGCCAATGCCCGGATCGCCACCGATCAGCACCACACCACCAGCGACCAGTCCGCCACCCAGCACGCGGTCGAACTCCTCGACGCCGGTCGCCAGCCTTGGCTCATCGCGCGGGCGAATGGCCGCCAGGTCCTGCGGTTTGCTGCTGGCCGCCAGCGGTGCGAAATTGGCGCCGAAGCGCTTGCTGGCCGGCGTCGCTATGTCTGCGACGGCCTCCACCAGAGTGTTCCACTGCGCGCAACCGGGGCATTGCCCCTGCCACTTGGGCGCGCTGGCGCCGCATTCGGTGCAGGAATAAATCGATTTGGGTTTGACCATGTTCAGTTAATTTCGCCGACCGGTACGCGCGCTGCGAGAGCGCAAAACAATTCATAGCTGATGGTGCCGGCGGCGCTGGCGACTTCGTCGGCGGGCAATCCTTTCCCCCACATGGTCGCCGTCCCGCCAGCGCCGACTTTTGCGGGGAGTTCCGTCAGGTCGACACAGAGCTTGTCCATCGACACGCGGCCGAGGGTGCGCGTGCGCAGGCCATTCACCAATACCGGCGTGCCGGTCGGCGCGTGGCGCGGATAGCCGTCGGCGTAGCCGCAGGCGACCACGCCGATCTTCATCGGACGATCGGCGGTGAAGGTGCAACCATAGCCAACACTATCGCCGGCCGCCAGCGTCTGCACGGCGATGATCTCGCTTTGCAGGGTCATCACCGGCTGGAGATCCAGTTCTGCGGCGGATATCAACTGCGGAAACGGCGAACCGCCATAGAGCATGATGCCGGGACGCGCCCAGTCGTTTTTCATGTCGGGGAAACGCAGCAACGCAGCGGAATTCGCCAGCGAACAGGGCAGATCCATGTCGGCAGTCATCAAGGCAAAGCGTTCGAGCTGCCAATCGACGCCGCGCAGGCCATCGGCGTCGGCAAAGTGCGTCATCAGGGTAATGTCGTCCACCTTGCCGGCCAGCGCGGCGCGGGCGGCGACAAGCCCGGCGGCATTGAAGCCCAGCCGATGCATGCCGGTATTGAGCTTGAGATAGACCGGCAGCGTGGCCGGCCAGCGAGCGTCCTGCAGCGTCTGTAGCTGGTCGATCCGGTGCAGCACCGGCGTCAGGCGATGTTCGATGAACAGCGGCAACTCATCAGCGCTGTAAAAACCTTCGAGCATCAGGATCGGCAGCTTGAGCCCGGCCGCGCGCAATTGCACGGCGCGTTCAAGCTCGATCAGCGCGAAACCATCGGTCAGGTCGGTGAGGGCGGCAACGGCACGTTCCAGGCCGTGGCCGTAAGCATTGGCCTTGACCACTGCCCAAAGCTTGGCGTGTCCGGCATGGCGGCGGGCGACGCCGAAGTTATGCCGCAGTGCGGCCAGGTCAATCGTGGCGCGAATCGGCCGCGTCATGCCCGGGCTATTTGCTCTTGCACTCTTTGAGCTTCTCGGTCGCAAAATCGACGAAGGCCGTCACCAACCGCGAGCGGAATTTTTCCTTCGGGTAGACCATCGACAACTGGCGCGTCAGGCGCGGCTTGAGCGGAATCGAGACCAGGTCGCCCAGACGCAGCGCCTTCAACACAGAGGTGCGCGAAGCAATGGCGTAGCCCAGGCCGGTTTCGACCACTTCAAGCAAGGCGAGCGGGCTGCCCAGTTCCATCACCGGCTGCATGTGGTCGATATTGACGCCATTTTTTTGCAGATAGACTTCGGTGAATTCGCGCGTGCCCGAGCCGGGTTCGCGCGAAACAAAGGGATATTCGATCAGTTGCTGCGGCGTGACTTCCTTCATGCGCGCCAGCGGAAACTTCGGGCTGCAGATGATCTGCAGTTCGTCCTCGCAGCAAACCTCGGTTTGCAGGTTGGGCTGGTGCGATGGCGACTCGATGAAGCCGATGTCGATGGTGTGTTCGGCGACGCGCATTTCGATGGCTTCGGAGTTGGCCACCACCAGGCAGGGCTTGACATTCGGAAATTTAGCCTTGAATTCGCCGAGGATGCGCGGCAGCAGGAATTCGGCAATAGTCGTGCTGGCGCCCACGAGCAATGACCCGCCCACCTCGCCGGTCATCTCGGAGAGACGCACATCCATTTCACCGGAGAGGCCGAGGATTTTCTCGGCATAGGTCAGCACCAGTTCGCCCGCCGGGGTGAGCGAAATGCGGCCGTGACCACGATCGAACAGGCGTGTATTGAAGTGCTCTTCGAGCTGTTTGATCTGGAAAGTCACCGCCGGCTGCGTCATGAACAGCACCTCGGCGGCCTTGGTGAACGAAAGCTGTTTGGCGACGGCGTGAAAAACCTGAAGCCTGCGATCAGCCATAAGTACTCCCCTTCATTTTCTGGTTTTGTATAAGACTGGCATTCGAACACAAATTTGACGCATAAGAAAGCCTGATGCAATGAATCCCCCGCTACGGGTGGCGCTGCCCCGATCCCGCAGGCGAAATATCGCTGACAGACTTTCGTGATATAAACCGCCGGCCATGAAACCCGGGTTCTACATCATCACGGCGGCGCAGTTTTTTTCCGCGCTCGCCGACAACGCGCTGCTGATTGTGGCCATCGCCATCCTGCGCGACCTGCAGTCGCCGGCGGAATATGAACCGCTGCTCAAGACCTTCTTCACCATTTCCTATGTGGCGCTGGCTGCCTTTGTTGGCGCCTTCGCCGACTCGATGCCGAAGTGGCGCGTCATGTTCATCAGCAACGGCATCAAGATTTTCGGCTGTTCGCTGATGTTCTTCGATTTGCATCCGCTGCTGGCCTACGCGGTGGTCGGCCTCGGCGCCGCCGCTTATTCGCCCGCCAAATACGGCATCCTCACCGAATATCTGCCGCACCGCCTGCTGGTCGTCGCCAATGGCTGGATCGAGGGACTGACGGTGGGGGCGGTCGTGCTGGGCGTGGTGCTGGGGGGCCTGATGATCAATCCGACCATCGCCCAGAACCTGCTCTCCTTCGATTTTCCGGTGCTCGACACCGGCATCGACAGCGTAGCCGAGATGAGTCTCCTGATCATTGGCGGACTGTATTTGGTGGCCGCCTTCTTCAATCTGTATGTGCCCGATACCGGCGTCGACCACAAGCCGCTCAAGAAGAACCCGATCTATCTGTTCCACGAGTTCAAGCACTGCGTGCAACTCTTGTGGCGCGACAAGCTCGGCCAGATTTCGCTGGCGGTGACCACCCTGTTCTGGGGCGCAGGCGCCACCTTGCAGTTCATCGTCATCGAATGGTCGAAGGTGGCGCTCAACCTCGACCTGTCCAAGGCCAGCATGCTGCAAGGCGTCGTCGCCGTCGGCATCGCCATCGGCGCGGTACTGGCGGCGCGCCTGATCACCCTGCGCAAGGCCGTGCGCGTCATCCCGCTCGGCATTGCCATGGGCATCATCGTCCTGGCGATGGTCGTCGTCCGCGACACCTGGGTCGCCATGGCGCTGATGGTGCTGATCGGCATGCTGTCGGGCTTCTTCGTCGTGCCGATGAACGCCCTGCTCCAGCACCGCGGCCACATCCTGATGGGCGCCGGTCATTCCATCGCCGTACAGAATTTCAATGAAAACATTGCCATCCTGGTCATGACGATCACCTACTCGGTACTGATCATGGTCGGCGTGCACATCTACTGGGTGATCGCCATGTTCGGCCTGTTTGTCGCCGCTATCATGCTGCTGATCAAGCGCCACCACGAAGCCAACCAGCGGCAACACGACGCTGTCAGCCAGCTAGAGGACGTTAGGCACTAGGGCCCTGCGTCAGCGCGAACAAGCTGCGTCGTCACCGCAGCCGCTACCGCCCGAACAGCATCCGCACCCTTCGCTCTTGCGAAACGGCCCCAACTGCGGGTTGCGCGCGGCAAACGCGCGATACAGCCGATCCACGCCGATACCCGCAAGCAGCAGCGCAAAGATCAGCGCGATGGTCACGAAATAAACGGTCATCCACCCAACCCGGCAAAACCCATGAAGGCCAGCGACAGGATGCCGGCCAGCATCAGCGACAGGGCCGTGCCCTGCGCAACGGCAGGTACGTCGGACAGTTGCAGGCGCTCGCGCACGCTGGCCATCAGCACGAGGGCCAGCGTGAAACCCGCGCCGGCGCCAATGGCGAAGGTGATCGACTGGATGAAATCGTAGTCGCGCGCGGTCTGGAACAGCGCCACGCCGAGCACCGCGCAGTTGGTGGTGATCAGCGGCAGATAGATGCCGAGCGCGCGGAACAGGCTCGGACTGTATTTCTTCAGCACCATCTCGACGAGTTGCACCGTCGAGGCGATGATGACGATGTAGGCGATCAGTCGCAGGAACTCCAGGTCCAAATGCGCCAGCAGGATGTTGATGCCGAAGGCGCACAACGAGGCGACCAGCATCACGAAGGTGGACGCAACGCCCATCGGCACGGCGGTTTCCAGCTTGCCCGACACGCCGATAAACGGACACAGGCCAAGGAACATCGCCAGCACGAAGTTGTTGGCGAGGAAGGCGTTGATGAAGATCTGGGCGGCGGTTTCATGCATTTTGCCCACCCACCCCCTGCTCCGCGAGTTTCTTCTGCTTGCGTCGCGCAATGGCGGCGAAGATCAAGAGCCAGGCGCCAAGCACGAAGAAGCCGCCGGGCGGCAGCACCATCACCACCCAGGGCTGAAAGTCCGGCCCGAACAGCGAGACGCCGAAGAAGGCGCCGGCGCCAAGAATCTCGCGCACGCTGCCCAGCGCAAACAGGCCGAGGGTAAAGCCGGCGCTCATGCCAAGGGCATTGATCAGCGTCGGCAGCAAGGGATTCTTCGAGGCATGCGCCTCGGCGCGACCAAGGATGATGCAGTTCACGACAATCAACTGAATGAAGGCACCGAGCGCATCGTAGAGCGCGAGGCTGATTGCCTGGATCAGGTAATCGACCACGGTAACGAAGGTGGCGATGATGACGATGTAGGTGGCGATGCGCACTTCCTTGGGAATCAGCTTGCGCAGCAAGGACACCAGCACGCAGGAACAGGTCAGCACAAAGGTGGTGGCCAGGCCCATTGACAAGGCATTCACCGCCGACACGGTGACCGCCAGCGCGGGACACAGGCCCAGCACCATGACGAACAGCGGGTTCTGGCGCCAGATGCCTTCCATGAATTCGTCCCAGCGTTCGGTCGTCGAGGCGTTCATGGCTTTTCCTTAAGCTCGGAGAGTTGCGGAACGATGCGCGGCAACAGCATTTGCGCCGCGTCGTTGATCGCGCGGCCGACGGCGCGCGAGGTGATCGTCGCGCCGGTAATGGCGTCGATTTCCCACGGGTGGGTCTTGCTGCCGTGCTTGACGGTGACAATGGCCTGGGCGAGTTTCTTCAAATCACCGGTCAGCTTCGCCTCAAGGGGGAAGTTCGCCAGAAAGTTCTTGTCCACCAGAATCTTGTCACCGATGCCGGGTGTTTCACGCATCGCGACCAAACCGAATCCAGTGATGGTGGCGCTCGCCGGATCGTAGGCGAACAGGATGCGCACGTTGTCGGAATAGCCCTTGGCGACGCCCTCGGCGGCAATGCCCGCCAGCTTGCCGGTGGCGTCGTAGCCCGCGTAAAACTTGATGCCGCCCAACGGCGCCGCGCTTTTCGCCGTATCGCCAGCGCCGACTTTTACAACCGCTCCGGCGGGCGAAGCGACGTATTCGACGATGGACCTGGCGGTCGGCATCACCTTGAACACCGCGCGCTCGACGGCGATGCGCTTGTTCTCCTGCACCGCGTCGTAGGTGCCCTGATAGGCGGAAACGATGATGAAGCCGCAGAGGGCGGCAATTAGCCCGAGCGTGCGAATCATCGCCACGGCGGACGTTGTTTGCGGAAGGATCGCTGCGCTGGGGGTCATTCTTTGGGCGGATGCTTGGGTTTGTTGAACAGGAAGCGCTTCTTCGGCGTTACCGCGCCGGCGTCTTCGCGCGAGATGTAGCCGGAATGCAGGGGATAGGACGCGCCTTTCTTCTGGCGGCCGAGGTTGCTCAGGACGCCTTTGCCGAAGGGTGTCGGCTGGGTGATCTTTTCGATCAGCGGCGTGGCGGCATTGGCCAGCAAAATGGCATACATGACGCCTTCCGGCAGGCCGCTGTAATAACGGATGATCACGGTCAGCAGGCCGATCAACGCGCCATACAACCACATGCCCTTGGGCGTCACCGGCGAGGTCGCCATGTCGGTCGCCATATACACCGCGCCGAGGATCAGGCCGCCGGAGAACAGCATGAAGAAGGGATTGGGGAAGCGCACGTCGTTGAGCGCGAACAGCATCCACGCGGTCAGGCCGGCGCTGCCGAGAATCGCCGCCGGAATGCGCCAGTCGAGGAAGCGGCGAAAGGCCAGATAGGCGCCGCAGACGAGGATCAGCACGGGCGACGGCCCCACCGCCATGTGGCCGGACAGGGAGGTCAGCAGATCGTCGGCATTGGCGAGCACGCCCTCGAATTTCCATTTCGCCAGCGGCGTCGCGCCGGCCAGCGCATCGAATTGCCTGTCCTTCAGCCATTCCACAACACTGACCGGCTGCATCAGCGGAATAGTCATCGACGAGGGAATGAACTCGTAAAACCGGCCCGGCATGAAGGATGGCGTATAGGTGGCGATCGCCTGCGGGAAAGCCGCCTGCACAAAGGCGCGGCCGATCAGCGCCGGATTGAAGACGTTGAAGCCGATGCCGCCGAACAGTGCCTTGCCCAGCGCAATGGCGACGATGCCGGCGACCGCGCCCATCCACAACGGGAAGCCGGGCGGCAGGGAAAGCGCCAGCAAGAGCCCGGTGATGATGGCGGAAAAGTCGCCGATGTCGCCCGACTGGCCGCCCTGGCGGACGAAAAACCGTTCGGTGAGCAGGCAGCTCACGGTGACCACGAGCAACGAGAGCAACGCCGACAGCCCGTACTGAAAAACAAAGAACGCGCAGATCGGCATGAGCGACCAGACGACATGGCGCATGATCTGCTCGACAGTGCGCGTGCCCTTGATGTGCGGGGCGGATCTTATTTCAATCGTCATTTCGAGATGGCCTTCTCGCGCAGAATCTGCTTGGCGATGCGGAACTGCTGCACCAGCGGAATGTTGGACGGGCACACATACGAGCAACAGCCGCACTCGAAGCATTCGCCGAGATGATAGCGCGAGCCCATCAGGTCGTACTCTCGCTTCGCGGCCAGCATGCCCAAGTGCGCGGGATTGAGGCCCATCGGGCAGGATTCGACGCACTCGGCGCACTTGATGCAGGGGTAGGTTTTCTGGTTTTCGCGCCAGGCCAGTTCGTCGCCCTGCATCACCAGCACGCCGGACATGCCCTTGGTGATCGGCACGTCGAGCGAAGCGGCGGCCTGCCCCATCATCGGCCCGCCGAGAATCACCTGCCGCGATTGCGCTCCGGGCGCACCGGCGTAATCGAGCACAAAACGCAAGGGCGTGCCCAGCGGCACGATGTAGTCGCCCGGTTTGGCGACGCCGGGGCCGGTGATGGTGACAACCCGCTCGGTCAGCCCGCGCCCCGCCGGCAGCAACTTGCCCAGCGCCGCCAGCGTGCCGACGTTGTTCACCACCATCCCCAATGACACCGGCAAATCTCCCGCCGGTATTTCCACGCCAAACAGCGCCATGACCAGCATCTTCTCCGAGCCCTGCGGATACTTGGTCGGCACCAGTTCGGCGTAAATCTCCCCCTCCGTAATTCCGCCGCTACGCGCGACGGCTTCACGAATCGCGACGGCGGCGTCCGGTTTATTGTCCTCGATGCCGACGATTGCGCGCACCGCACCAGTCGCCCGCATAGCATAGCGAATGCCGGTAACCAGCGCGTCGGCCTGTTCCACCATCACGCGATGGTCGCAGGTCAGGTAAGGCTCGCACTCGCAGCCATTCACCACCAGCGTATGCACATGCGCCTGCTTGGGCACCGTCAGCTTGGCGTGGGTCGGAAAGGCCGCGCCGCCCAGACCGACCATGCCGCTGTCCCAGATCGCCTGCAGGATGTCGCCGCCCGTGGCGTCGGCCAGGTCGCGCGGCCGGCCCCACAAATCTTCCTGCGACGCACCCGGATGGGCGCGAATGACGATCGACTCGATCCATGGCCCGCGCACACCGGGCCGCAGGCCGATGAATTCGACCACGCCGGTCACCGGCGCATGGTGCGGCACCGACAGCCAGTCGTCGCATTTCGCGATCGGTTCACCGCGCACTACCTCCTGCCCCACCCGAACGACGGGATGCGGCGACTTGCCGATATGCTGCGACAGCGGCACCGTCACTCGCGGGGCGAACGGCAGGCGACGAATCCGCGTGCTCGCCGTCAGCTTGCAGGACGGCGGGTGCACGCCCCGCAGGAACGCCTCGCCACGAAAGTAGGAAAGGAGTTTCATCGCCCGTGTTTAGTTATGTTTCGCCGCGCGCGCCATCAACTTCTCGATACCCGGCTCGTTCATGTTCCACGGCGTGCCGGGGTGCAGGCAGAACGCCGTGCATTTTTCCGCACACTTGACGAGGTCGGCGAATTTCGCGCCCTTGGGATTGATGACGATGGCCAGCTTCTGGTCGTTGTAGGCGAACACTTTGGGGGCAAGCGTGGTGCACTCGTCGCAGGCCGTGCATTCGGGCGTTTCGACCCAGACCGGCTCGTAGTCGACGTTAACGACAGCCGCCGCGCCCACAAAAGTCGGCGCTGGCGCGACGGCGCTGGCATCGCCGGCGCTGGCACTACCGACGTAAACGTCGCTCCCCGCCAAGCCCAGCGTATTGGTGATCCGCGCCAGCAGTTCGGCACGCACGCGCTCGGTGATTTCAGCCGTGTCCGAAGGCTGCACATCCAGGCCGGCGATACCGCGCAACTGGCGCCAGTAATGCAGACGCTCGGCACAGGCACGCACCATGTCTTCGGTCAGCAGGAGACGCGTCAGGCGGTTCTTGGTATCGACGCCCCAGATGTAGGGGAACTTGCCTTCGCGCTCGTCGGTATCGAGCGGCAGAAAATCGGCCAGCATGACCATGTTCTCGTTCCAGGTCTCTGGCGGCGCCTTTTTGAACTGCTTGCGGAAACGCCCCTCGGTGGCGGCGAAATCGGCAAAGGTCATCGGCAGGGTCAGCTTCTGCGCGGCGCCATCTTCATCAAGGTAATTCAATGTATAGATCGGCCAGTCGCTGTCGAGCGACGGGTTGCCTTCGAGACTGACGCATTCGGCGAAGGTGGTGCCGGCGTCGGGGTCGAAACGGAACAGCGGATAGGCGCGGCTCTCGACCGCCAGCTTGCTCTGGTCGACGCTCTTGTCGTCGCCAATGCCATGCTCGGGCGGGCAAGGGGTGTAGATGTTGAATACCGCCGGCCGCCGGCAGTTGAGGCCGTCAATGTAACTTTCGAGCAAGTGATTGACGTGCGCAATCGAGCCCGACATCACATAGGCGCTGCGGTGCGCCATGCCGATCAGCGCAATCTCCTTGCGGATTTCCTGCTTGCCGTGCTGGGCATCGCCAAAGGGCGCCATGTCGGACACCTGACTGACGAATCCCGACGTGCAAGCCTGGCCGCCGGTGTTCGAATACACCTGCGTGTCGACCACCAGGATCTTCACCGGCATGCCCGACATCAAGAGGCGCGAGAGATTCTGGAAGCCAATGTCGTACATCGCGCCATCGCCGCCGATGCCCACCACCGGCGGGCACAGCAGCCACTCGTCGGCCGAGAATTTTTGCCAGGTGAAGCGGTTGAAGAAGTCGTTATCGCGGGCCGGCACATACTCGCCGGCCAGTTCACTCTCCGCCTTGCGAACCGCCTTGAAACCCTCGGCCATTTTCGCCATGTGGCCCTCGAAGACGCCCATCGCCACGGAAGGCGTGTCCTGGAACAGGTGCGCGGTCCAGGGGAAGGGATAGGGCATGAAGGGGTAGGTCGAGCCAAACACGGAGGTGCAGCCGGTGGAATTGATGATGCCCATCGCCGCGCGGCCACGTTTGCTCGGTCCCTCGACGTAACGCCACTTCAGGTCGCGGAGTTTTTCCAGCAGTTGGGCGGTGTTCCGCACCCAGACCGGGTCAAGCAGTTGCGCGGGCTTGTCCGCGCCGAGCTTGGCGGCGAGGTTGGAGAGGGTCAGATCGTGCTGGCCGGTCGTGTCGACCGCGCGCATCACGGCGTCGGTGTCGGTGAGATCGACGGCGGACGCGAGTTTCATGCGCATGTGCTGTTCAAGCCGTGCGATCAGGCCGTCAAGTTTCTCGACAAAGGCCTTGACGCGCGGCTGCATCAACGCCGTTACCGTGGAGGTAAACAGGTGAATCGCCGTCTTCTCGCCGCAACCAAAACAGGCAGAGTCGCCGCAATTCATCGAGTTGTAGTTGTGTTTGTCGAGCAGCAGGGTTTCCAGCGCGCCGATCTTTTCGTCAAGACTGTCGATACGACTGAATTCCGGCGCCGTGGTCGGCAGGGTCAGCCAGAAATTCCAGTCCTGGCGCAGGCACTCGACCGATTCCTCGGTCTGCGTGACCATCTTCAGCGCATCGTCCGCGCAGACCGTGACACACAGCGTGCAGCCCTTGCAGGTGTAGGGATTGATGGCAATCGAAAACAGGCCGCCGCTGCCCTTGGCTTTCTTTTCATTTTGCGTCCAGTACGGCTTGGTCGTGCCGAAGGCATAATCACCCATCCGCGCGGTGAACAACCTGAATTCGGCCATCATGCCGTCGCGATCCTCCGCGGGCGCCTCGGCGATGGTAGCCTCGATCGCCTGGTCGATCAGCGGGCGCACATTCATGCCATCCCCGCTGATCAGACCGCGCAACTTCTTCTCGACGCCACGCGCGGCGCGGCGCAGGAAGCGCGTCGGCGTCCCGGCGGTCTCGATGCCATTGATGACGGCATTGAAAACATCGCTCACCGTATTCACCAGTCCCGGCATGGCCGAGTCCGGACAGGCAACATAACAGTTGCCGCAGGCCGTGCAGTTTTCGGCGATCCACACCGGGTGCTCGAAACGGATGCCCGTCATGTCGCGGAACACGCCGGTGGACGCCGGAATCAGCGAAGCGCCAATAAAGGGGTCGACCAGGTTGTCGTTGCCCTTGCCGGTCAGATAAAAATTGCCGGTCTGCTCCCAGAAGCGGTGGATGTCGGACACGCGCCCGTCGCCGGCCGGAAACTGGCGCAGCATGATCGGCAACCCAGCATCCTTTTTGACAAAATTCTTGCGCGTGACGCCGACCTGCTTATCGGTGATTTCCGTGAGTTCAGTGAAACCGCGGCGCACCACGCGCAGGTTGTCTTGCACCACGCGCGCGCCCTTGTCGCCGAACTTGGACTGCAACTGCGCCTCGATCGCGGCAAACAGCGTCTCTTCGGTCAACTGGGCGGTTTGCATCACCGGGCTGGCGGCGAAGAAGGCGCCCTGGAAAGCGATGCCCTGCATGCGCAACTGCAATTCGGCCGCGCCGGCCTCGTCACGGGCGATCTGGAAAGCGTCGATGTAGTAAACGCGAATGTCGTTATCGACGATGAATTTTTGCGCCCAGAGCGGAAAGCTTGCCCAGGTCTCCGCGCCCAGGTTCGACTGGATGATGAAAAAGCCGCCCTTCTTGAGTCCGGACAGCGGATTGCTGTGGCCGAACACCGCCGGGTCGGGCGACAGCACGACATCGACATAGACATATTCGCAGTTGATGCGAATCGGCTCTGGCGCCACCGACAGGAAGTAGGTGGTCGGCTGACCCTTTTTCTCGGAACCGTATTTCGGGTTGGCCTTGATGTCCCAGCCGAGCAGTTCGGACAACGTCATCGCCAGGTTCTGGCCGGTGCTCATGGCGCCCCAGCCACCCACCGAATGCAGGCGCACGGTGATGGCGCCATCGGGCAGCAGGTTGGGATTTTCCGAACCGCGCACGGCCAGTTCGCGGATGTGCGGATATTTTTCTGCCAGATCCTGCTGGTGCAGTTCGTCCTTCGGATTCAGCGGATCGCGCACGAAATCCACCGACAAATAGAAGAAGCGGCGCTGCGTGCCTTCGGGCAGCATATTTTCGAACGCGCCGATCAACGCCTCGGGCTGCAGATCGCGCGAGCCAAGGCCATAGCAGCCAGAATACAGGCGCGGCATCTCGCTGGAAGAAAACGCCGCATAGCCGGGATAGGGGCGCGCAGCGTCCGGCGCGAGGCCATTCTCCAGACACTTGCCCACGGTCGCGCGCACTTCGCGCATCAAGGGCAGGTCTTCGGCCAGCGGCTGATCGGTGCGTTCGAGCACGGCCACGCCTTTCTTGCCGGAGAGCACCCGGCCGAGCAGGTCGCCCGGGAACGGACGAAACATCGTGACATTCACCACGCCGAGCTTGAGGCCGCGTGTTGTGCGCAGGTAATCGACGACCGCCTCGGCCTGCACGGTCATGCTGCCCATGCCGACGATGACGTAGTCGGCATCTTCCGTCCGGTAGGCCGACAGCCGCTGGTAACGGCGGCCGGTCAGCCCGGCGTATTCCGCCATGCAGCCATCGGCCAGGGCCTCGATATGATCGAAAAAGTAAGGCCGCTGGGCGGCCACGGTCTGCATGTAGGCATCCTGGTTTTGCAGCGAGCCCGATACCAGCGGCGTATCGACGTCCCAGATCGCCGGCACGCGGCGGCGTTTCGGGCCATACAGCATCTGCTGCGCCGGCGTCGGCGTGTCGATGATGTCGTCGGGCTTGCCGAGAAACTCGGCAACGAGTTCGCGCTCGGGCAACAACGCCGACTCGACCAGGTGGGTGGTCAAAAAACCGTCCATGCCGATGACGGCCGGGGTCAGGGAAAGCTCAGCAACCTTGCGACCGATCAGATTGAGGTCGGCCGCCTCGGTGGCATTTTTCGCCATCACCTGGATGAAGCCGGTGTCATCGACGCAGTGGTAATCGTCGTGCGCGCAGTGGACGTTGAGCGAAGCCTTGGTAATCGCCCGGCAACCCATGTTGAGCACATAGGGCAGGCGCTTGCCGACGGCCGCGTAGAGCGACTCGTGCATGAAGGCGACGCCCTGCGCCGAGGAGAAGTTGGTGGCGCGCAAGCCCGTCATCGACATGCCGGCGGTGACGCCTGCCGCGGCATGCTCGGACTCGGGCTCGATGAAAATCAGCGGCTTGTCGGAGATGTTGAGATGCCCGGCGGCCACGGCCTCGGCCCAGTATTCGCCCATCTGCGTCGAGGGCGTGATCGGGTAGGCGCCCGCCGCGTCCGAGGACTCGCGTTCGACGTGGATAACGGCGCTATTGCCATCGACGGCGCCACGCACGCCGGGATATTTCGGGGCGGCCGCGTTGGCTGCACTGGTTGCGGTCTGGGCGGACTGGAACAGGTTTTTCAACATGACATGAGCTCCTTGAGAATTCAGTGCAATTCAATTCAATTGCGGCAGGGCATCCTGCCGCAGAATTTTTTTGGCGACCGCGCCTTTGACCGCCTGGTTGGGGGTTGCGAACCAGACAATGGCGCCGGTGGGGCAGCGGTCGATGGGGCCCTGAGTGGCCCAGACATTCAGTTCGTAGCGGACGACCGCCAATTCACCATCGAGATGCATCAAGCCGGGGGGCGCGTCGGCCACGCATTTGCCGCAGGCCGTGCAGGCCACTTCGCAGGACGCCTCGGCCGTGTCGCCGTCAGCGCGGTTCTTGCAGGCTACCCACAGGCGGCGGCTGATCGGCTCCAGCGAAAACAGGCCCTTGGGGCAAACCTCGACACAGTCGTTGCAGGCCGAGCATTTGTCGGCATCCACGACCGGCAAACCATGGGCATCCAGATGCAGCGCGTCGAAACCGCAAACCACCTCGCAATCGCCCAGACCCAGGCAACCCCAGGAACATTCCTTGCCGCCGCCGCCCACCACCGCCGCCGCACGGCAGGACTTGAGGCCGGCGTAGCGCGCGCGAACATAGGCGACATGCTTGCCGCCGGCACAGGCCAGCCGCGCCACCTTCTTCTCGATGTTGCCCGCTTCGACGCCGAGCAGGCTGGCGATGTCCTTGCGCTGCTGCTGCGAGCTGACCGTGCACTGCGCCGGCACGACAGCGCCGATCACCACCTTTTCGGCAAAACTGCGGCAGCCCGGCATGCCGCAGGCGCCGCAATTCGATTTTGGCAGCAGATCCTCGACCTGCTCGATGCGCGGATCCTCATAGACGAAGAGCTTGCGGCTGGCCAACGCCAGGATCCCCGCGAGGGCAATGCCGAGCACGGCCATAAAGCCGCTCGCTACCGCCAGACTCGACATCGTTTCCATGAAAGATAAACACCCCCAAGCTCGGCGCGCTACCGCAGCGCACCATAATCACCAACACCGCCTGCGGACCAACCCGGTCACCTGGGCCGGAACTTCGAAAAAACGCAGAGCGAGCTTTCGTCGGGCCACCAAGACACACGCCTTACGGGCATGTGCATCGACGGCCACCACGGCGTGGCCAGGGGGTGTCCCGGCCAACTTGGCGAAAAGGCGGCTTGCTGCCTCTTCGGAATTGCACGTACAAGATTGCGCCCTGTACGTGTTCGTGATGCAGTGCAGTATAAGAATTTTCGTAACCGCGCCGCAAACAATATTTTTAATGTCTTATATAAAACATCTGTTATGGCTAAGTGAAGCCTGAAGCCGCCTCGAAGCCGAACAGATTGGCCATGACGTAGATGCCCGGCACGCTTTGCAATATCTCCGCGAGATTGGTCGCGCCGGTGACCTTGATGTCTTCCGCCGTGATGACCGAGACCACGGACGGCGCTTTGGAAAGCGTTTGCTGCGTATGGGTGGAGATGCTGACTTTGGTCGCCAGCACCTCTTCCAGTCTCAATGCCAGCAACTGCCCCACCTCCGGGTGAGTATGCGCGGCAGCGGACAGCGTTTGGCACAAGCCCAGCAACAAAATGACGATCGCGTGTTTTTTCATGGTCTCGAACGCTTGCGCATGGCAATATGGCAATATGGCCGACATTTTACGACCTCCCCCGCCTTAATCAGGATGTCCAGATTCTTGACGTTATTGGTCGTAATTCCTCTGTAGAAAATATCCATCTTCTGCCCAAACCTTAGCGATTGTCGCGCACCATTACTGAAACCGCTCCTCCAACATCCCCCGAATCTCATCCACCATCTTCGTCCCCCGCATCGCGCACGCCGCCTTGATGCGTGCATGCAACCCAGCCGGTGTTGATGGCGGGACGGCGGCGGCCTACAAACCCAGCTCGCTATGCGAGCCCAAGCGCGCCAGGCGCAGGGTGTCGTCGTCCGGTTTCAGATAGATGAGCACCAAGTCCGGCTTGATGTGGCAATCGCGGTGGTCTTTCCAGTCGCCGGAAAGCGGGTGGTCGCAGTAACGCGGGGGCAATAGTTGGTCGCCGGCCAGGAGGTCGACAACGGGAAATAATTCATCGTTGATGGTGAGACGGTGAGGGCCTTTTCCTTCGCGCTTGTAGTCGCGCTTGAACTGGCCAGTCCACTCAATCGTCCGCATTGAGCGCCGCCATGAGTTCATCGATGCTGTTTGCGCTGGGTAGATTGCCGGCGCGGGCTTCTTTCATGGCAGCGATGGTGACGGCATTGGGAATCAGCGGATCGAAGGGCAGGGCGTGCTCACGCGCCACGCGGGTGAGCAGCAGGCGCACGGCATCGGATACGGTCAGCCCCATTGCCGCCAAGACGACGGCGGCTTCTGCCTTGATGGCACCATCGATGCGGGTTTGAACGAGTTGATTAGCGGCCATGGTGTTTCTCCTGTAGTGAATTACATTGTAATTCACAGAATCCATAAAGCAAGGCAAGGCGTCCGAAATAAACCAGCGTTTTAACCGGACGCATGCGCACGGGTTCAACTGGTTTAATCAATACGCGAAGCGTCTAACAAAACTCTGCTATATGTTTTCGTCGGAATCTCTCAAAAAGTCGGCGGTAGCGGGACGGCAATAACCCGGCCAAAAGTCGGCGCTGGTGGCACGGCGCTTGCGGTTTTGATTTTGCTGACTGGGTTTGACCTTGCCCCGAAACGCCCGCATGGCAGCGCGTCCGCTTGACCGCAGGTAAGCGGCGCGCGGGCCACGAAGCGCCGGCCGTCGAGCTGCGGGGTTTTGCCACCATTCTGACTGAGGGTTTGCGCCCCAGCGGCGACCGAGAGCAGCGGCCGTGCACGCCTGGCAGGTTTTTTCTGCCGGGCGGGCGCGGACGATGAGCGAGGAAGCAACTCACACCACCCACGGCGCAGCCGCTGAAGCCGTGGGCGGCTTTATCGCCGACGGCGCAAGCGGCGGGCAGGAGGGACGGCGGTAGTCGAAGGCGCGAAGCCAGGGCGCGGCCTTATGCGCTCTGGCGGGGTTCAGTCGGCGAGGCGGTAGCGTCGGCGCGGGGCTTGCGGGGTTGATTGCAAGCGCCGTGACGGCGCGGTCAGATGGCTATTCGGTGACAGGCTCACTCATTGAGCCACTAGCCCGCGACAATCGAAGGTTTCGGGACAAGCCCGTTTCCTGTCATCTGCGGCAGCGTGCCAGCGTCTGCGCGGTGGTAGCGGCGAAAAGTCGGCCCTGGCGGGACGGCGATAGTTTTGGGCAGATGCCGAATTACAGACACTAACGGGCTAACGGATTCGGTTTCAATGTTAGCCGGGCGTTAGCCCGCCACAAACGATAAGGGGCTAGCTTTCGCTAACCCCTTGATATTCTGGTGCGCCCGGAGAGATTCGAACTCCCTACCCCTTGGTTCGTAGCCAAGTACTCTATCCAGATGAGCTACGGGCGCAAATTGAGGCGCGCACTATAGCCGAAATGCCTTCCGCCGTAAAGGGCAGCGCGGAATTTTTCTATCGTTGGGGGGGGTGACGACGCCGCGTGGCAAACAAAGGCAATTTCTCCCTTTACTTTTACTCTTGAACTATCGGCTCCGCAGAGCAACCTAGCCCGCATGAAACAAACCTACGACGAATCATCCTTTCGCGTCTTGAAGGGACTGGAGCCCGTGCGCGAGCGGCCCGGGATGTACACCCGCACCGACTCGCCGGCCCATATCATCCAGGAAGTCATCGACAACGCCGCCGACGAGGCGCTCGCCGGTTTTGCCAAGCATCTTCACGTGACGGTGGCGCGGAGCGGCGCCATCACGGTGGCGGACGACGGTCGCGGCATCCCGGTCGGCCTGCACCCGGAAGAAAAAATTCCTGTCGTCGTGCTCGCCTTCATGCGCCTGCACGCCGGCGGCAAGTTCGACAAGCAATCCGGCAATGCCGCCTATGCGTTTTCCGGCGGCCTGCACGGCGTCGGTGTCGCGGTGACCAATGCACTGTCACTCAGCGTCGAAGTGGAAGTGCGGCGTGAAGGCAAGATCCATGCGGTCACTTTTTCAGAAGGCGGGGAAAAGGTGTCGGCGCTGGAAACCCGCGGTACTTGTGGCCGGCAGACCGGCACCAGCGTCCGGGTGATTCCCGATCCAAAATACTTCTATACGCCCAAGGTGCCCCTGGCAGAACTCGAACACCTGCTGCGCTCCAAGGCCGTGCTGCTGCCCGGCGTCGAGGTAACGCTCGATGTCGAGCAATCCGACGGCAGCCTGTTGTCGAAAACCTGGCGCTACCCGGAAGGTCTGGGCGGCTACCTCCGGGAACTGGTCGGCACGGATAGCGACGAAGGCGCGGCGGCGGCACCGATCTACGCCGCCGAGAATTACGCCGGCGGCGATCACGAAAGCTTTGCCGATGGCGAAGGCGCGGCCTGGGCGCTCGGCTGGTGGGCGGATAGCGCATCAAACATCCCTCATGAATCCTATGTCAATCTGATCCCGACCGTCGCCGGCGGCACCCACGAAGCGGGCTTGCGCGCCGGGGTCTTCGAGGCGCTGAAAACCTTCATCGAACATCATGCGCTGCTGCCCAGAGGCGTCAAGCTCCAGCAGGAAGATGCCTGCGCCCGCATGGGCTACGTGCTCTCGGCGCGCATCCTCGATCCGCAATTCCAGGGCCAGGTCAAGGAAAAGCTCAACTCGCGCGAGGCGGTGAAGCTGGTCGCCGGCATGGTGCGCGATCCGTTTGAGATCTGGCTCAACCAGCATGTCGAGGCCGGCCGCGCGATTGCCGATCTGGCGATCCGGCAGGCCTTGACCCGCCAGAAGAATGTCCAAAAGGTGGAAAAGAAAAAGCAGTCGGGCGTGGCCGTGCTGCCGGGCAAGCTCTCCGACTGCGAATCGACCGAAATTACCGAGAACGAGCTGTTCCTCGTCGAGGGCGATTCGGCCGGCGGTTCGGCCAAGATGGCGCGGAACCGCGAAACGCAGGCGATTCTGCCCTTGCGCGGCAAGGTGCAAAATTCATGGGAAATCGAGGTCAATCGCCTGTTCGCCAACAACGAAATTCACGACATCGCCGTGGCTTTGGGAATCGACCCGCACAACGCCACCGACAATCCCGACCTCGCCAACCTGCGCTATGGCAAGCTCGTCATCATGGCGGACGCCGACGTCGATGGCGCGCACATCCAGACGCTGTTGCTTACCCTCTTCTACCGCCACTTCCCGGCCCTCATCGCGAAGGGCCACGTGTTCATCGCCCAGCCGCCGCTGTATCGCATCGACGTGCCGGCGCAGGGCAAGAAACGGCCGGCCAAGCGGCTGTATGCGCTGGACGAGGGCGAACTCGCCGCCATCAAGGATCGGCTCGCCAAGGAAGGTTTCCTCCCCGACAAAATCGAGGTCGGCCGCTTCAAGGGACTGGGCGAGATGAACCCCGAGCAGTTGCGCGAAACCGCCATGGACCCGGCGACGCGCCGCGTGCTGCCCATCGCCGCACGGCCGGAAGCCGAGGCCGAGACCCTGAAACTCTTCAACCTGCTGATGGGCAAAGGCGAGGCCGCCGCGCGGCGCGCCTGGATGGAAGCCCGTGGCCACCTCGTGGAGGCTGACCTGTGAGCCACGACACACCTGACCTGTTCGACGACATCCCGAACGATCCCCCGCCGCCCGCCGTCCCCATCAACGCGGCGGGAGCGGCTGGCGCCGTCCCGCCAGCGCCGACTTTCGAAGACGGCAGCACCCTCCCCCTCGACAGCTACGCCGAGCGCGCCTATCTCGCCTATGCGATGAGCGTGGTGAAAAGCCGTGCCCTGCCGCAGGTCGAGGACGGCATGAAGCCAGTGCAGCGCCGCATCCTCCATGCGATGAACGAAATGCGGCTCCTCGCCACGGCCAAGCACGTCAAGAGCGCGCGCGTGGTGGGCGACGTGATCGGCAAGTTCCACCCGCACGGCGACAGCAGCATTTATGACGCCATGGTGCGCGTGGCGCAGGACTTCTCGTTGCGCTATCCGCTCGTCGACGGCCAGGGCAATTTCGGTTCGCGCGACGGCGATGGCGCGGCGGCGATGCGCTACACGGAATGCCGCCTCACCCCGATCGCCGAACTGCTGCTGACCGAGATCGATCGTGGCACGGTGAATTTTGTACCCAACTACGACGGCACGCTGACCGAACCGCAGCTTTTGCCGGCGCGGCTGCCCTTCGTCCTCTTGAACGGCGCGTCGGGCATTGCCGTCGGCATGGCGACCGAAATTCCGCCGCACAACCTGCGCGAAGTGGCCGAGGCGGTGAAGCTACTGATCAGGAAGCCGGCCGCCCCGCTCGAAGAAGTGCTGACCGTGCTGCCGGGGCCGGACTTCCCCGGCGGCGGCCAACTGATCGCGCCCGCCGCCGACATTCGCGCGGCCTACGCCAGCGGTCGCGGCAGCCTGCGCATGCGCTGCCGCTGGCGCATCGAGGAACTGGCGCGCGGCCAGTGGCGCGTCATCGTGTATGAACTGCCGCATGGCGTGTCGACGTCCCAGGTGCTTTCCGAGATCGAGGCCGTCACCAATCCAGAACCACGCACCGGCAAAAAGGACCTCTCGCAGGAGCAGAAGAACGCGAAGCAGGTGATGCTCGGCGTGCTGGATGCCGTGCGCGACGAGTCGAACGAAAAGGACCCCGTGCGCATCGTCCTGGAGCCGAAAAGTTCGCGCGTGCCGCAGGACGAGTTCATGGCCGTGTTGCTCTCGCGCACCAGCCTCGAAGCCAATGTTTCGCTCAACATGACGATGATCGGCACCGACGGCCGACCGGCGCAGAAACCGCTGCTGACGATCCTGCACGAATGGATCACCTTCCGCCATGTCACGGTCGAACGTCGCAGCAAACACCGGCTGAATGAGGTCGAACGCCGCCTGCATATTCTCGCCGGGCGCATGGCGGCCTTCCTCTCCATCGACCAGATCATCAGGACAATCCGCGCGGCTGACGAGCCGAAGGCGGAACTGATGGCCAAGTTCAAGCTGTCGGAAATCCAGGCCGAGGACATCCTCGAAATCCGCCTGCGCCAACTGGCGCGCCTTGAAGGCATCAAGATCGAACAGGAACAGCAGGCGCTGACCGAGGAGGCAACAGACCTGCGCCGCATCCTGGAAGACCGTGGCGCGCTGACCAAACTCGTCGTCAGGGAAATCACCGATGACGCGAAGAAATACGGCGACGCGCGCCGGACGCTGATCGAATCCGTCGCCCCCGTGGCCTTTGCCGAAGTCGCCATTCCCGACGAACCGGTGACGGTGATCCTCTCGAAAAACGGCTGGGTGCGCACGCGGCAGGGGCATGGCCTTGACATGGGCAGCATCGCCTACAAGAGCGGCGACAGCCCGCTCTTGGTGATGGAGGCGCGCACCGTCTGGCCGCTGGTACTCATTGACAGCCTCGGGCGCGCTTACAGCGTGCGCGTCGCCGACCTGCCCGGCGGTCGAGGCGACGGCGCGCCCATCACCACATTCGTCGAATTTCAGGACGGCGGCAAACTGGCCCAGGCATTGACCGACACGCCCGTAGCGCAGTATCTCTTCGCCAACTCGGGCGGCTACGGTTTTATCGCCAGCTTGGGCGACCTGATCTCGCGCAACCGCGTCGGCAAGGCCTTCATGTCGCTCGACCAGGGCGAGAAGCCGCTGACGCCCGTAAAAGTCGGCGCTGGCGAGACGGCAGCCGCCATCTCGCAAAGCGGCCGCCTGCTGCTCTTCCCGCTTGCCGAGCTCAAGACCCTGGCGAAAGGACGCGGCACGATCATCCAGGACATTCCGCCCAAGGACGAACTCGTGGCGGTCGCCATCGGCGACGGCGCCGCCTTCACCGTCAGCGGCATCGGTCGCGGCGGCAAACCCGCCGAATACCGGATCACCGCCAAGGAACTCGCCAGCCATCGCGGCAGCCGCGCCCGCAAGGGACAACCGATCGACTCGAAGATCAAACCGACGGGCTTGGCGCCCAGCTAGCAAACTATTCCAAACTGCTATAATCCGCAGGCTTATGAGTACCGAGAAAAAAGAACCCGCTACCCGCTACTGCTATCACTGCCGCACCCACCATCCGGTGGAGGAGATGAAGCTGCTCATCACCAAAACCGGCTCGCGCTGGCGTTGCGTCAAGAGCATCGAGGCCGTGCGCCGCTCGAAGGATGAGCGTGACCAATATGGCCGCCAGGTCTCCGCCGCCAATCAGGCCGAAGCCTCCGGCCGGGCGCGCATCCTGAACAAAATCCAGTCAGAGAAGTAGCCCCGCCATCCCCCGGCCTAGCGGTTAAGCCGGTAAAGCCGTTCGGCGTTCTCATAGCCGATACGCCTGGCCAAATCCGCAGGCAGATGCGACAGATGCTGAGCGCGAGATTGGAATGCCGGGTTGGGCAACACGGTTACAAGGCCGCGATGAATTCGTCTGCCGATACGTCCGCCTGACGCAGGACGCCTGCCAGAGTGCCGACTTTGACTATCCTGGTGCGGGAATGGAAAACTCCGACAGATAGAGCGCCGTAGCCTCTTGCAGGTTGGCGATAGCATCTTCAACGGTTTCACCCCGCGTAGAAGTCACCGGCGCTGCGCGGCTTTATCGCGCAGCGTCCGTGTGACTGCCGTGAAAAGTCGGCGCTGGCGAGACGGCGTGGGCTTTCGATGATGTGCATGGGATGTGGCGGGGGACGTGCCTAACGAAGCTCAGGGGCACGCCGCTTGCGGCGCGTCCCCTGGAGCGCAGGATTGGGCTGGGACAAACACGTACTCGACAATGCTTTCTGAGGCAGGTGCGGCAAACCCGTCTTCTAGGAGACCCTCAAGATGAAATTGGATGGCCGAAAGCAGCTCGTTTTCAGTTTCTTCTACCGTCGCTCCTGTAGCGACACAGCCGGGCAAATCCGGTACATAGCCTGAGAAATTGCTTCCGGCTTTTTCGATAACTATTGCGTAGCGCATGGCCTTAACCTTTCAATGCGGCTTGCTTGAGAATGCTGTTGAGTGTTCCTGGAGCCAAGTCGTCACTTGGCTTGCCAGCGACGGTGACACGTCCGGGTTTGACAGCGTGCTTGAATTGGCGATGACTACCTCTTGTCGCCACCAAGAACCAGCCGTCGTTACGGAGCAAAACCAATATTTCACCGACTTTCATGTCTGAAGTATGCCATGACCTTTGCTCGCAAGGCCCAACGTTCAAGGTGACCGACGCTGCGCGGCTTCATCGCGGTGGTGTGCAGACCACGCTGCACAAGGTCGTCGCCTCCTGCGGGCTAAAAAAAAGATCACGCCCCACAGCCTGCGCCACTATCCCGAGCCCAGGAATATGCCGAGTCAAATGGGGGGCACAGCTACGCCACCCACCTGATCGAAGCCGGCGTCGATCTGAACGAACTGCAAGCGGCTGATCGCCTTGCTGCATATGCTGCTGAAGTTCGATCCCGGCCGGGCGTTGGCATGGATCAAGGCGCGGGCGCCAATCCTGTGCAGTTGCTGCGGGGCGGTGATGGTGATTGTGCGCACGCGGATTCGGTCGGGGATCGAAGGGGTCATGTCGGCGCCCATTGTCACTCAGGGGGTGCATTGACCATGTGAACGCATCACCTCTTTGCCGGTGACGGGATGTCAGCGCCCACAAGCTGAGAATTCCGTTCGCCTCGCAGCGGGGCTCAATCGGCAAATCACCACCATAATCCGGCGTCGACTGCCGCAACGGCCGACATCAGCGGGGTTTCAAGCCCCCGTTCTCCCGGTGAAACGCCAAACCGGGCTACTTCCCAAATACATATTTCCTGTGAGGCCAGCGCTCAGATCCGGGCTCGTCCAACAAACGGTTCAGATCGTGGCTTCGCACGATCTAACCTTATTCGTTATACCCTTCGAAGCAGAACAATTAGTTTGGCGACGAGAGGAGACCATTCATACATTTGGGCGTCCCAGGACGACGATTTCGTGTAGACCAGCCCTAGACTGATGAGCCCGGAAACCAAAGCTTCTTCTGTCGTGCCAGGGCGAACTATCAAAGAATCGGCTCTATTCTCATCAATCTCTGCGTCGATCAAAATTTTCGAGTATCGAAAATTATCTACAACAAATTTTGCCTCATCAGCGGAAATGTCGCGTATCGCGCGAGACAACGCATCAGCTGCGGACAGCGCAATATTAGGCTCTCTGATAATGACTGCGATTGCGTTTCTCAGAAGCTCAAGTTTCTGCTCATTAACGGTGTAGAAAGCGGCGGCGATAGCCTCGTTGATCACCTTGTATTGATCGTCAGACAACGAACGAATCTGCTCAGAATGAGCTTCAATAATTGAATTCAGCTCGGCGAACATTTTTTCCAGTCGTTCGGTTTGGCGCCCACTAGCCAAACTCTGTACCAAGAATGGAATAAACGCTGCCAAGGGAGTAACCGTAGCACCAAACGCAGCTATAGAATTTGTTCCTACATTTACCGGCAAGCTAGAAGTGACTTTTTCAACGACTGATTTTTCGGTCATGGGCGTAAGACTAAAGGATCAAAGGGTATAACGTTAAATTGAGGGGCTGGCGTAGCCAGTCCCTCTCGAATGAAAGGTTGGACGAAGCCGCTACGCGGAGGAAACCCCGGTGTTGTGGTTGTATTGAAGTCAAGATGTCGCCTCGCCCCTCATCCGAGGGATATAAATGACAAA
>JAUXWU010000058.1 GCA_030680085.1 Rhodocyclaceae bacterium | reverse complement strand
TCGACACCAACGTCCTGCTGTCCCTGTTCGTCTTCGCCGACAGCCGCTTTGCGCCATTGCGCGAGGAATTGGCGGCCGGCCGCTGGGAAGCGCTGACCAGCGCGCCCTGTTTGGCCGAGTTCCGGCGCGTGCTCGGTTATCCGCTGTTCGCTCTTGCGGATGAACAGCAGGCCGCCGCCTTCGCTGCCTACCTCGATCTGGTCAGCATCATCGATGCCGCGCCCCAGTCGGCAGCCCCGCTGCCCAAGTGTCAGGACAAGGACGACCAGAAATTCCTCGAACTCGCCCGCGACGGCCTGGCCAACTGCCTGGTCACCGCCGACAAGGCACTGCTCAAGCTACGCCGTGGCCAGCGCCTGGCGCACCTGTTTAACATCCTGACGCCTGACGAAGCGCTGCTAAAACTGGGCGCTGGTGGGACGGCAACCTAGAATGCGACCATGAACTCACGCCGCGCCGATACCCTCGAAGTTCTGCACTGTGCGCCGCAAAACCCCCGGCCGGACATGCCGCCGCTGCTGTTCCTGCACGGCGCCTACACCGCCGCCTGGTGCTGGCAGGAGCACTTTCTGCCCTTCTTCGCCGCTGCGGGCTTTCACAGCCACGCCCTGAGTTTCTCCGGCCACGGCGGCAGCCGGCGGCGTGACCACCTCGACAGCTACTCGATTGACGATTACGTCAATGATGTCGTCGAAGCCGTTGCCGGCCTGCCTGCACCGCCGATATTGATCGGTCATTCCATGGGCGGCTTCGTGGTGCAGAAATACCTCGAACGCCACGCCGCGCCCGCTGCCGTATTAATGTGCTCGGTGCCCCCGCAAGGGCTGGCCGCCTCGGCCTTCGGCATGCTGTTCAACCGGCCAGGCACGCTCGCCGACCTCAACCGGCTGATGAGCGGCCAACAGGTGTCGCTCGACAGCCTGCGCGAAGCCCTGTTCGCCCAGCCGGTCTCCGTGGCCGACCTCGCGCGCTACTACCGCATGGCCCAGCCGGAATCGCACCGCGCCATCTGGGACATGACGCTGTTCAATCTGCCGCACACGCAGCGTGCGCTCGCCAACCTGCCCGGCGGAGGCGACAATTTATTGATCCTGGGTGCGGAGCACGACCTGATCATCCCCGCCTCGCTGGTCGAGATGACCGCCCGCAGCTATAACGTCGCAGCGACGATCTATCCCGGCATGGGCCACGCCATGATGCTCGAAGCGGGATGGAAAACCCCCGCTCAGGACATTATTGACTGGCTGGACCTGCGGCGCCCCTTGATTTGATTTGACTTTCCACCCGCATCTGTGAGACAGTCCGGCCCCGCTTCGGTTGCCGGCGGTTGTTGCGCCGGCTGTCATCGATTTCTAGCCCCCGCTTTTCAGGTCTTTCCTGTTCGGCACATTCAGGTTGGCGTCGATGTTGATATAGACCCAACTTGCTCGCCATGTTTACATTTGGCCGAGGCGCTTTTCATTTGCCCACAGGAAAATCGATGACTCAATTCACCGCACTCGGCCTCGACCCGGCCTTTGATACCACCCTCGCCGCCCTCGGCATCACCGAACCCACCCCCGTACAGACGCAGGCCATCCCGATTCTGCTCGGCCGCCGCGACCTGATCGCCACCGCCCCCACCGGCACCGGCAAGACCGCCGCCTTCCTGCTGCCCGCGATGCAACGCATGATCGGCACGAGCCCCCTGCGCCTGGCCGGTCCGCGCGTTCTCGTGCTGACGCCGACGCGCGAACTTGCCCAGCAGGTCGCCAAGGCCGCCATCGATTTCGGCCGCGCGCTGCCGCGCTGCCGCACCGTCTGCATCACCGGCGGCGAGTCCTACATCCCGCAGAACAAGGCGCTCGCCGGTTCCTACGACATTCTCGTCGCCACCCCCGGCCGCCTGATGGACCAGATGAAGACCGGCCGTATCGTGCTCACCAACCTGGAAGTGCTGGTGCTCGACGAGGCCGATCGCATGCTCGACATGGGTTTCGCCGACGACGTGCTGGCGATCGCCAATAAGCTGCCGAAGGAGCGCCAGACCGTGTGCTTCACCGCCACGCTGTCGGACGACGTGCAGCGCATGTCGCGCCAGTTGCAGAACAACCCGCAGACCATTGCCGTGGCCAAGCTGGCGGCTGATCGCCTGCAGATCGACCAGCATGTGTTTTATGTGGATGACATTGGTCACAAGCGTCGCCTGCTCGACCACTGGTTGTCCGACGTCGGCATCAACCAGGCGCTGGTATTCACCTCCACCAAAGTTGCCGCCGAAGAACTCGCCGCCTCGCTCGAAGCCGACGGCCATGCCACCGTCGCGCTGCACGGCGACCTGCCGCAAAAGCACCGCACGCGCATGATGAACGTGATGCGCCGCGGCCAGGCGCGCATCCTCGTCGCCACCGATGTCGCCGCGCGCGGCCTCGACGTGCCGGCGATCACCCACGTCTTCAACTTCGACCTGCCCAAGTTCGCCGAAGATTATGTGCACCGCATCGGCCGCACCGGCCGCGCCGGCGCCAGCGGCACGGCGATTTCCTTCGTCAATCGCAACGACATACAGGCGCTGCAAAAGATCGAACGCTTCCTCGGCCACAAGGTGACGGTTTCCTCCGTAACCGGCATGGAAGCGCGCTTCAAGCCGGGCGTCGGCAGCTCGCGCCCCGTCGGCAAGCCGGCCGGAAAGTTCGCGGGAAAACCCGGCAGCAAGCCCGCCTTCGGCAAATCGGCCGGCGCGGGCCGGGCCGGCACCGGCCAGAAACAGCCGTGGCAAGACCGCAAACCGGCGCACGCCACCCCGCGCCATGCCGACCGGGGAAGCAGCCGGGGCAGCCGAAGCGGCTACGCCGACTAAGGCCGATTCAGAAGGGTACCGCTGCCAGCCTGCTGTCAGCGCAAAGGGGCCACATCGGAAGATGTGGCCCCTTGTCATTTGTGGCTAGCTGTCACCGCATGCCTGCTTCACTCTTCCAGCAAACTGCGCAGCATCCACGCCGTCTTCTCGTGCACTTCCAGGCGCTGTGTCACCAGGTCGGCGCTCGGCTGGTCGTTGGCCTTGTCGAGCAGCGGGAACAGCTCGCGCGCGGTGCGGGCGGTGGCTTCTTGCGCGGCGACGAGGCGGCGGATCATCTCGGTGGCTTTCGGTACGCCTTCCGGTTCCTTGATCGAGGCGAGCTTGACGAACTCCTTGTAGGTGCCGGGCGCGGGATGGCCGAGGGCGCGGATGC
>JAUXWU010000053.1 GCA_030680085.1 Rhodocyclaceae bacterium | reverse complement strand
GTCGCGCACGTTGGGATTGGCGCGCATTACCGTCGCCACCTCGCCGGCAATGGCGCGCAGCGTCTCGACATTTTCGCCGGCGACGCGGAACACCACCGGATAGCCTACCGGCGGGCCGTTCTCCAGCCGCTGCACGCGCGCGCGCAGGTGGCTCCAGGAACCGTCCGGCGCGGCAAACGCCGTCATCAGACGAGCGCGCACCGCCTCGCGCTCGTCGAAGCCCTTGGTGACGATCACCAGTTGGCCGAAGTTGTCGCTGAAGAGTTGCTGATCGAGCGGCAGATAGAAACGCGGCGCGCCGTTGCCGATGTAGGCCGAAAAGTGCGAAATTTTTTCATCGCCGGCCAAGAGCGCCTCGACGCGCCGCACTTCATTCTCGGTTGCCTTGAGCGCGGCGCCCTGCGGCAGCCACAGGTCGACCAGCAGTTCGGGGCGCGACGAGGGCGGGAAAAACTGTTTCTGCACGGCGGTGTTGAACAGCACCATGCCCAGCGCGAAGGCCAGCACGCTCGACACAATCACCGTCCAGCGTCGCCGCAGGCACCAGGTCACCAGCGCGCGAAAACGCCGGTAGAACGGCGTGTCGTAGGGGTCGCCGTGATGCTCCGCGCCGAATTTCCGCAGCGCCTTCTCGTCGAGCAGCTTGTAGCCGAGCCAGGGCGTGAAAACCACCGCGACGATCCACGAGGTCAAGAGCGCGATGGTCGTCACGGCGAAGATCGCGAAGGCGAACTCGCCCGCGCCCGACTTGGCAAACCCGACGGGCGTGAAGCCGACCACGGTGATCAGCGTGCCGGTGAGCATGGGAAAGGCGGTCGAGGTATAGGCGAAGGTGGCGGCGCGGAATTTCTCCCAGCCCTGTTCGATCTTCACCACCATCATCTCCACGGCGATGATGGCGTCATCAACGAGCAGGCCCAGCGAGATGATCAGCGCGCCCAATGAGATGCGGTGCAGGTCGATGCCGAAGAACTTCATCAGCAAAAAAGTCATCGCCAGCACCAGCGGGATCGACAGCGCCACCACCAGGCCGGTGCGAAACCCCAGGCTGAGAAAGCTCACCGCCAGCACGATGGCGACCGCCTCGGCGAGTGTTTGCATGAAGAGATTGAGCGCGACCTGCGCGACGGCGGGTTGATCGGCCACGGTGCCGACCGCCATGCCCAGCGGCAGATCGCGGGACAGCCGCTCGATGGCGGCCCGCAGGTTCGCCCCCAACTGGATGGCATTGCCGCCTTTGGCCATCGCCACGGCGATGCCGACGGCATCTTTGCCGCCGACTCGCATCTGCGCGCTGGGCGGGTCGGCCAGGCCGCGCGTCACCGTGGCGATGTCGCCCAGGCGGAACTGGCGGCCGCCGACGGCAAGCGCGGTGGCGCGAATCTGCTCCACGGTATCGAAGCCGCCGGAGACGCGCAGACGCACGCGGTCGGAAGCCGTCTCGACAAAGCCCGCCGGGACGACGGCGTTTTGTTTGGCCAGCGCCTCGGCCACCTGGGCGGGCGTGATCCCCAGTGCCGCCAGTCGCGTCGGCGCCACTTCGACGTAGATCTTTTCATCCTGCACGCCGAGCAAATCTACCTTTTTCACATCGGCCACGGCGCGCAGTTCGCGTGCCATGCGCACCGCCGCGCGCCGCAGCTCGGCCATGTCATAGCCGTCGCCGGTCAGCGCGTAGATGTTCACGTAGACGTCGCCGAATTCGTCATTCGGATACGGCCCCTGCACGCCGACCGGCAACTGCTGCTTGATGTCGTCGAGTTTCTTGCGCACCTGGCGCCACGACTCGGGCACCTCGCTCTTCGGTGTGTAGTCCTTGAGCTGGATGAACACCAGCGACTCGCCGGCGCGCGACGCCGACTTGATTACATCGACATAGGGCGTTTCCTGCAATTTCTTCTCGATGCGCTCGGTCAGCTCGGCCTCGACCTCGCTGGCCGTCGCGCCCGGCCACTGGGTGCGCACCACCATGACCTTGAAGGTGAAGTCCGGGTCTTCGGCGCGGCCGAGCTGGAAGAAGGCCAGCACGCCACCGACCATCAGCATGATCATCAGATAGAGCACCATCGACGGGTGCTCAAGCGCCCATTCCGAGAGGTTGACGTTCTTCATTTGCCCGCTTCCGCGATGCGCACTTTCTCGCCGACGACGAGTTTGAAGGCGCCGGCGGCGACAATCTGTTCGCCCGCGACGAGGCCGCTTTTGAGCACCGCGCCGGCATCGCTGTAACGCTCGACCTCGACCACGCGCTGGCTGACCGTGTTGTCCTGGCCGATGACCCAGACCGCTGCTCGCTCCCCCTGCTGGAGAATCGCGGCGAGCGGCACGACGATTTTTTCGTCACCCGCCGGTGCAAAGTTCACGCTGGCCGTCATGCCGAGTGGCAGGTCCATAGCGGCGTCGAGAATGGAGACGCGGGTGGCGAAGGTGCGCGTCGCCGGATCGGCGGCCGGCGCCAGTTCGCGTAGCCGGCCCCGATACGACTTGCCGGCCCACAGTTCCACCGTCGCGGCGGCGCCGATCTGCATACCCGCGAGGCGCGACTCGGGAAGGTTGATCGCCACTTCGCGTTCGCCGTCCCTGGCCACGCGGAACACGCCCTGCCCCGCTGCCACCACCTGACCCGGTTCGGCCAGCACGGCAACCACGACGCCGGCCGCGTCAGCGACCAGCGTGGTGTAGGCGGCCTGGTTTTTGGCCAATTGTGCCTGCGCCTCGGCGGCCTTGGCGGCGGTGTCCTTGGCATCTAGCGCGGCCTGGCTGACGAAATTTTTCTCCCGCAGCTCCTGCGTGCGCTTCAGGTCGGCTGCCGCCAGCGACCGGTTGGCCTCGGCCTGCACCGCCGTCAGTTGCGCGTCGGCCGGATCGAGCCGCGCCAGCGGCTGGCCAGCCTTTACGCGCGCGCCGACATCGACCAGTCGCTCGGTCATCTTGCCGCCGACGCGAAAAGCGAGTTGGGATTCGTAACGCGCCCGCACTTCGCCGCTATAGCGGTGTTCGTCTGCCGTCCCGCCAGAGCCGACTTTCATGGCCTTGACGAGTTTGGGGCCAGTGCTGGCGGCATCGGGCGGCGGCAATTTTTCGCCGCAGGCGGCGAGCAGGGGGATGGTCAGGGGAGCAAGCAACAACCACCAGAATTTCATTTCATGACCTTTTGGCGCATGGCCAGCCAATACAAGAGGGGAATGACAAACAGGGTGAGCACGGTGGAGAATGATAGCCCCCAGACGATCGAAGCCGCCACCGGCCCCCACAGCAGCGACTTGCCGGCGAGGCCGAAGGCCAGCGAAAACAGGCCGCCGACTGTTGTCACCGAGGTGATCAGGATCGGCACCACGCGGCGGCGCGCGGCATAAACGGCGGCGTGCAGCACGCTCATGCCGGCGGCAAGTCGTTCGTTGGCGGCGGCGATCAGCACGATGGCCGAATTGACGGCGATGCCGGTCAGCGCGATCACGCCATACAGCGTGTAGAGCGACAGCGGGTTCTGCGACACCAGGAGGCCGAGCACCACCCCGGTGAAGGCGAGCGGCACGGTGACGAGGATCAGCAGCGGCTGAAAGTAACTCTTGAACTGCGCGGCGAGAATCAGGTAGATCAGGCCGACGCCCAGGGCGAACAGCGCCAGCATGGCATCGAGGCTTTCCTGAATGTCATCCAGCTCGCCAGAAAAGTCGATGCCGGTGTTGGGGAACCGCGCCGCCAGCTTCGCCCATTCAGCGCGGATGATCCGGTTGGCGGCTACCGTATCGGTCACAGCCTTGTCGAGATCGGCTTCCACCGTAATGGCGCGCACCAGATTGTAGTGTTTGATGACGCCCTTGCCGATGCGCGTTTCGGCGCGCACCAGGGCGCCGAGCGTGGTGGTCTGACCATTGGCCAGCGCCACCGGGCTGTCGAGCAATTGCAGAATGTCGGGGCCAACCGTGCTGTTACCCCTGCCACCGCTGCCATCCCCATCCTTGTTGTGCTTCGCCCGCACCCGCAATTCGATCTGCTCGCCACGGTCGCGCGTCACCGCGACGATTTCGCCATCGACGGCGAGGCGTATCAGCCGCGCCACCCGGGCGGCATCAAGCCCGGCGGCGCGCAGCGCCTCGCGGTCAAGTTCCAGCACCAGTTGCGGCCGGCCGGGAATGTCATCATCGGCGACATCCCGGGCGCCGGGAATGGCGCGGACGACGGCGGCCAGCGCGTCGGCGGCGGCGGAGAGTTCGAGCGGGTCGTTGCCGCGGACGCGCGCCTTGACGGGTTTTTCCAGCGGTGGGCCGCCGGACAACATCGTGAAAGTGATTTTTCCAGGCCCTGGTAGCACGGGCAGCGCCTCGATGTCGGCGCGCATCGCGGCGACGATCTCCGGCACGTCGCGACCATCGCCGCGCGGATTCAGCGAGACGACCACCTGCCCGTAGACCTCGCCGTAGAGCGGCTCGGTGTCGGTGAATTTGACGCCGGCGTAGGCGGCGGTATTGCGCGCCTCGCCTTCTTTCAAATGCTGCCTGACCCGCGTCTCGATGCTTATGGCCTGGGCCAGGCTGGCCTCGATGGGCGCGCTGGCCGGCATGTCGACATTGACGTAGAAGATGCGCAGGGGATCGAAGGCGAAGAACTGCACGCGCACCATGCCGGCGGCGACCGCGGCCACCGCCAGGCCCAGCAACAGCGCGGCCAGGCCGAGCGCCAGGCGCGGGCGGCGCAGCGCGCCGATCAGCCAGCGGGCATATTTCACGCGCAGCCGATGATTGAAGCGGGCGCGCCAGTCATCCGTGGCCGGCGGCGCCCGCCCGCTGGCGACCACCACGTGCACGGGCAACATCCAGTAAGCCTGAATCAGGCTGATCAGCAGCGCCAGCGTGACGACGAAGGGAATGACGAACATGAACTTGCCGACGATGCCCGGCAATAGCATCAGGGGCAAAAAGGCCGCGATGGTGGTCAGCACCGAGGCGGTGACCGGCGCGAACACCTCGCGTAGCGCAGCGATCGAGGCCTCCAGGGCGGCCATGCCGCGCTGCATCTTGTAGTAGATCGTTTCGACCATCACCACGGCATCGTCGACCAGCATGCCGAGGGCGATCACCACGCCGAGCAGCACGGAAATGTTCAGGGTGTGACCCAGCGCGGACAGGATGGCGAAGGTGCCGGCCAGTGCAAACGGAACGCCCAGCGCCACCAGCAGGGCGATGCGCATGCCGAGAAACAGCCAGCAACTGGCCAGCACGACCGGGAGACCGATCGCCGCGTTCGATTCCATGATGCGGATCGACTCGCGCGTCGGCGTGGTCTGGTCGTCGAGCAGTTGCAACTGGATGCCCTCGGCGGCCAGCACCGGGTTTTTCGCGGCGATGAAACCGCCCACCCGCTCGATGATATCCAGCGTGTTGCTGCGGCTCTTTTTGGTGATGGCGAGCATGACAGCAGGCTTGCCGTCGTAGCTCGCCAGACTGCCGGCCTTGGCGCGGGTGCGCGAAACCTCGGCCACGCTGGAGAGCGGCGCCTGATCCCTGCCCTTGCCGACCGGAATCTGCGCCACGCGCTCGGGATCGACGTGCTGGCCGACCACGCGCACCAGCCAGGCATCGCGGTCGGCGCCGTTCCCGGTTTCGATCTTGCCGGCAAAGGTATCGCGGAACCAGCCATGGGTCGCATCGGCGACATCGGCGCCCGTCAGCCCGCGGTTGGCGAGCGCAACGGGGTCATATTCGACCAGCAGTTCCGGGCTGCGCAGACCGGTGGCGAACACCTGGTCGATGCCGGTCATGCGCTCGAAATCGTCGCGCAAGCCGCGTGCGTGACGTCGCAAAATCTCATCGGCCGCCTGCCCGGTCACCAGCACCAGCGCCGTCGGAAATCCGTTGGCCGTGGTGACTTCGAGAATGCGCGGGTCTTTCGCCTCCGCCGGCAGTTCGCTCTTGGCCTTGTTCTGCACGTCGCGGCGCAGGTCGTTCACGCGCTTGTCGAAGTTGCGCGCGGAAATGTCATGGAAGCGCACCAGAATGTTCGAGACGTTCTCGCGCGAGGACGACATCGAAAAACGCACATCGGCGATGCCCTTGATCGCGTCCTCCAGCGGCGTGGTAACGCGCTTCTCCACATCCTCGGCGGACGCGCCGGGCAGCACCGTGGTGATCACCACCCAGTTGAAATTGATCTCCGGGTCCTGCTCGCGCGGCATCGTCAGATAGGCGAATGCCCCCATCACCAGCACCACCAGGAAGGTGATGTTGGCGAGCGGGTGATTCTCCAGCAACTGCCGATAAAACTTCACGGTTATCTGAGCGGCATGCCATCCTGCAGGGCATGGCGTCCCTGGGTGACGATTTGCGCGTCGGCCGGCAGATCAATCGCTGCCGGGCGGCCTTCCTGCGCGTTCGGCAAACCATGGAAACGCGCCTTGCCAGCTTCGGCAATGAACACGCCATAATGGCCCGCGCGGCGCACCAGCAGTTCGGCGGGCAGATGCGCTTGGGGATCGCGCCAGAGCAGGCGGCCCTCGGTACCCGCCGCTGGCGGCATATCGACGAACAGCAGCCGCGCTTCGACGCTGCGCGATTCGCGATTGAGCGTGGGCGAGATGCGCAGCAGTTTCAGCGCATGTTTGCGGTCCGCTGCCTCAAAAGTCGGCGCTGGCGAGACGGCGAGCGATTCTGCGTCGCGCGGCTGAAGCTGCGCGGCCAGTTCTACTTCCCGCACGGCGACGAGCGTCAGCAGGATCGTGCCGGGCGCGGCGAGCTCGCCGACCTGTCCGGCACGAGTTCGCACGACGGCATCAAAGGGCGCGCGCAGCGTGTGTTTGTCCAGCACGCGGCGCACGGTGTCGCGCTGAGCCGTCGCGGCGCGCCGGTCGGCGGCCGTCGCGGCGAGTTCCGTCTCGCGCAGGGTCAAGGCTTCGGCCGAATAGAAGTTCTTCTCGCGCAGGGCGCGGGCGCGTTCGAGCTGCGCCATCGCCTGGGCATGGCGCGCCGCCGCCTGGGCCAGGGCGGCTTCCGCCCGCTCGAGCGCCAGTTCCGCATCGCGCGGATCGAGCCGCGCCACCACCGCGCCCCGCTTCACGGTCTGGCCGACATCCACCGGCAGCGCCTGAATCGTCGCCGCCACCTCGGCGGACAGCCGCGCCTCGTGCTTGCCGATCACGGCGGCCGGCGCGCTGCGTTCAGGATAAATCGCGACAGCGCCGACACGCGCCAGCGTAAAGCTCGGCGGCTGCGGCGCCGCCGCCGGTGGTAAGGCTTCCTTGCCGCAAGCGGCCAACAGCAGCGCCGCCGCCAGAATTGCCAGGGGCTTGAGGATCGTGTGCATGGTGCTGCGTATTATGCCGCCGTTCGCCCGCCGTCCCCGTGTTGGCGACGGGACGGCCAACCCCCCCCGCCAGCGCCGACCTTGGGTTACGGCCCTGGGGTCGGCACTGCCGCCTTGTGGTTTTCCCCGCAACTTTCGAGGATCACCGTGACCCGCTGACTTTCCGCATCGGCATACAGGGTCATGGCCCCCGGAATGAGGTCGGCCACATGCACCGCGCCGGACCAGCGCCCTGCATCGGGTAGCAGTTCGGCGAGGCGATTCGGCAGGCCGAGCAGCACCGCTTCGTCGATGGCGTTGCCTTCCCGCCCGGGAAACAGCGCGAAGTAGAGCATGTCCGCTTCGATTAGTTCGTTGAGGAAGTGGGTGCCGAGCGACACGTCGGGAATCAGGCTCTCGTGCATGCCGACGATCTCGCACAGCGCCGCGACATGATTGATCTCGCCAAAGTTCACCGGCAGGCCCAGCCAGAGGTCGCGCGTGCCCCAGCGGCCCGGGCCGAGCATCAGCAGCGTGCGGTCGGCACTGGCCTGGTTGATGCGACCGATGATGCGGGTAATGGCGAGGCGGTCTTCCTGGCCGAGCTGGCCATAGACCGTCGGCACGACGTAAACCAACCGGTCGGGATGAATCACCCGGCTGGGCCCGATCACCGCGCCGCGGGTGTCGATGAAATGCGGCACGGCGGCGGGCGGCTCGACGCGGACCATGCCATCGACGTTGCGCACCTGCAGCGGCCGGCATTGCAGGAGGTTGATGCGATAGGCGCCGCCCGGCATGACGTTGAGCGCGAATTCGATTTCCACCGGATACTCGTAAGCGGCGTGCAGATGGCGCAGCATCTGGCGCATGTCGTCGATGAACGGCGTCGTCTCGATCAGCCGGTCGAAAGTGAGGAAGGCGGGTTTGCCGGGTTCCTCGCGGGTAGTGAATAGTTCCAGCGGAAAATCCGCCTGGTCACGCACCATCTCGGCGAAGAGCCCCGAGACGAGGCGATTTTCTTCGAGATCGAGCGCATCCATGCGGCGCTGGGCGTGGCGGGCAATGGCGCCAAAACTGGTTTCCGGACGCAACTCAGGTGCATTCAGCGCCACCAGGCGCGTGTAATCGTCGTCGGCGCGATCGACGGCGCGGGTGCCGAGGCCCGCCACCAGCCGGATCACGCCGGCCTTCATGTCGATGCGCGGATTCCAGGGATAGGGATTGAGCGAGAGTCCCACGCCGGCGGCGTGCGGGTGAAAGTAACGCCCACCGGCCGTGCCCGAGACGCGCATGATCAGGAGCCCCATCTGCTCGTTTTCGCCGAGCAGGCCGCGGCGCTGGCGATAGCGCAGCGCCGCTTCGCTCAGGGTGCTGGCATACACCTGGCGCACGGCGTCGAGCAGGGCGGTCAGGCGCGCCTCCCAGGGGCCGCGGTTGGGGCAGAACACGCTGTCATACTGGCCGGCGAAGGCGTTGCCGTAACAATCTTCGAGGCGCGAGCTGGAACGCACGATGAACGGCCATTCGCCGAAGTAATCGAGCATGGCCTCGAACTGCCGCAGCGTCCCCCGCGAGAACGTCCCCGCCATGATGCGTTCCCGCGCTGTGTCGAGATCGGCGAGGAAGGTCGCCGGATCGCTCTGGCGGCGGCGAATCCACCACAGGTCGTTATGCACGAAAAAGGTGTCGAAGACCTCGGTGCCGACATAAAACGAATCGTGCGCTTCGAGTTCGGCGGTTAGCGTGGCGGCGTCGCGGCGCAAGATTGCACGCGCCAGCAGCATGCCGAGTGCCTTGCCGCCGATGGTGCCAATGCCGATCATGCGGCTGCGCACCGTCAGCAGGTCGTCGAGCGTCAGGTATTCGTCCACCAGCCGCGTCATGGACGGATCGCCGGGAAAGATCATCCGGGCCAGGCGGTCAAACCACTCCTCCTCGGCGGGATCGGGGAAACCCGCCGCGCGCGCGGCCGCCACCAGCTTCGCCGCCGCAAACGCCTTCTCCCAGTGGCTGGCGATATGGTTGTCCTCCAGCCCCGGCCATTGCGAGTTGGCGAGGATCTCCGCGACCGTGCCGCTGTCCCGCACCGGACGAAAATGGTCGTCCGCCTCCCAGGCGTGAATCAGGTCCATCGCCGCCGACGAGCGATGCTGCACCTTGATCGGACGCAGATAGAGACGCTCGCGGCAATGGAAGAGGTCGATCAGGAACTGCGTGGTCTCGGTAATTACCCCGATGGCCGATTGCGCGTGACGATTCCGGTAAACGGCGAAATAGGTCACCGTGTCGAGATCGAGCAGGCGCGGACAGGTCAGGCGGAAAAAGTTGCCCAGCATGCGGTCGGACTGCCAGGCATCGGCGAGGTCCGAGAGGCAATCGAACACATACATCGTCTCGCGTCCGGCCGCCTCGATCACCGAATGCACCTGATCGACAAAGGCCTCGAAGCCGTCGGCGGGGGCGAGCGCGTGGATTTCCGCGCCGTCGGCCACGGTGAGCAGCGGCGGATGCGCGGCAAAGCGGAAATAGATCAGGCGCTGCTGCTGGGCGCGGGACGCCGCGGCATAGGGCCTGACCAGCGCGAGATATTCGTCGAGCGACTGGATCTGCCAGACGAGGTTGTCGCCGCGCTCCACGCCGCGCAGCACGGCATCGAGCTCCGGCAGGCCGGTGGTGGGGGTGAAGGATTTCAGCATGGGATCGCAACCTTATCGCAAAATGTCGCCAAGATGATTGTCTTCCTGCCGCCGGGGCGGCAGAATCCATGCTTCACGCACAGGAGGGAAGCCGCATGTCCAGCATCGTCAGCGTCGTTTTTGACCGCGTCCATGAATACGAACTCATCGCCCACGCCGGGATGTCCCGCGATGAGGCCAACCAGTGGCTGAACGCGCAGTGGGAAGCGCTGGAATGCGAGTCGACCAACCCGATGGGCAAGGTGCTGGTGCTCGACAAGATTCTCGGCATCGCCGAATATGCCGGCGAAAAACGCTTCGCCGAGCCGGGCGAGTGGGCGAAAAGCTATGCCGATGCGGTTGCCACGGTATTACAGCGTCCCGCAATCAGGGTCGACGTCGCCGACCACCGGATCGGCTGATCTGTCAAGACCGCTCAAGAAACCGATAGATCGCGTCGAGTCGTGCCGCGCCGTCATCCAGTTCCAGCAACTGCTGGTGGGTCGCGAGCGGCAGGGGCAGCAGTTCCGCCCAGCGGTCGGCAACCCAGGCGGCGTCGTAAAACCGGTGCGGCGCGGGCGGCTTGACCTCTTCGAGTCCTTCGAGCAGCGCCCGCAACATGGGGATCAGCCGCGCATAGTCGCCGGGGATCGGCGTCACCGGCGGCTCGGGCAGCAGTTCGACTGCGGCCCGCACCAGGCCGTTTTTCATCTCGTGATGCTCGACAAGGCGAAACCGCGCGCCGCCATGCACGACGATATTGAGAATGCCCAACTGCGGCATGTCCCAGTCGGCGATGGTCGCCAGCGTGCCGACCCGTTGCGGCACAAGTTTTGCGCGCGACGGAACGGATGGCGCGAGGACTTCATCGCCCTGTTCGAGCAGGCAGACGCCGAAGCTTGTCTGCGTGCGCAGGCAGTCCTTCACCATGTCCATGTAACGCGCCTCGAATACCCGCAGTGAGAGCCTGCCGCCGGAATGCAGCACCGCGTTGAGCAGAAAGAGCGGGATTTCCATCAGCCTTCCGCTCCCCAGCGCGGCATCAGCTCATGGGGCACGGCCAACCGGTCGAGGATGCGCGCCACGACGAAGTCGACCAGTCCGTCGATATTTTGCGGCCGGTGATAGAAGCCGGGGCTGGGCGGCAAAATCACCGCGCCGGCGCGACTGAGCTTGAGCATGTTTTCGAGATGGATCGCCGAGAATGGCGTTTCGCGCGGCACGAGAATCAGCGTCCGGCCTTCCTTCAGCACGACATCGGCGGACCGCGTGATCAGGTCCTTGGCCGTGCCGGCAGCCACCTCGGCCAGCGTGCCCATGGTGCAGGGGCAGATCACATAGGCGTCTGGCGGATTGGAGCCTGATGCGGGCGGCGCGTTCCAGTCATCGCGGCTGAACACGGTGAGGCG
This sequence comes from Rhodocyclaceae bacterium, assembly GCA_030680085.1. Classification (GTDB taxonomy): domain Bacteria; phylum Pseudomonadota; class Gammaproteobacteria; order Burkholderiales; family Rhodocyclaceae; genus Sulfuricystis. The sequence continues at coordinate 16,346 of JAUXWU010000053.1, read as the reverse complement.
TCCCTCTGTATCGTTGAAGCGTTCTGCCAGCAGGCGCTGCGCCTCGCGCGGCTGCGTGGGCAACACGAGATCGGTTTCCTGCTTGGCGACGATCTGCGCGGCCTGCGAATACATCAACCAGACCTTGCAGCCCGCCTTGATCAGGCAATCGACCAGGCGCAAGCCATAGGGCAGGCCGGAGGCACCGGTCCAGGCGACGGCAATGGTTTTATTCATGTTGAATCCCGCAACAGTCGTGCAACGACAAGGCCGTTCACGATACCGAAAACCAGCGCACTCGCGGCAAACACCGGCGCTAGATAAAACACGCCGTCGTGCGGCACCAGCCAGACACGCGCCAGCAAGAGCTGTCCGCCGATGTGGGCGAAGGCCGCCAGCACGCTTGCCGTCACCGGGCCGAACCAGCGTTTTGGCAGGCGCACGGCGACCGCCAGCACGGCCAGGCTCGCCAGCGCACCGGTGAGGCCGAGGAAGAACCCCGGCGCGAGAAACTGGCACAGCAGCAGGCTGCCGGCGACAACGCGCAACAGCGCCACCCAGGCCGCGTCGCGCCAGCCATGGCGCGCCAGCACGACCAGTACGACAATGTTGGCGAGACCCGGCTTTACCCCGGGCAGCGGCGAAGGCAGCGCCGCCTCGATCAGCGTCAAGGCAATCGCCGCCGCCGCATAGCTGGCGATGCGGCGGTCATCCGCGGAGATGGCCAGGCTAATAGTTGATGCTGTCATGGCTCGCAATATTGTCACCTCGCCCGGTGAGGCTCAGGCTGACATGATTGGGCGCGCAGATGGCAATGGCATTGGGGCGCGTCAACCAGCCCTGCTGCACGCAATACTGGCGCGGCCCGGGGTCGGACAGCACGCGGGCGCGGCCGGGCGCGATCTCGATGACCGTGGTGCCGAGCGGGCCGGTGACGGTATAACGACGCGGCGCGGCGAGCGGAAACTCCGCCACCACGCGACCATCGAGCCGCACCACGGCGTGTTCGGCGCGGCCGCCGGTCCAGAACAGCGGGAAGGATGCTGCCACGGCCCCCGCCGCCGCCAGCAAGGTGACCCAGTCACCAGGACGCAGCAGGGCCAGCCAGAATTTCACTCCATTAACGCGCGGTGCCGCACCAGCACTCGCGCCTTATCGTTGAAATATGCCGCCAGCTTTTCGGCGAACCACACCGAGCGATGCTGGCCGCCGGTGCAGCCGAGCGCGACGGTGAGATAGGAGCGGTTGTCGCGGATATAGGCCGGCAGCCAGTCGTCCACAAAGCGGCGAATGTCGTCGAACATCTTCCGCACTTCCGGTTCGCCTTCGAGAAAGGCGATAACGGCGGCATCACGACCGGTGAGCGGCCGCAGCAGGGGATCGTAATGCGGGTTCGGCAGGCAGCGCACATCGAAAACCAGATCGGCGTCGAGCGGCAGGCCATGCTTGAAGCCGAAGGACTGGAACAGCAGCGTGAGTTCGCGCCCGTCCGCCTCAAGTTCGATGAACGCCTTGACCATCGCGCGCAACGCATTCGGCCGCAGGTTGCTTGTGTCGATGGGGTGTCCGAGCCCTTTCAGCGTTTCGAGCGCTTCGCGCTCCGTGGCAATGGCTTCGGCCAACGTGATTTTGCCGTCGGCCATGGGATGGCGGCGGCGCGTTTCAGAAAACCGCTGGATCAGCACCTCGTCGCGCGCGTCGAGAAAGATGATGCGCACGTCAATCTGGTTCGCCGCAAGCTGCTTCAATTGCGGCGGCAGTACGGCAATCCCCCGGCCGCCCCGCATGTCGATCGCCACCGCGACCCGCTCGTGAGCCTCGCGCAACAGATGGCCCGCCAGCCCGGAGAGCAGCGCCGCTGGCAGGTTGTCGACGCAGAAGTAACCGGCATCCTCCAGCACGTTCAACGCGATGGATTTTCCGGAACCGGAGAGACCGCTGATGAGCACAAGCTGCATGGTTGAAAGGGGCTGTGATGAGGGCGGTGATGACGCGCGCTATGGTAGCATCGCCGACCACTCCCACAAGACCGCAGCAGACGATGTCACGCCAGGATTTCCGCTGGAAAGCACACCCCGCCCTGGCCGGCGCCCCCACTGTTCTTCACCCTTGGCTGATCGACTCTGGCTCGCTCACCGCCCGCATTGTTGCCCGCTGCAACAAATTTCAAGTGCGGGTGCTAGGCGAGCAGCGCGCCCGGCCGTTCAGCGATGAACGCCAACTGATCGGCCTGCCGGCGGGGCGTCACGCCTGGGTGCGCGAAGTATTGCTGATCGCCGACGGCATCCCGGTCGTGTTTGCCCACAGCGTGCTCGCGCCGCGCGATCTCCGGGGCGCCTGGCACATGGCGCGGGCCATCGGCAGCCGCCCCCTCGGCGCCGCCCTGTTTGCCGATCCGGGTATCTTGCGCGGCCCTCTCACCGCCGCCCGCCTGACCACCGCCCATCCGCTGCACCGCCATGCCTGCGCCGCCCTCGGCAAAATGCTGCCAACCCTCTGGGCGCGCCGCTCACGCTTCTGCCGACTCGACCGTCCGCTGCTGGTGACCGAGGTTTTTCTGCCGGGAATTGCCCGGCTTTATTGAGTCGGCATCAGTGAACTTGAAACCACCGTTCGGGCTGAGCCTGTCGAAGCCCTGAGCGCCCTTCGACAAGCTCAGGGCGAACGTTCAAGTATGTTGCGGCCGGATCAATAGTGCCGGGCCAGAATGGCCTGCGCCACCTTGGAAGTTGGTGTGCGGCCGAGTTGCCCGGAAATCCACGCCGCCGTATCGACCAGTTTGTCGAGGTCGATGCCGCAGTCGACGCCCAGCCCCTGCAGCAGCCAGACCACATCTTCGGTCGCCACATTGCCCGACGCACCCTTGGCGTAGGGGCAGCCGCCGAGTCCGCCGACGGAAGCGTCGAAGACACTGACGCCCATCTGCAGCGAAGCGTAGATGTTGGCTATGGCCATGCCATAGGTGTCGTGATAATGGCCGGCGAGTTTCTTGAGTGGCACGTGGCGCGCCACGGTCTCGATCATCGCCCGGGTCTTTTCGGGCGTGCCCGTGCCAATGGTGTCGCCGAGCGATATTTCGTGGCAGCCCATCTCGAACAGCGCCCAGGCGACATCGGCCACGGCGGCGGGCGTCACCTCGCCCTGATAGGGGCAACCGAGTACGCAGGAGACGTAGCCGCGCACGTTGACGCCCGCTGCTTTCGCCGTGGCCAGCACGGGTTTGAAACGCTCCAGCGATTCCTTGATCGTGCAGTTGATGTTCTTTTGCGAAAAAGCCTCGGAGGCGGCGGCAAACACCGCCACTTCGGTGACGCCGGCGGCGAGGGCGGCTGCCAGCCCCTTCTCGTTCGGCGCCAGCACCGGGTAACTGACGCCCGGCTTGCGTTCGATGCCGGCCATGACCGCCGCGGCGTCGGCCATCCGCGGCACCCATTTGGGCGAAACAAAGGCGGTGGCCTCGATGGCGGTCAGGCCGCAAGCGGCGAGGCGGCGGATCAGCTCGATCTTGGTCGCGGTGGAGACGGGCGGCTTTTCGTTCTGCAGGCCGTCGCGCGGGCCGACTTCGACGATGCGGACTTTTTTGGGTAGTGGCATGAACGTTCAGGCGGCCGGTTCGAATTCGAGCAATTCCGCCCCATCCGTCACCTGTTCGCCAACGGCATAACAAAACGCCTTCACCGTGCCGGCGGCGGGCGCCACCAGCGTGTGCTCCATCTTCATCGCCTCCAGCACCAGCAAGGGCGCGCCCTTTTCGATCGGTACGCCGACCGGCGCCAGCAGAGCGATGACCTTGCCCGGCATCGGCGCGGTGAGACTGCCCTCGGCGCCGCCGCCCGCGCCGGCGTGGTAGAGCGGATCAATGGCGGCGAAGATGAAGCTCATGCCGTCGAAAAAGACATGGCGCTTCTCGCCGGCGGCGACGACGGTAACGCCGAGACGGCGACCGTCGAGGTCGGCGCGCATCTGGCCGTCATCGTGCAGCCAGCCCGCGGCGGGCGTGCCGCGACCCGCGCATTCGAGCAAAAACCCGCTGCCCTGGTAGGCCGCCGTCACCACCTGTTCGCGGCTGCCGGCGCGCAGCCGAATCTCGCGCCGCGCCGCGCCGTTGGCGCGCCAGCCATCGCGCCGATGCCATGGCGAATGCGGATCGCCGCTCGCGGCGGCCTTGGTCGCGCCGTAGTTCTGATCGCGCAGGAGTTCGGCCAGCGCGGCGAGCAACCAGGCCTCGCGCGGCGGCTCGTTTCCAGCCTCGCCAGAGAAAAGGAAAGCGTGTTCGCGCTCGATCAGCCCGGTGTCGAGGGAGGCCGAGGCGAATGACGGACAAGCCACCAGCCGCGCCAGAAAGCCGACATTGCTGATCACGCCGACGATGCGATAGTCGGCCAGTGCCTGCAGCATGCGCGCCAAGGCCCGCTCCCGACTTTCGTCCCAGACGATCAGCTTGGCGATCAGCGGGTCGTAATGCGGGGTGATTTCGTCGTCCTGCTCGACGCCGGTATCCACGCGCACATGGAGCGATTCGGCCGGCGGGACGAGGTGCGTCAGCCGCCCGGTGGCCGGCAGGAAGCCTTTGTCGGGGTCTTCGGCATAGATACGCGCCTCCAGTGCATGGCCCCTGATCGTCAGTTGATCCTGGGCGAGCGGCAGCGGCAGGCCGACGGCCACTTTCAACTGCCATTCGACGTGGTCGAGGCCGGTGATCATCTCGGTCACCGGATGCTCGACCTGCAGGCGCGTTTTCATCTCAATGAAATAGATGACGCCACTTTGATCTACGATGAACTCGACGGTGCCGGCGCCGTCATAGCCAACCGCCTGCGCCGCGGCGACCGCCGCATTGCCCATCGCTGCGCGACGCTCGGCGGTCATCCCCGGCGCGGGCGCTTCCTCCAGCACCTTCTGGTGGCGACGCTGCACCGAGCAGTCGCGCTCGAACAGGTAGACGCAGTTGCCGTGCGTGTCACCGAATACCTGGATCTCGATGTGGCGCGGCCGTTGCAGATATTTCTCGATTAGCACATGGTCGTTGCCGAATGACGATGCGGCTTCGCGCTTGCACGAGGCGAGCGCGTCGGCGAACTCCTCGTTCTTCCAAACGGCGCGCATGCCCTTGCCGCCACCGCCCGCACTCGCCTTGATCAGCACCGGATAGCCAATGCGGTCGGCCTGTTCGCGAAGATAGACGGAGTCCTGCGCGTCGCCGTGATAGCCGGGTGTGAGCGGCACGCCGGCCTGCTCCATGAGCTTCTTGCTCTCGGACTTGAGGCCCATGGCGCTGATCGCGGCCACCGGCGGGCCGATGAAGACGACACCGTTCGCCGCGCAGGCCTCGGCGAATTCCTCATTCTCGGAAAGGAAACCGTAACCCGGATGGATCGCCTGCGCGCCAGTCGATTTCGCGGCCGCGATGATCTTGTCGATAACGAGGTAGGACTCGCGCGCCGCCGCCGGACCAATGCACACCGCCTCGTCCGCCAAGCGCACATGGCGCGCGCCGGCATCCGCCTCGGAATACACGGCGACCGTGCGAATACCCATGCGCCGCGCGGTCTTGATGACGCGGCAGGCGATTTCGCCGCGGTTGGCGATCAGGATCTTGCTAAACATGTGTTATCCCCGGAAAGTCGGCGCTGGCGGGACGGCGGAACGCTTGCCTTGTTGATTTATTGTGGATACAATAAACCGCATGGAGATCACCTATGACCCGTCCAAGAATGCCGCCAACATCGAACAGCGCGGCCTGTCGTTCGATTGGGTGGCCGAGTTGGACTGGAGTTCGGCTGTGATCGTCGAAGATGTGCGCAAGACCTACGGAGAACGCCGCTATCGCGTCTTCGGATATATCGAAGAACGACTTTACGCTGTGGTGTTCACGCCGCGAGGAACGGTCGTGCATGTCATCAGCTTCAGAAAAGCCAATAGCCGTGAGGTAAAGCACCATGGACGAACGCAGCAAACCATATCCAGCGTTGATTGACGCCGACAACCCCGAGTGGACGGCGGAAGACTTTGCCAAGGCCAAGTCGGCGGCAGAAGTGCTGCCCGATCTGTTTGGCGCCAAGCCTGCGGCAGCGATGCTGCGGCCGAAGCGCGGCCGCCCGCCCGCAGACCGCCCCAAGGCGCATGTCAACATTCGTCTCGATGCGGATGTCGTGGCCACATTTCGCGCCACTGGCAGCGGCTGGCAAACTCGCTTGAACGCCGCCCTCAAGGACTGGCTCAAGACCCACTCCCTGGCGTAATCCACCGCGCATCCGACCTGATATTTTGCGGTCAAGGCGGCCGTGTTGTGCAGCAGCAGATTGGTTCGAATGATGCCCATGTCAGCCCTGAGCGATCCAGTTTGGCTTGCGCTTTTCCAGAAACGCGCCAAGCCCTTCCTGTCCTTCCGGCGAGACGCGCACGCGGGCAATGCTCTCCACCGTGAGGTCAATCACCTCGGGCCCGAAGGGGCGGCCGGCGACGGTGCGGATCAGCGCCTTGCATTCGGCGAGCGCCCGCGGGCCATTTTTCAGCAGCGCTTCGACCCATTCGCCGACGGCTTCGTCGAGGGTTTCTTCGTCGGCGACCATTTCGTGGAGCAGGCCGATGCGATACGCCTCGGCGGCCGAGAAGACTTCGGCGGTCAGCATGTAGCGGCGCGCGGGGCGTTCGCCGATGGCGGCGATGACGTGCGGGCTGATGACTGCCGGGATCAGGCCGAGCTTCACCTCGGTGAGCGCGAAGCGCGACTCGAAGGTGGCCACCGCCATGTCGCAGGCGGCGATGACGCCGACGCCGCCGCCGTAGGCGGGGCCCTGCACGCGGGCGATCACCGGTTTCGGGCAGTCGGCGATGCGGCGCAGCATCTCGGCGAGTTCGCCGGCATCGCGCCGGTTGTCGTCAAATCCGTACGTCGCCGCGCGCTGCATCCAGTTCAGATCGGCGCCGGCGCAGAAACTCTTGCCCAGGCTGCCAATCACCACCACGCGCACCGTCGGCGTATTGGCCATGTCCTCCATGGCGTCTGACAGTTCGGCGATCATTGTGTCGTCGAAAGCGTTGTGACGCTCGGGGCGGTTGAGGGTGACGATGCCGACGCCGGCGTCGATTTCGGTGAGGATGGTCTGGTACATGCTTTTCCCTTGCTACATGCGGAACACGCCGAATTTCGTCGGCTCGATCGGCGCGTTCAAGGCTGCCGAGATGCCCAGTCCCAGTGCGCGGCGGGTCTGGGCGGGGTCGAGCACGCCATCGTCCCACAGCCGTGCCGTCGCGTAATACGGGTGGCCCTGGGTTTCGTACTGGGCGCGCAGCGGCGCCTTGAAGGCTTCCTCTTCTTCCGCGCTCCAGCTCTTGCCGGCGGCTTCAAGACCGTCGCGCTTGACGGTGGCGAGCACGCTCGCCGCCTGCTCGCCGCCCATCACCGAGATGCGCGCATTCGGCCAGGTCCAGAGGAAGCGCGGCGAGTAGGCGCGGCCGCACATGCCGTAGTTGCCGGCGCCGAAGCTGCCGCCGATGATGACGGTGAATTTCGGCACGGCCGCCGTGGACACCGCCGTCACCATCTTGGCGCCGTCCTTGGCGATGCCGCCGTTCTCGTATTTGCGGCCAACCATGAAGCCGGTGATGTTCTGCAGGAACACCAGCGGAATGCCGCGTTGCGCGCACAGCTCGATGAAGTGCGCGCCCTTCTGCGCCGATTCGGAAAACAGGATGCCGTTGTTGGCGACGATGCCGATCGGGTAGCCGTGCAGGTGGGCGAAGCCGGTGACCAGGGTCGTGCCGTAGCGCGCCTTGAACTCGTCGAAGCGCGAGCCATCGACGAGCCGCGCGATCACCTCACGCACGTCATAGGGTTTCTTTGTGTCGGTGGGAATCACGCCGTAGATTTCCTCGGGCGCGTAGAGCGGCTCCTCGGGCGCGGCGAGCTCGAGGCCGATCTGCTTCTTCCAGTTGAGGTTGGCGACGATGCGGCGCGCGATGGAGAGCGCGTGCTGGTCATTTTCCGCCAGGTGGTCGCAAACGCCGGAGATGCGCGTATGCACATCGCCGCCGCCGAGGTCCTCCATGCTCACTACCTCGCCGGTGGCGGCCTTCACCAGCGGCGGACCGCCGAGGAAGATCGTCCCCTGGTTCCTGACAATGATCGACTCGTCGCACATCGCCGGCACATAGGCGCCGCCCGCCGTGCAGGAACCCATCACCACGGCGATCTGCGGAATGCCCTGCGCCGACAGGTTGGCCTGGTTGAAGAAGATGCGGCCGAAGTGGTCGCGGTCGGGAAACACCTCGTCCTGCATGGGCAGGAAGGCGCCGCCGGAATCGACAAGATAAAGGCAGGGCAGGCGGTTTTCGCGGGCAATCTCCTGCGCGCGCAGGTGTTTTTTCACGGTGAGCGGATAGTAGGTGCCGCCCTTCACCGTCGCGTCGTTGGCGACGATCATGCACTCGACGCCGGAGACGCGGCCGATCCCCGCGACCGCGCCGGCCGCCGGCACGCCGCCGTCATACATGCCCCAGGCCGCGAGTGGCGCGATTTCGAGAAATGCCGCGCCCGGATCGAGCAGGCCGTCGATACGCTCGCGCACCAGCAACTTGCCACGGGCCAGATGTTTCTGGCGCGCTTCATCGCTGCCGCCGCAGCCGCGCCGTCCCGCCAGCGCCGACTTTTCGCGCAGGTCGTCGACCAGCGTCTGCATGGCGGCTGCGTTGGCCTTGAATTCCTCGCTGCGCGGATTGAGTTGGGATTTGATCACCGACATTTCGTTCAGTCTCCAGTGATGGTACGCGCGATGACAAGGCGCTGGATGTCCGAAGTGCCTTCATAAATCTGGCAGACGCGCACGTCGCGGTAGATGCGCTCAACGGGGAAGTCGCTGACATAGCCGTAGCCGCCGTGGATCTGGATGGCATCGGAGCAGACCTGCTCCGCCATTTCGGAAGCGAACAGCTTGGCCATGCTCGCTTCCTTGAGGCAGGGCAGGCCGGCATCACGCAGGGTGGCGGCATGCCAGACCATCTGGCGCGCGACTTCGATCTGCGTCGCCATGTCGGCGAGGCGGAAGCTGACGGCCTGATGCTCGACGATCGGCTTGCCGAAGGCCTCGCGCTCCCTGGCGTAGCGCACCGCCGCTTCCAGCGCGCTGCGCGCCATGCCCACCGCCTGCGCGGCGATGCCGATGCGGCCGGCTTCGAGATTGGACAGGGCGATCCGGTAGCCATCGCCCGCAGTGCCGATCAGGCAGTCGGCGGGAATGCGGCAGTTCTCGAAAATGATTTGCGCGGTATCCGAGGCTTTCTGACCGAGCTTTTCCTCGATGCGCGCAACGACATAGCCGGGTGTTTCGGTGGGCACGCAGAAGCAGGAAATGCCCTTGCGACCGGCGGCCGGGTCGGTGACGGCGAAAACGATGGCGATCTGCGCATGCTTGCCCGAGGTGATGAACTGCTTGACGCCATTCAATACCCAATGGTCACCGTCTTGCACCGCGCTCGCCTTGATCGCGGCGGCATCGGAGCCGACATGCGGCTCGGTTAAACAGAAGCAGCCGAGTAGTTCGCCGCTCGCCGCGCCCCTGAGCCAGCGCGTCTTCTGCGCGTCGTTGCCATAGCGGTTGAGGATGCCGCAGACCAGCGAATTCTGTACTGAGAGGATGGTCGAGGTCGCGCCATCGCCGGCGGCGATTTCCTCGATGGCCACCGCCAGCGAAAGGTAATCGAGGCCGGCGCCGCCCCATTCTTCCGGCACCACAATGCCCCAGACGCCAAGGTCGGCCAGTTCCTGCAAGGCGTCGCGCGGGAAGGTGTGCGCACGATCCCACGCGGCGGCGAAGGGCGCCAGCCGTTCACGCGCAAAATTGCGCAGGGTTTCGCGGATCATCCGCTGGTCATCGTTGAGGATCATGCGCCAGCCTCCTTCAGTTGATTCATGGTTGAACGCTGCGTCAATATCACGCCGGCAATCACCAGCCCGCCACCGGCCAGCACCGAGGGGTCGAGCAGACAGGTGCGGCCGTTGCCGACGCTGGCCGTCACAACAGTTCGATACCCATCGCCGTGGCTTCGCCGCCGCCGATGCACAGGCTGGCGACGCCGCGCTGTTTGCCCTGTTGCTTCAGCGCACCAATCAGCGTGACCATGATGCGCGCACCCGAAGCGCCAATCGGATGGCCGAGGGCGCAGGCACCGCCATGGACATTGACGCGCTCATGCGGCAACTGGAGATCGTGCATCGCCGCCATGGTGACGACGGCGAAGGCCTCGTTGATCTCCCACAGGTCGACGCTCTCGATGGTCCAGTTATTCTTCGCCAGCAGCTTCTTGATCGCGCCGACCGGCGCGGTGGTGAACAGCGCGGGTTCCTGCGCAAAAGTGCTGTGGCCGACGATCCGCGCCAGCGGCTTGATGCCGAGTTTTTCCGCCGTCGAGGCGCGCATCAGCACCAGCGCCGCGGCACCATCGGAAATCGACGAGGATTTGGCCGGCGTCACCGTGCCGTCCTTGCGGAAGGCAGGCTTGAGCGTCGGAATCTTTTCGAGGTTGGCCTTCGCGGGCTGCTCGTCCTTGTCGATCAGCGTCTCGCCTTTTCTGCTGCTGACCGTCACCGGCGCGATTTCCCAGGCGAAGCTGCCAGCGCTGCCCGCCTGCTGCGCGCGCGTGGTCGAGGCAATCGCGAATGCGTCCTGTGCCGCGCGGGTGAATTGATAGCTGTCGGCACATTCTTCGGCGAAGCTGCCCATCAGGCGGCCTTTCTCATAGGCATCCTCAAGGCCGTCGAGGAACAGGTGATCCTTCACCTCGCCATGGCCGAGACGGAAACCGCCGCGCGCCTTGGGCAGCAGATAGGGCGCATTGCTCATTGATTCCATGCCACCAGCCACCATGACGTCGACACTGCCGGCGACGAGCATGTCGTGCGCGAACATGGCGGCGCGCATGCCGGAGCCGCACATCTTGTTCACCGTGGTTGCGCCTACCGCCAGTGGCAGGCCGGCGCCTAGCGCGGCCTGCCGCGCCGGCGCCTGGCCCTGACCGGCGGGCAACACGCAGCCCATGATGACCTCGTCGATTTGCGCGGGTTTTAGCCCGCTGCGTTCAACGGCGGCCTTGATCGCGACGGCGCCCAGTTGCGGCGCGGTCAATGAATTGAAGTCACCTTGAAAGCCGCCCATGGGAGTACGGGCGGCGGCGACGATAACGACGGGATCAGTCATCATGCAGTCTCCATAAAGAGTTCGCGGCCAATCAGCATGCGGCGGATTTCCGAGGTGCCGGCGCCGATCTCGTACAGTTTGGCGTCGCGCCACAGGCGGCCGGCCGGGTATTCGTTGATGTAGCCGTTGCCGCCCAGCGTCTGGATCGCCTCGCCGGCCATCCAGGTGGCTTTTTCGGCGGCATAGAGAATCGCTCCGGCGGCGTCCTTGCGCAGGCTGCGGTCATGATCGCTTGAATCGCAGGCGCGGCCGACGGCGTAGACATAGGCGCGCGTCGCCTGCCAGGTGGAATACATGTCGGCTACCTTGCCCTGCATCAATTGAAATTCGCCGATCGGCGTGTCGAACTGGGTGCGCTCGTGCAGATAGGGCAGCACCACATCCATGCAGGCCGCCATGATGCCGAGCGGGCCGCCGGAAAGCACCGCGCGCTCGTAGTCGAGGCCGGACATGAGGACTCTGACCCCTTGGCCGACGCCGCCGAGCACGTTTTCCTCGGGTACTTCGCAGTCGTCGAAGAACAGCGGATAGGTGTTCGAGCCGCGCATGCCGAGCTTGTCGAGATGGCTGCCATGGCTGAATCCTTTGTAGCCTTTTTCGACGATGAAGGCGGTGATGCCTTTCGCCCCGGCGGCCGGGTCGGTCTTGGCATAAACGATCAGCGTGTCGGCATCGCCGCCATTGGTGATCCACATCTTGCTGCCGTTCAGCACATAGCGGTCGCCTTTTTTGTCGGCGCGCAGTTTCATCGACACCACATCGGAACCGGCGTTGGGTTCGGACATCGCCAGCGCGCCGACCTGCTCGCCCGAGATCAGGCCGGGCAGGTATTTGGCTTTCTGCGCGGCGTTGCCGTTCCTGCGAATTTGATTCACGCAGAGATTGGAGTGGGCGCCGTAGGACAGGCCGACCGAAGCCGAGGCGCGCGAGATTTCCTCCATCGCCACGATGTGGGCCAGATAGCCAAGTCCCGTGCCGCCATCCGCCTCGGGCACGGTCAGGCCCAACAGGCCCATGTCACCAAACTTCTTCCACAGATCGGCGGGAAATTCGTTGTCGCGGTCGATCTGGGCGGCGCGCGGCGCGATCTCCCTGGCGGCGAAGGACTGGAGGGTGTCGCGCAGCATGTCAATGTCTTCGCCGAGTTGAAAGTTCAGTCCGATCATGTCATCTCCTGGCGTGATGTTCGCGGGCATTCTATGTTGACGTTTACGTCAACGTCAACTACGCTTGCGGCGGATTTCCTTGTCTGCAAGCAGGCTGCGGCACTGTCGTTCGAAGGCGTCGATCTCCTCCAGCACGGCGGCGATATCTTCACGCTGCTGTTCGAGTTTGGCGCGGCGGTGCGCCAGCACTTCGAGCAGCTTGACGAGTTGCGAGGACTGATCGGGGGCGGTGTCGTACATGTCGATCAACTCGCGGATCGCGGCCAGCGACAGGCCGAGGCGCTTGCCGCGCAGCGTGAGCAGCAGGCGGGTGCGGTCGCGCTTGGTATAGACACGCTGTACGCCGGCGCGATCGGGCGTAATCAGCCCCTGGTCTTCGTAATAGCGGATGGCGCGCGGCGTCAGTTCGAATTCGCGCGCCAGCTCGGTGATGGTGTAGGTGGGCTCGATCATCGCTTCGAAGGATGGGTTGCTGCACCGCAACAAAGAGGCCGGTTTCAGCTAAAATGGACGGACAATATGACGAAGTTAAACAGATTTCCCCTGACCGGGCAATGCACCCCCGGCGCACCCATGCAGATCAGCTATCCCCTCGAAAACCTGCCCGCTCCCGGCGCCACGCTGATGGTCGCCGCTGGCGTGCATTGGTTGCGCATGCCGTTGCCCTTCGCCCTCGACCATATCAACCTGTGGCTGCTTGAAGACGGTGAAGGCTTTACCGCCGTCGACACCGGCATCGCCATGGATGCGGTCAAGGAATGCTGGAAGTCGGCGCTGGCCGCATTGCCAAATGAGCGGCGCATGGTGCGCCAGATCGTCACGCATTTCCACCCCGATCATCTCGGCCTCGCCGCCTGGCTGGAGGCCGAGACCGGCGCCGCCTTGTGGATGACCCATGGCGAATACCAGACGGCCCACCTGGTCGCCGCCGGCATCGCCCCATTCGACACGGCAACGATGCTGGAATTCTTCCGGCAACATGGCCTCGACGCGGTGCGCCACGCCGGCATTGAAAAACGCGGCAACGCCTACCGGCGCGGCGTGCCCGCCATCCCGTCCACCTATCGCCGCTTGCTCGACGGCGAGACGATCATCGTGGGCGAGCACGCCTGGCGCATCATCGTCGGCCATGGCCACGCCCCCGAGCATGCCAGCATCTACTCTCCCACGCTCGGCGTGCTGATCGCCGGCGACATGCTGCTGCCGCGTATCTCGACCAATGTCAGCGTCCATGCCGCCGCCCCGACCTGCGACTCACTCGGCATGTTCCTCGCTTCACTCGAACGCCTGACCGAGCTGCCGGCCGACACGCTGGTGCTGCCTTCGCATGGCCGGCCATTCCGCGGCCTGCACGCGCGCGTGGCCGAATTGCAGGCGCACCACGCCGACCGTTGCGCCGATCTGCTCGACGCCTGTCGTGCCGGCCCGCAAACCGCCTGCGAGCTGCTGCCGGTGCTGTTCGGCCGCCCCATCGACGACCCGCACCAGACCCTGTTCGCCATGGGCGAGGCCATCGCCCACCTGAATCATCTGGAACACCAGCGCCTTCTTTCGCGCACGATCGAGAACGGTATCATCCGTTTCGCCTCGCTGAACTGACCACGACCGGAGTAAGAAAACATGTCGCAAGCCACTGAAACCAAACAACCCGCACTGCCCGACCCGCAGGAAGTCGCCGTAACCTACGCCGAGGTGGCGCAGCGCGCCTCGAAGCTGATTACCGCGCACCTGCAGCGCCAGGCTAAAAAAGGCATTGCCCCGCCCGAGGACGAACTGGGCATCGCCCAGGCCTTCATGGACATGATGGCCAAGATGCTCGCCAACCCCTACCAGATGGCGCAGGCGCAGATGAACCTGGTGTGGGACTATTTTTCGCTCTGGCAGCATTCGATGCTGCGTTTCATGGGTACATCGACGCCGCCGATCGCCACCCCGCACCAGGGCGACAAGCGCTTCAAGGACGCGCAGTGGGAAGAGCATTTCCTGTTTGACTTCATCAAGCAGTCCTACCTGATCAGCGCGCGCCACATCCATGATTCCGTGAGCAGCGTCAAGGGTCTCGACGGCCACACGCAGGGCAAGGTGAACTTCTTCACGCGCCAGTTCATCGACGCCATGTCGCCCTCCAACTTCGCCCACACCAACCCGGAAGTCTTCCGCGAAACGGTGAATACCCACGGCCAGAATCTGCTCAAGGGCTTCAACAACCTGCTGAGCGACATCGAGGACGGTGATGGCCAGTTACGCGTCAAGATGACCGACACGGCAGCCTTCGAACTCGGCAAGAACGTCGCCACCACGCCGGGCAAGGTGGTTTTCCAGAACGACCTGTTCCAGTTGCTGCAATTCAACCCGACCACCCAGACCCAGTTCAAGCGGCCGCTGCTGATCGTGCCGCCCTGGATCAACAAGTATTACATCCTCGACCTGCGCGAGAAGAACTCCTGGATCAAGTGGACGACCGACCAGGGGCACAGCGTGTTCTGCATCTCCTGGGTCAATCCGGACAAAAAGCTGGCGCGGAAAACCTATGAGGACTACCTGACCGAAGCCTGCATGGTCGCCGTCGACAAGGTCTGCGAGCAGACCGGCGAAAAGGAAATCAACGCCGCCGGCTACTGCCTGGGCGGCACCCTGCTGGGCACCACGGCGGCTTACATGGCGGCCAAAAAGGACAAGCGCATCGCTGCGGTGACCTTCCTCACCTCCATGCTCGACTTCTCGATTCCCGGCGAACTGTCCATCTTCATCGACGAGCAGCAGGTCGGCAATCTCGAAAAGAAAATGAACGCGCGCGGCTACCTCGAAGGCACCGAAATGGCCGGCACCTTCAACATGCGGCGCTCCAACGACCTGATCTGGTCCTTCGTCGTCAATAACTACCTGATGGGCAAGTCGCCCTTCCCCTTCGACCTGCTCTACTGGAACTCCGATTCCACGCGCATGCCCGCCGCGATGCACAGCTTCTACCTGCGCACCATGTACATGAAGAATCTGCTCAAGGAACCGGGCGGCATCACGCTCGATGGCGTGGCGATCGATCTCTCCAAAATCAAGATACCCGCCTACTTCATCTCGACCATCGAAGACCACATCGCCCCGTGGCAGAGCACCTACCTCGGCGCCCAATTGTTCTCGGGCCAGACGCGCTTCGTGCTCGGCGGCTCCGGCCACATCGCCGGCGTTGTCAATCCGCCGGCCGCCAACAAATATGGCCACTGGATCAACGCGGGCAAAGCCTTGCCGGAAACGGCCGAGCAGTGGTTCGACGGCGCCGAGCAGCACCCCGGCTCATGGTGGACCGACTGGCAGGCCTGGCTGATGGCGCAGAACGATGCGACCGTGCCGCCGCGCGACCCGGCCAAGGCTAAACTCGGCGTCATCGAGGATGCGCCGGGCGCTTTCGCCAAGCTCCGCCTCGACACCCAGAAGAAGGCTTGATGGAATGACCGGCGGCGGAACGTTGCGCGTCGTCCTCGACACCAACGTCCTGGTGTCGGGGCTGGCCTACCCGGGAAGCATTCCCGGACAGATTGTGGCGGCCTGGCGTCAGGGCGCCATCGACGTGGTGATCTCGCGGTACATTCTCGACGAGGTGGCGCGCGTATTGCCACGACTCAACCACCGGCTCAACTGGGGTGAAGCGGATTTCACGGACCTGCTCGAAATCCTGGCCATCCAGGCCGACCTGGTGGAGCCGCTGCCTCTCCCTCCGGCCGCCGTGCGCGATGCTGCCGACGTGCCAGTGTTGGGGACGTTCCTGGCAGCCGAGGCCGACTACCTGGTCACCGGCGACCAGGACCTCCTGGCCCTGGGAGACCGCCACCCGATCCTGACTCCCGCCGACTTCTGGCGCCGGCATGGCGGCTGAGAGCAGGGACTTGCCACAGGGAAAACGGGCCACGCCCCCCAGTCAGGAATGTAGCCACCGCCGACCGATTTCCGGCCATTGGGGTTAGCGTTCGCGCTTATTTTCATTGGTGCGCCCAGCAGGATTCGAACCTGC
>JAUXWU010000048.1 GCA_030680085.1 Rhodocyclaceae bacterium | reverse complement strand
CAGCGCATTTTGTCCCTTGCCCGGGCCGCCTTCCTTGCCGACTGGCCAGCGATAGACCTTGTAGCCGCAGGCGACGGTGCAGTAGTCGCAGGCGGTGGTGAAGACTTCGGCATCCTTCGGCGGCAGCGGCACGCGGTCGATGGCGATGTGACGTTCGTTTTTGCTCATGTCTGTCTCCTCAAGCGCGCTTAGTGGTCATGGCGGCGTAGCCATAGACCAGGCCTTGCACACCCACTGCGTAGATGTCGTCGCCCTGCACTTCCAGCACGATCTGCGGCAGGCTCTCGGTGGCGTGGCCGGAAATCACCATGCCGTGGCGGGTCAGGTCGAAGGTCGTCAGGTGCAGCGGACAGGGGCCGAGCGCCTGGTAGGCATCCTTGTACGACCCTTGCATCGGGCCGCCCATGTGCGTGCATTGCTGGTTGAAGGCGACCACGTCCTGTCCGGGGCCGACTCCACCACCGGCGCGAGCACCGAGTTTGACCAGGATGTTCTGCACGTTCGGATACGGGTAGGCGAAGTCGATGGGCACGCCCTTCTTGAGGGCAGAGAGGCTGCCGATCTTCGTGCGCGGAAACGCTGCCTTGAGCGCGTGCAGCGGCGCGGCCTCGGCTTCGCCGGGCAGACCGATGGCGGCGAGCGTCACCATGGCGCCGCCCGCCAGCAGGAACTGGCGGCGGCTCATGCAGGCATGACCATCGCCCTCTTCGCGATCCCCAGGCGTGGGAATGATTTTTTCGTTCATGGCGAATCTCCTTACTTGACCGCCGCCAGCGGCTGGTAATCGCCGGGCAGCTTGGGATCGTCGTGGAGCAGCGGCGCATCCATCGACAAGGCTTCGAGGAAGGCAACGAGGTCCTTCTTCTCCTGCGCCGTCAGCTTGAGCGGCTTGAGGATGGGCGACTTGTTTTGCGCCGCGCCGCCGCCCTTGTCGTAGAACTCGACTACCTCGGCCAGCGTCGCCAGCATGCCGTTGTGCATGAAGGGCGCCGTGTATTTCAGCTCGCGCAAGCTGGGCACGCGGAACTTGGCCGTGTCTTTCGGGTTCTTGGTGACGAAGAACAGACCGGCGTCATCGGCGGCGTTGCGGTACATGGCCTCCGGCACACCCTTCTGGTAATACTGCCAGCGATGGGTAATCTGCGTGATTGGATCTTCCTTGAACAAGGGATGGTCAGGCACGCCGGTGGCGTAGAACTTCTGGTTCGAGGCGAGCGGCCCGTTGTGGCAGGCGATGCAGTTGGCCTTGCCGTTGTAGAGCGCCATGCCCTTCTTCTGCGCGTCGTTGAGCGCCTTCTTGTCGCCCAGCGCATAACGGTCGAACGGCACCTGCTTCGCGTCCGAAACGAGGATGCGCTGATAGGCGGCGATGGCGCGCCAGGCGTCGTTGATGCGTGGCCACTCGGTGCCGAAGACCCGCTTGAACTCGGCGACGTATTCCGGGATGAAGCGCAGGCGCATCTCCATCACCGAGTCGTCGCCATTGCCTGCAACGCCGCCGCCTGCCGCTGCCGGCGCCTGGCCTTCGAGGCTCGTCACCGAACCTTCCCAGAACAGCTTGTTGTAGTAGGCGGAGTTCAACACCGTCTGCGAATTGCGCCAGTGCTTGGTGCCGGGGTAGCCGCGCGAAAGCTGGCTGCCGTCGCCCCAGCCCAGCGCGGGCAGGTGACAGGAGACGCAAGGCATGGAGTTGTCGCCGGACAGGCGGCTTTCCCAGAACAACTTCTTGCCCAGCGCCACCTTTTCCGGCGTGTTGGGGTTGTCCTTGGGGATCGGCGGCGGCGGCAGCGGGCCGAGCTTCGGGTACCTGTCGGCGGCGAGCGCGCTGAAAGCCAAGGCCAGCGCTCCGGCGGCGAGGGTGATTCTGAATGTGGTTTTCATGGCGTTGTTCCTCAGTTCTTGCCGTAGGTCGTCCAGACCTGCAGGTCGGGCTGGCCGGGGTCCTTGACGATGACGGGATCGCCCGAGAGCGTGAGCAGGAACTCCCTCAGCGCCTTTTTCTCGGCGGCGGAAAGATTCAACGGCTTCAGCACGGAACCGACGCCACCGCCTTTATCGTAGAAGTCGATGACTTCTTCCAGCGTGGCGAACACGCCGTTGTGCATGTAGGGCGCGGTGTGCTTGAGATCGCGCAACTGGGCGGTGTTGAACTTGCCCAGGTCGCGCTTGTCCTTGCTGATCGCGTAATGGCCGACGTCGCTGCGCGCGTTCATGTAGTTCGGCATGCCGGAGGTGGCGTAGTGACGCAGCATGGTGATCGTGCGCAGGGGATTCTTCAGCACATCGGGATGCTCGGGCACGCCGGTTTTGTGCAGCTTGCCGTCGGAACCGATCGGTCCGTTATGGCAGGCCACGCAGCCGGCCTTGCCCCTGAACACCGCATAGCCTTCCTTTTGTTCGGCGGTCAGCGCCGCCGCGTCGCCCTTCTTGAACTTGTCGAAGGGCGCATTGGCGGTTTCCAGGCTGCGGATGAATTCGCCGATAACGCCATAGACACGCATGCCGTTGATGTCGTCCTTGCGCCACTTCGCCCACAGTTCGCGGTATTCCGGCACCTGTTTCAAGCGCTCCTGCATCAGGCGCGAATCCATGTTCATGGTGTGCGTCTCGGTGATCATGTCGCGCGCCAGGGTGCCGGCATCCGTGCCGTCGAGGCGGCCGTCCCAGAGAAAGCGGCCGCGATATTTGGCGTTGAGCACGGTCGGCGCGTTGCGGAAATACTCCATCGACGGATAGCCGGTCGACAGCGCCTGGCCGTCGCCCCAGCCCTTTTTCGGGTCGTGGCAGGTGGCGCAGGACACGCCCCAATCTCCTGAAATCCGGTTGTCGAAGAAGAAGTATTTGCCGAGCTCGATCATCGCCGCATTGCCGGGTTTGACGTCCGGCATGGCTGCGAGGTCCGGAGCCGCAGGCGCTGCGCCCTGCGCCCATGCCCCGCCAACGGCGGCGGCGAGGCTCAGGGCCATGATCTGCTTGCGAAGGTTTTGCATGATCCCCCCTTGCGGTATTGGAATGGTTTCACGAGACAATCCCGCGATCCAGGTAGGGTCTACGCATGGTTCGTGCCACGCCGCAAAAGTCGGCGCTGGCGGGACGGCGACCGGTAAAAGCGGTCAGAAAATGACCGGATCCGGGGGAATTGACCGGTCAAAATCTAACCGGATACGGGTTCGCTGGCGGGACGGTGCCAGCTGGTGTATTTTCGCTTCGAGGAGTTTTACTCCTCGGCGTAAGGAATCGACGATCACCGCGACTAATGGTTTCCCCACCCGCATCACTCATCAAGGAGAGTTTCCATGCTGCAACTGCTGCGCACCCTCGTTCTGCTGCCCCTGCTCTTCACCGGCCTCGCCTTCGCCGCCGGTACGTCTTTCGACGCGGCGAAGTTCGACGCCCTGAACAAGGACGGCAAGCCCATTCTGGTCGCCGTCCACGCCGACTGGTGCCCCGTTTGCAAGGCGCAGGCGCCGATCGTCGCGGAATTGCTGAAGACGGCGGAACTCAAGGGCATCACGGCGTTCCGCGTCGACTTCGACGGCCAGAAGGATGCCGTCAAGCGTTTCAAGGCGACGATGCAAAGCACGCTGATCGTCTTCAAGGGGGGGGTGGAAGTTGGCCGGTCAACCGGCGACACCAAGCAAGACAGCATCGCCGCGCTGCTGAAGAAAGCCACTTGAAGCCGCCATGGATTTCGGCCCGACGACCTACGGTCTGTCTTTCGCCGCCGGCGGCCTGTCCACCCTGTCGCCTTGCGTGCTGCCGCTGCTGCCGATCCTGATCGGCACGGCGGCAACCGCCCATCGGCTGGGTCCCTTCGCCCTCGCCGGCGGACTGATGCTGTCCTTCACGGCGGTCGGCGTGTTCGTCGCAAGTCTTGGCGCGGCGCTGGGCATCGACCAGACGCTGTTCCGCGATGTCGCCGCCGTCATCCTGCTCGGCTTCGGCATCCTGCTGCTTTCTTCCCGCTTGCAGGAGCGCTTCGCCGTCGCCGCGTCGGGCATGTCCGGCGCGGGCAATAACCTGCTTTCCCGCGTCACGCTCGACGGTTTCGGCGGACAGTTCGTTCTCGGGCTCGTGCTGGGCATCGTTTGGAGTCCCTGCGTCGGCCCCACGCTGGGCGCGGCGGTCACGCTGGCGAGCCAGGGCGAAAGCCTCGCCCAGGTCGCGCTGGTCATGGCCCTGTTCGGGCTCGGGGCCGGCTTGCCGCTGATGCTGCTCGGCTTCGCGTCGCGCGAAGCCATGCTGCGCATCCGGGGCCGCTTGCTGTCCGCCGGCAAGCTGGGCAAGCAGGCGCTAGGCGGCGTGATGCTGTTGCTCGGCGCGGCGATCCTCACCGGCGGCGACAAACTGTTTGAAGCCTGGATGCTGCGCTCTATGCCGTCCTGGCTGGTCACGCTGACGACTTCGATCTAGGCGTTCTGCGTTCTTGGCATCGTACCGCCGAGCATCTTTGGCGTCGTGAAAGTCGGCGCTGACGGGACGGCGCGCTCACCGGGTGGTGAGGACGCGAAGATCCGCCGGCGGCAGGCAAACCTCGCTGCTGCACGCCTGCACACGCAACGCGGCCCGCTCCGGCCGTGCGCCTTCGCCAAATTGCGCCTCGATTATCACGGTTCCTGAGTAGACATTGAGTTCCGTCTTCGCGAACGCGGCCCGGAATCGCACAGCCTTGGGATAGTGCACAGTCAGCGGAGCAGCGCCAGAAAATTCCAGTAGCGTCGGAATCAGGTAATCGAAGCTGGCCGGGTTGGCATTGACGTGCCAGCCTTGTGCGATGTCGAGCGTGACGACCAGACGCCCGCCCTGCCAGCGCGCGGTCGCCATGACCACCCCGGCGCTGCCGGCGGACGGATCGGCGACCGGCAGCGCTGCCTTGTCGGGCAGACTGGCCAGCAGCGCCGGCCAGCGATCGGGCGCGCTGGCAACGAGCGGCGCAATACTGGCCAGCAGCTTGTCGGCACGCGCGCGCAAACGCGGCGCGTCCTGCGCCAGCCGGTCCAGCAGCCGATACGCCGCGCTGGTTCCCGCTGGATAAGGGCCATCGCCGGATTCCGGCGCGGGTGCGAACAGCTCCGCCGCATGGACGGTTTCCGCCAATCCCCCATCGGTGCGCCCGAAGCGGGCGAGCATCGCGTCGGCCAGGACAATGGCGCGCTCGCGTTGCCCGACCGCCAGCAAGCCCAGGCCGAACAAGGCGTAGTCCTCGAGAAAACCATCGCCCTGCGGACGCCCCTCGAAGATCGCTTGCCGGAGACGACCGTTTGCAGGTTCCCACGCATCGCGCCACAAACGGTTGGCCGCCTTGCGGGCGGCATCGATCAGGCGCGGCTCGCGCAACTTCGCTCCGGCCACCGCCAGTGCCTCGATGGCCAACCCGTTCCAGGCGACGATGATCTTGTCGTCCCGTGCGGGACGCGGCCGGGATGCACGTTGGCGCAGCAATTCGGCGCGTGCCGGCGCCAGCCCGGCCACTTGCATGGATAGCTTGCGATCGTCGGCCCGTTGCGTGGCATGCAGGCGCAAGGCCGCGCGTGGCCCGGCCAGTTCCTCGGCTGGATCGTCCTGATGGCCCGACAGGGGAACGAGGCGATAAACGGCCAAGAAGCGGTCGGCACGCTTACCCAGCGTGGCGCGAATCTCCTCCTCGTTCCACAGGTAGTACGCGCCTTCCCGGCCGTTCGAGACGGCATCGAGCGAGGCATAAAACCCGCCGGCGTGATCCTGCAACTCGCGCAGCAGGAAATCCGCCGTTTCACGCGCCGCCGTGCGATGCAGGCCATTGTTGCCGGTGGTCGCGAAGAGCCGCAGCAACTGGGCGTTGTCGTAGAGCATCTTCTCGAAATGCGGCTGATTCCAGCCCGGATCGATGGTGTAACGATGGAAACCTCCGCCGAGATGGTCGCGCAGGGCAGACAGCGCCATCGCGTCGAGCGTCTGGCGCACCGCCGCCGCGCCTTTGGCATCGCCGAGCAGCAGATCGAGTTCCGGCACTTGCGGAAACTTGACGCTGCCGCCGGATTTTTTCAGGCCGCCGCGCTCGGTGTCGACCCGTCTCAGCAACTCCTGTCGCGCCGTCTGCCGCAGCAGGAAAGTCGGCGCTGGCGGGACGGCGCCGACAGTCGGCTGGCGGCGCATGGCTTGGGCCACGCTGTCCGCGCGGGCCTCGGCTTCCGCACGGCGCATTCGCCAGGATTTCTCGATGCGCGTCAGCACGGTCGTGAAACCCGGTCTGCCAAAATCATCATCGGCAGGCGGGAAATAGCTGCCGGCGAAGAAGGGCTTGCGCTCCGGGGTGAGGAAAAGATTGTTCGGCCAGCCGCCGCTGCCGCCGAGCAGGCGCGTGGCATTCATGTAGAGACGGTCGAGATCGGGGCGCTGCTCACGATCGAGCTTGACGTTGATGAAGCCGGCATTCATGCGGGCGGCGATCCGCGGATCGCGATACAGCGTTTCTTCGGCGACCCGGCACCAGTAACAGGAACTGTAGCCGATGGAAAGGAACACCGGCTTGCCTTCCCGCCGCGCTTTCTCGAACGCCTCGTCGCCCCAAGGATACCAGTCGACGGGATTCCCGGCATGCATGCGCAGATAGGGGCTGTCGGCTGTGGCGAGGCGGTTGGCCGCCATGGTGGAGAACGGAACGAACAGAAGAAGCATCCAAAGCAGGCGGCGCATATCCGCAGTGTAGTCTTTCGCAGCGTGAAACGAATCTACTCGCGGCGCTGGCAGGACGATGCCGATCAGAAACTGACCGGCGGATGCTTATTCGGCATCGGGTTCGCCGGCTTCCCTGAGCTTGTTGCGCAGGGTCAGCCGGGTGATGCCGAGAATCTCGGCAGCGCGGGTCTTGTTGCCGGCGCACTGAGCGAGTACATGGCGGATGTGCGCGACTTCGACCGCGGCAAGTGTCGCGGGGGGCGCGGCAGCGACCACTGCAAAACTCGGCGCTGGCGGGACGGCGTGTGAGATTTCCGGAGGCAGTTGCGTCGCCGTGAGCGCGCCATCCTCGCAGAGAATGACCGCGCGTTCGATCACGTTGCGCAGTTCGCGCACATTGCCCGGCCAGGCGTGGCCGACCAGCAGACGCTCCACGTCCGACGGCAGCACCGGGGCGGCGCTACCCATGGCCCGCGCCGCTGCGCGCACGAATTCGCGCGCCAGCGCCGGAATGTCTTCGCGCCGCGCCCGCAGCGGCGGCACCTCGATGGCACCGACGTTGAGGCGGTAATACAGGTCCTCGCGGAACGTCGCCGCCTTCACCATCTCCGGCAGCTTGCGGTGCGTGGCGGCGACGAAGCGCACATCGACCTGAATCTCGCGGCTGCCGCCGACGCGCCGGAAGCTCTGCGTTTCCAGCACACGCAGCAGTTTTGGTTGCAGGGTCAGCGAGAGGTCGCCGATCTCGTCGAGGAACAGCGTACCGCCGTCGGCGAGTTCGAGCAGCCCGCGCTTTTGCTGCTTGGCGTCGGTGAAGGCACCCTTCTCGTGGCCGAAGAGCTCCGATTCCATCAGGCCTTCGGGTAGTGCCGAACAATTCAGCGTGACCCACGGCCCGGCGGCGCGCGGCGACTGGCAGTGGATGGCGCGGGCGACGCGCTCCTTGCCCGAGCCCGATTCGCCATGGATCAGCACCGGCACGCGCGGCGCTGCGGCGATTTTCTGCGTGACGCGGATCAGCTCGCGAAATGCCGCGCTCTCCCCGGTCAGGCCATCGAGATCGCAGATATCGGCTTGGGCACGCCGCCAGGCGACCTCGCGCCGTAACGAGCGCGTTTCCAGCGCGCGGCCGATGAGTTCGCGCAGGTCTTCGAGATCGAAGGGCTTGTTGATGTAGTCGTAGGCGCCCGCCTTCAGCGCCGCGACGGCGGTACGCACCTCGGGGAAGGCGGTCATCATGACCAGCAGCGCCGCGTCGTCGATTTCGCGCAACGCGCCGATCAGCGACAGGCCGTCGCCGTCGGGCAGGCGCAGGTCGAGCAGGATCAGGCCGTAGCGCCGCTGTCGCGCCAGTTCGAGCGCGCCGGCAACGCTTTCGGCGGCATCCACCTCGAAGCCCATGCGGACGAGGAAACCGCTCAGGGTCACGCGCAGCGTCGCGTCGTCTTCGACGATCAGGATGGGTTCGTTCATGTGGGCGTGGCTTGCGACATCGGCCAGCGTAGCGTAAAGCAGGAACCTTGCCCGACAACGCTCTCGACCGTCAGCGTCGCGCCGTGCGCCTGGGCGATCTTGCGCACGATCGCCAGCCCCAGCCCGGTGCCGTCCGCGCGCGTGGTGAAGAAGGGATCGAAAATGCGCGTCAGCAATTCGGGGGCAATGCCATCCCCCGTGTCGCGCACGGCAATCTCGACAAACCCGTCTTGGGCCGGCTGGGCAGCGATCTCCAGCCGGCCGCCCACGGGCATCGCATGCACGGCATTCATGGCGAGGTTGAGTAACACCTGCTTGATCTGGTGCAGGTCGGCGAGAACGGCGATATCGGGCGCCACCCGCGCGCCGATCTCGATATTGCGCAAGCGCGCCTCCTTGCGAAGCCAGAACAGCACATCGGCTACGGCATCCGCCAGCGGCACGGCAACGAGCTGCGTGGCCTGCGGCGCGGCAAAACCGTGGAAACTCTTGAGAAAGTCGGTGAGGCGGTCGGTCTCGGCCTCCAGCCGCGCCAGCGCCTCGGTCACGCCGAGCGGCAGGTCATCCTCGTATTGCAGCGCCTGGGTCACCGCCTTCATGCCGGCGAGCGGATTGCCGATTTCGTGGGCGATGCCCATGGTCAGTTCGCCGACCGTCGCCAGTTTTTCCATCTGGAACATCTGGCGGTCGAGTTCGCGGCGTTCGTCCTGCTCGCGCTCGAGCTCGGCCGTGCGGGCGCGCACCTCGTCCTCCAGCCGGTCGCGGTGCGCCGCGAGCGAACCCACCAACTGCTCGATCTTTTGCGCCATGGCGTTGAATTTCGTGCCCAGCGCGGCGATTTCGTCGCGGCCGAGAATCTCGACGCGATGCGAAAAATCCCCGGCGGCGATGGCCTCGGATTCGCGGCTCAGGGCTTCGAGCGGCCCCAGCAGATGGCGCGACAATGCGTAGCCGCCGATCGCCGTGGCCAGCAGACTGATGGCAAGAATCGCATACAGGGCATACAGGTTGAAGATCGACATGAACAGTTTCCGTTCCGGAAAGCCGACGGCGATCACCCATTGCAGGCGGTCTGCGGCCGGATAGGTACCGCCGAAACGGATCGCGGCATGCGCGAAGATGGCATCGGCGACCGAAAGCGTTCCGTCATGGTCGGCGAGAATCTGCTTCAGGGAGGTTTCGCCGAAACGCTCGACGAGCCTTTCCACCGGTTGCATCGCGAAGCCCGTCGCGTTGTCGGCGGTGCGTGCCAGAAAGTGCCCCGAGCGATCGAACAGATAGGCCGTGCCGGCGCGCGCCCGGGCCATCTGCTGCACCTGCTCCAGCAAAAAATCGGCGTGGAGGTTGATGATCAGGATGCCTTCGTTGTTGCCGGTTCCCGTGCCGACCGGCGTCGCCACGCGAATCACGGGACGCTCGGGCTGTTCGACGCGGCCGAACTCGACATTCAGATCGAGCGGCGAGACATACAGTTCGCCGGGCTGACGCAGCATGGCATCGCTGAAATAATAGCGGTCGCCCTTGTTCTGCAGGCGTTCCCCGGGAATGACCACCACCCGGTCATCCTTCTTGTCGACGCGCACGATTTCCCGGCCGTCGGCGGCGAGGAAACGGATTTGATAGATATGCGGATAGGCGGCGGCCAGCGTGGCGTAATCGCGTTCCAGTCGTGTCGTGGCGGCGCGAATGCGGTGGGCGTCCCCTCTTTGCCTGGCCAGCCGCAATTCTTCCAGCGCGGGCGCATCCGCCAGATAGAGCAGTTCCGCCGCAAGTTGATCGAAGAAGCGGCTGACGCCCTGCGCGCGCACGGCTACTTCCTGCTGCAGGTGGCCGAGCGTTTCCGTCCTGAGGGTATGCAACGAGAGATAGATGCCGATCGCGCCGGCGATGGCGGTGGGAATGACCGCCACCAGAAGGAAAGCGATATAGATGCGACGCGCCAAGCCGCGCGCCGGTGTCGTCGTTGGCATGGACGGATCATAACCGGAGCTCCCGCTAGCGGAAACCCGGCCAGGCAGCATTCATGTCGCGTTTCTTGAAATATCGACGCCGATGATGGCGCCGCCGCGGATCAGTAGACCGAGCGTGGCGGCAAGGTCGAACGTGGCTGCCGTATCCGTCGCCTGCCCGAAGGCTAGGCCGCGCCGCAGCTTGTCGATGAATTCCGCCGCGCCATCCTCGATGCGGGTTATTTCGACATCGAGCCCGGCGCGCAGCACTAGCGCCGCTTCGGCAACGGCGGGTTCGACCGCGGCCAGCGCAGCGGCGACATCCTCGGCTTGATGCGCCGCCCAGAGCGCAACGACGGCATGACGGGAGCGCAGCACGCCAGCAGAGGGATGCAGGGTGA
>JAUXWU010000044.1 GCA_030680085.1 Rhodocyclaceae bacterium | reverse complement strand
TCACCCTGTTGCTGGAGCGCTTCGTTGAGCGCGATCCAGCTCTTTCAGGACGCAAGGCGAAACTCAGGTTGGAGCTGGAGCGCTCACGAAGCCGCATTGTCGATGTCCGGCGCGAGGCGAAGGCTCTCGATGACCACCTTGCAGCGCTCCCCGGCCTTGAAGAGACCCAGAAGCGCTTTCAGGAAGCCGGGCTGGAAGAGCGCCTGAAGGAGAAGAGCCTTCTCATTCGCGAGGAACGCGTATTTACGAATGTCGCTGAACGGCTGGAGCCTATCCGCACTCTTCGCAGTGATTTGGTGGGTGGACTGCCTCTGGATACGGCCTTCGTTTCTCGGAAGGCCCTCGAAGGGCTTCCAAATGCAGCCATCCTGGTAGAGATAGAAGCCATTCTGGCCACGTTGAGTACAAAGCTTCAGGCCACCGCCGATCATCTCGCCACGCTGCTGGCGGAAACGGACAGCGCCATTGCGAACACAAAAGCCCGTTGGAGCGAGAAGCGCAACGTCATCGAGGAGACATATGAGAAGCTCTTGCGGGAGCTTCAAAAATCCAAGATCGATGGAGCTGAATTTATCAGGCTGCGACAGCAGATCGAGGAGCTTCGCCCGCTGAGGGACAAGAAGGAGGCTCTGAAGGGTTCCCTGATCACACATGAGGCGCACCGGCGCAAGCTGCTTTCGGAATGGGAAGACAGCAAGGCGAGCGAGTATCGGGAGATTCAAAGCGCGGCCAAGAAAGTTTCTCGCAAGCTGCGTGATCGGGTCAGGGTGGAAGTCACCATGGCTGGCAACCGTGATCCGCTAGAACAGTTGTTGCGGGAGGTAGGCGGAAATCTGAGCGCCGCCTTGGATAGGTTGCGATCACTGGAGCAACTGTCCCTGCCCGATTTCGCACAGCGTTGCCGGGAAGGGAAAGAGGCGCTCATGCAGCACTACGGATTGCCGGCAGGCTCGGCAGAGCGGATCGCCCAAGCGGACCTTGACCTGGTTATGAGGATCGAGGAGCTTGACCTTCCGGCAACCACCAAGATCGAGCTGAACACCGCATCGGATGGAGATTCCCCAACGTGGCAAACGCTCGAAGCGCTATCAACCGGGCAGAAGGCCACCGCCGTGCTGCTGCTTCTGCTGTTGGAGTCCGATGCTCCTCTTGTTGTCGATCAGCCGGAAGACGACCTCGATAACCGCTTTATTACTGAAGGCGTTGTGCCGATCATGCGCCAGGAGAAAGGGCGCCGCCAATTCGTTTTCTCGACGCACAACGCAAACATCCCCGTCCTGGGCGACGCGGAGCTAATCCTTGGATTGGCGGCCTCGGGTGAGGGCAGGGAGGGCCATGCCAAAATTGCGCGCGAGCATATGGGATCAATTGACTCGAAACCTGTGTGCGAGCTAGTCGAGGAAATCCTCGAAGGCGGCAAGGACGCGTTCGAGATGCGCCGCTCCAAATACGGGTTCTGAGGCATGACGACACATACCGAGCTTTTGGAAATCATTAGGAACCGAGAAAACTCCGGCGTCGAGTTTAAGCGGGACGTACTGGAAAATCATGCCCTCGCGAAAGAGCTTGTCGCGTTCTCGAATCTTGATGGCGGCATGGTGCTACTTGGCGTGGAGGATGACGGTAGCATCTCCGGCCTGACGAGACCCGACCTCGAAGAATGGGTGATGACTGCCTGTCGGGACAAGATTAGGCCAGCCATCATTCCTTTCTTTGAGGTTGTCCGTGACATTGAGCCAGAGAAGGCAGTGGCCGTTGTCCGCGTGACACGCGGCTTCGATGTTCATAGCCTTTGGCACAACAACCGCAACACCTATTACATCCGGGTTGGAACCCAGAGCAGGGAACCAAGCCCCGAGGAACTTGGCCGTCTCTTCCAGCAACGCGGCTCTTTCCGCGCCGAATTGCGGCCGGTTTCAGGAGCCACGCTCGCAGACTTCGACCGGCGGCGGCTCCGGGACTACTTCGGCCGCATTCGCCAGCAGAGCGTGCCCTCCGACAACGATGAAACGGCTTGGCAAACTCTCCTTGTGAATACTGAGTTCATGACCGAGGAAGGCGTCACCGTTGGCGGGATACTCCTTTTTGGTACGACGCCAAACCGCTTTCTTCCACATGCCGGCATTGACGCTGTCGCCTTTCCTGGAACTGAAAAAGACTATGCTGCGCGCGAACGAACGGCACTACGCGGCCCGATGACGCCCTTGCTCGACGCTAACGGTGCGGTGGTGGAAAACGGCTTGGTTGAGCAGGCGCTAGATTTTGTGCGACGGAATACCCCGGTGACCGCCGTTCTTGAAAACGGCAGAAGAATCGAGAAGCCTACCTATCCGCCGGAGGTACTCCGCGAGGCAATTGTCAACGCCCTCATCCACCGTGACTATCTGCTCTCCAGTACGGATATCGAGTTAGCGGTTTACAGTGATCGTCTAGAGATCATCTCACCAGGCCGCCTTCCAAACGGCATCACGACGGAGCGGATGCGTACAGGCTGCCGGGCGGCCAGAAACCAACTCTTGAAGGATGTCATGCGGGACTATCGCTATCTGGAGCACATGGGGATGGGCGTTCCCCGCAAAATCATCTTGGGTATGAAGGCGCACAACGGCACGGAGCCGGCACTTGTCGAAGAGCAGGAGTGCTTCATTCTTAGCTTGTTGGCGTAGTCTGCGGGGCCGTCAAATCAGAATTCGGTATCCCTTGGACGACGCTGGTGACGCTTCGCAGAAAGTTCCATTAGGGATACGGCGGGACGTGAACAATTGAACAATTGAGGCCATGGAGCCGATTTCCACAATCGATCAACCGGCGCAACTGCTGTCCATCATCGACGCGCTGGTCGCCGAAATGCGACCCGGCGCGCGTGCCAAGGCGACGCAGGACAGCCTGCTGGACAAGGACCTCGGCCTCGACAGCTTGGCGCGGGTGGAATTGCTGGCGCGCATCAAGCAGGCCTTCGGCGTGCGCCTGGCAGACGAGCTGCTGGGCTCGGCCGAAACCCCGCGCGATTTGCTCGCGGCCATTGCCGTCGGCACCGCGGCGGATGGTGCAAGGATCGAGGAGCGCACCCATTGGCAGGCCCCGCAGGAGGTCGACGAGGCCCGGCCGGACAGTGCCGCGACCCTGGTCGAGGTTTTGCACTGGCACGCGCAGCGTCATCCCGATCGCCCCCACGTGCTGTTCCAGCGCAGCGCCACCGAAACCGAGACGCTGACTTACGGCCAACTACTGACGGCGGCGCGCGAGGTCGCCGCCGGCCTGCGCGGCATTGGCGTTGTTCCCGGCCAGTGCGTGGCGCTGATGCTGCCGACCGGGCTGGAATTCTTCCACAGCTTCTACGGCATCCTGCTCGCCGGCGCGGTGCCGGTGCCGATCTATCCGCCGACGCGGCCGGGGCAGATCGAGGACCACCTGCGGCGCCAGGCGGGGATATTGCAGAACTGCGAAGCCGTGGCGCTGATCAGTTTCGACGCGGCGCGGCTGGTGGCGCGCATTCTTTCGGGACTGGTGCCGACCCTGCGCGCGGTGACCACGCCCGAAGAACTGCGCGAATCGGGCAGGGCGTCCGCGCCGAGCATGAACAGTGCGGTGAGCAGGCCGATGTAGTGGTAGACATGCCCGTAGTGGATCTGCAGGGAAAAGATCAGCAGGAGGTAGAGCAGCATGCTGGCGAACCCCGTGGTCGCGATGGCATAGCCCAGGAACAGGCGCGGACGGCGACCGTGCTGCACATGCAGCGCCAAGAGCGTCGCTGCCGCGATCGCCGCCAGCCAGTGAACCAGGCGGACATGCTCGATGGCGGCCAGAAATCCGACCATGAACGGCGAGACGACGCTGTTGAGGTAGGCCAGGGCTTGCGTCACCCCGCGCGGATGCATGTCGCGGTTCGGCGGCTGGTGCCCGCTGGCGGCGATGTCCCGCTCGAACGAAGCGATGCGCCGCGGATCGGTGCGGTAGCGCAGGTAGGGCGCGCTGATCAGGTCGGCGGCGATGGAGCGCGCGTGCAGCCGCTCGACGAGCTGGTCCGGGCCGACGCTCGCGATGGCGGGGTCGGTGGAGGCGACAAACAGGTTCTGGTCGCCGGCCACGATCCGCACCTGGGCGAACACCCCGCGCAAGGTGGCGTGCAGGGTCTGGTTCAGCGCCTTGAGCTCGGGCGTCAGCACGGTTTCCGAGCCGGGAAGATTGATGGCCAGGATGCCGCCCGGCTTGAGCCTCTGTTGGGCGAGCCGAAAAAATTCGAGCGTGTAGTAGCGGTTCAATTGCAGGGTGGCGGGAATCGGCAGGTTCACCAGGATCAGGTCGTAACGCGCGCCGGTTTCCCGCAGCCAGCGTCTGCCTTCGACGAGGCGGCTGGCGACCTGCGGGTGATTCAGCTCATATTCGGTCAAGCCGGTGGGGAAGCGGCGGAAGGTCTCGATGAACGAGCGTATCCAGAGGACGCCCAGCACGCAGGCCAGGCCGAGCGTCGCACCGGCGCAGCAGGCTTGCTGCAGAAACAGCCTTCGGGAAACCATCGCAGCGCTCCTTTTTCCCTGCCCGTTTTTATTTCTAGCACACCCGAGGGTTAAGGGCTGGCATCTCTTTCATTACTCCCTGTGTGGGTCTATGCTTCTTTTATAAATTTATCCATCAATGCTTAACAAAGGGGAGTTGTCATGACCAACATCTCACAATCAGTCAGTGCCGGATTTCACCCCGTTCGCCGCGACCAGTTGCGTCCGGAACGTGTGCATGACACCTACAAGCTCCAGCACAAGCTGGCCGAGCCGACAGCCTGCCCGGAATGCGGGGCCGTCTATCATGCCGGACGCTGGCAATGGGGTGCCAGGTCGGCGGGCGCTCGGGAAGTTGTCTGTCCCGCCTGTCAGCGCATCCGGGACAACTTCCCGGCCGGTTTCGTCGAGGTGGGCGGCAATTATTTTGCCGCACATCGAGACGAGATCCTCAGTTTGCTCCATCACCATGAAAGCCGGGAGAAGGCGGATCACCCGCTCGCCCGCATCATGGCCGTCGCGGACACCGCAGATGGCGTGCTCGTCACCACCACGGATATTCATCTGGCGCGCGATCTGGGTGAGGCATTGCACCATGCCCAGCAGGGCGATCTGGAGTTCCACTACAACGAGGCAGAGAATCTCCTGCGAGTTCACTGGCGGCGCCAACTGTAGTTTTCCAAGGCCATTCAGGAGAGTCGAACATAAAGATCACTCTCAGTGTCATCAAGGCCGATATCGGCTCCATCGGCGGCCATATCGCCCCGTCCCAAAAACTGCTCCAGAGCGTGCGCGAGACTGTGGACCGCCAGGGTTCGGGCTTGCTCATAGATAGCTTCATCAGCCACACCGGCGACGATATCGCGATCCTGATGACCCACACACGCGGCGTCGGCGACACGGCGATCCATCGGCTGGCCTGGGACGCCTTTGTCGCGGCGACCGAGGTGGCCAAACAGCAGGGTTTGTACGGCGCCGGGCAGGACCTGCTGAAGGACGCCTTCTCCGGCAATGTCCATGGCATGGGGCCGGCGGTGGCCGAGATGGAATTCGACGAGCGGCCGAACGAGCCCTTCCTGTTCTTCGCCGCCGACAAGACCGATCCCGGCGCCTTCAACCTGCCGCTCTACCTTGCCTTCGCCGACCCGATGAACACGCCGGGGCTGATCCTCGCGCCCAATCTGGCCAAGGGCTTCCGCTTCGTCATCATGGATGTCGCCTGCACGGCGGGGGATCGGATCATCGAGCTGGTCGCGCCCGAGGAGATTTACGACATCGCCGCCCTGCTGCGCGACACCGAGCGCTACGTCGTCGAGTCGGTGTGGTCGCGCGCCAGCAGCGAGCAGGCTGCCGTCATATCGACCTCGCGGCTGCACAACATCGCGGGCAAATACACCGGCAAGGACGACCCGGTGATGCTGGTGCGCGTGCAGATGAACTTCCCGGCGACCGGCGAAGTGCTCGCCCCCTATGCCATTGGCCATTTCGTCGCCGGCGGCATGCGCGGCTCGCACCAGATGCCGCTGATGCCGGTGCAGCAAAACTGCGGCACCAGTTACTTTGACGGTCCGCCGCTGATCAGTTGCGCCGCCTTTGCGATGCACGGGGGCAAGCTGACGGAGAGTCTGGATTGTTTCGCCCATCCCTTCTGGAACAGCGTGCGCGACAACGTCGCCGCAAAGGCCATCGAGATGCGCCGGCAAGGCTTTTTCGGCGCGGCGATGCTGCCCATGTCGGAGCTCGAATACACGGGGATCATGGACAAGCTCAAGACGCTGGACGGGCGGTTTCGCCTGCGTGGCTGAGCGCTTCATGTCGACTGATAATGTGGCTTCGGGCGCGCGGGACGCGCTGGATGGTCGCGCGGCCATGCTGCGGGACATCAGGGAAGAGGTCGCCTACACCCGTCACGAAATCGGCAAGGACGCACTCGACGCGCGCGTGATGGCGGCCGTCGCCAGGGTGCCGCGCGAGTTGTTCATCCCGGCGCCCAGTCGCCTCTATGCCTTCGCCAACGGCCCGGCGCCGATCGGCCACGGCCAGACCATCTCGCAGCCCTACATCGTCGCCCTGATGACCGACCTGCTCGAAGCGCGACCCGACAGCGTCATCCTGGAAATCGGCACCGGCTCGGGCTATCAGGCGGCGGTGCTGGCGGAGCTCGTCCGCCAGGTCTATAGCGTCGAGATCATCGCGGCGCTGGCCGAGCAAGCTCGTGAGAGCCTCGCCCAACTCGGCTACGACAACGTGGTGATCAGGAATGCCGATGGTTATCACGGCTGGGCGGAACACGCCCCCTTCGACGGCATCATCGTGACGGCGGCGGCGCCGCACATTCCGCCGCCCCTGATCGCACAACTGAAGCCGGGGGGTCGGCTCGTCATCCCGGTTGGCCTGCCCGGTTGCATCCAGCAACTCAAGGTCGTCGAGAAACGTGCGGACGGCACGATCCAGAGCCGGGACGTGCTGATGGTCGCGTTCGTTCCTTTGACGGGGGCGTTGCGTTAGCATTCGCCCCCTCATGCGTATCGAACAACTTCGCCGGCGCCTGCAGGACAGCGGTGCCAAGCCCTGTCACGCGGAGCGCGTGCTGCGCGCTTGGCTGCAGGCACTGCCCTTGGACAGCGGCCCGGTGCCTGCCGATCAGTATTTCCCCTTGCCGGTGCGCGCCGCCTTGCCCGCCATTGCGGCGGAGCTGGCGACGCTGACGCGCTTGCGTTCCGAACACGTTGGCGCGGATGGTTCCGTGCGCCTGCTGGTCGAACTGGCCGATGGCCAGACGGTGGAAAGCGTGCTGCTGCCGAAGGATGGCCTCTGCGTGTCGACCCAGGTCGGCGGTGCGGTCGGCTGCGTGTTCTGCCTGACGGGGCAGGACGGACTGTTGCGTCAGCTCGGTAGCGCGGAGATCGTCGCCCAGGTGGTGCTGGCGCGGGCGCGGCGCACGGTCAAACGGGTCGTGTTCATGGGCATGGGCGAGCCGGCGCACAATCTGGATAACGTGCTCGACGCCATCGAACTACTGGGCACGGCGGGCGGCATCGGTCACAAAAATCTGGTCTTCTCCACCGTCGGCGACCGGCGCGTGTTCGAACGGTTGCCGCGCGGCACGGTCAAGCCGGCGCTGGCGCTATCGTTGCATTCAACCGACGCCGCGCTCCGCGCGCGCCTGCTGCCGAAAGCGCCGCGCATCGACCCGGCCGAGCTGGTCGAACTCGGTGAGACTTACGCCCGCGAAACCGGCTACCCGATCCAGTACCAATGGACGCTGCTCGACGGCGTCAATGACAGCGCCGCGGAACTGGACGGCATCGTCCGGTTGCTGCAGGGGAAATACGCCGTCATGAACTTCATTCCCTACAACGCCGTCGCCGGCATCCCTTTCCGCCGCCCCGCCGCGGAGCGCGCGGCGGCCATGTCGCTCCATCTCTACCGCCACGGCATCCTGACCAAGCTGCGCCAGTCGGCCGGGCAGGACATCGACGGCGGCTGCGGCCAGTTGCGGGCGCGGGCCGCCGGTCTGGCGCCGCGCCGTTAGCGATTGAAGTATTCGCGCGCCTGGTGCAGCACGCGGACGATGCGTATCTTGCGTGGTTCGATGCGATAGACGATGGTGAAAGGGAAGCGCGACAGGATGGCTTCGCGTGTCCCGTGACGCCCCGGTCGAAAGACCAGGTTCAGCCGGGCGATGCGTCGTGCTTCGGCGACGATGGTCGCAATGGATTGCTCGGCGATGTCGTAGGGCGCGGCCTCGAGGTAGTAGTCGTAAATTCTGTCGAGGTCGGCCCGCGCCCGCTTCGACCAGTCAAGCGGCCTGTTTTTGCTGGCGTCCGGCATGTTGCTTGAAGCGCTTGTCGAAATGACTTTGCAGGTCTTCGTCGCTCACGACCCGTCCCGCCTCGATATCCTCCAGCCCCAGCCGCACCTGTTCGTCATACCAGGCTTCATACTCGGCGTGTTGTGCGGCGGCGGTTTTCTTGGGTTCGGCTTTCATGATTGACTCCCTCGGCGGGCGGAATTCGGCGGTCGGATCATGGTAGCGCAAAACGGAACGAAGCAGAGTTTCAGGGCAGGCTGATGCCCGCGATGGCGGGCGTCATGCCGAAACTGAAAGTCGGCGCTGGCGGGACGGCGCGACGACTCTGGCACAATCAGACAATTCCATCCGCTCAGGCGAAGATGCCGACAGGTACAGACCATGAAATTTGTTGTCAGAACTTTCTTCAGGACCCTGCGGGTTGTGATCGGCCCGTTCATGCTGCTGTGGGAATTCGTCACCCGGCCAAATGGCCTGGTGCGCCCGCTGGCGCGACAGCAGCAGGTAGAGCAGGAGTGCCGGAGCCTCGTCTTGTACCAGTTCAAGACCTGCCCGTTCTGCATCAAGGTGCGGCAGGAAATGCGCCGTCTGTCACTCGACATCGAATGCCTTGATGCGCAGCGGGACCAGCAAAATCGCGACGATCTCGTGCACGGCGGCGGGCAGGTCAAGGTGCCCTGCCTGAAAATTTCCGGGCCGTCAGGTGCCAGCGAATGGCTTTATGAGTCCGGGAAGATCATCGAGTATCTGCGCGAACGCTTCGCGCCCTAATCCGTCCCGGTAGATTCAGTTTCGACCAGATCACGGTAGGCATGCCATGAGGCATGGCCGAGCAGCGGGGCGACAAAAATCAGGCCAAGGAACCCCATGAGCAGGCTGGCAGCGCCCGTCCAGGCAATGATCGCGGCCCACATCGCCATGGCTCCGGGGTTCTTCAGCAGCACCTGAATGCTTGCCAGGGCCGCCGTAACGGCATCGCTGTGCCGGTCAATCATCAGCGGGATGGCGATGATGCTGATGGAAAAGGCGAGCAGGGCAAAAATAGAGCCCACCCCCAGCCAGAGGAAAAGAAATCCGTAGTTTTCCGGCGCCGCCAACTGGATCAGCATGCTTTTGATATCAGGCATTGAACCGGAAAAGAACATGGCGAACGTGACCAGCGACGCCCTCGCCCAGACGAGAAAGATCACGATCAACACCAGCGAAAAAAGACCGAGGTTGGCGGTGTTGTCCTTCCAGGCCGTCAGGGTGGGCCGCAGCGCGCAGCTTGCCCCCATTTCCCTGCGCCGACTGATTGCGCAGACGCCGATGGTCAGCGCCGGGCCGAGGAGCAGGAAACCGGCTGTCGCCGCGGCCAGGTATGCCGGTTCGCCACGCAGGACATAGGCCAAGAGGAATCCCATGAACGCAAAACACACGCCGTAAAACAGGCTGGGGCCGGGACAGGCGCGCATATCAGCCAGTCCCCGCCTGATCCAGAGGAAAGGCGCCGCCGGGTCGACCGTGCGTATTCGCGGCATGGTGCTGCTCTGACTATTCATTGATTTCTCCGGCCATGGTTAACGTGACAGTGACGGCGACGGCATCAGTTCTCCTCCGGCACCATCTTGATCGCCCCGCAGGGGCATTCGGTGGCGCAGATGCCGCAGCCCTTGCAGTAGTCGAGGTTGAACTTGAAGCGCTTGCCCGGAACGAGTTTGATCACGGCGTTGTCGGGGCAGACGCCGTAGCAGTTGTCGCACTCGAAGCAATTGCCGCAGGACATGCAGCGGCGCGCCTCGAACAGGGCGTTGGTTTCGTCCAGCCCGCCCAGCACTTCATCGAAGGTG
>JAUXWU010000036.1 GCA_030680085.1 Rhodocyclaceae bacterium | reverse complement strand
GACCGGTGGCGCGAGTGACGGCGCGGGCGGAAATGGTGGCGCCGGCTTGCTGGTCGAAGGCGCCGCCGTCCTTTTTGACGCGCCATTTCTCGCGCGGCGTTTCATCAAAGTGGCGGCCGTCGAACTGCGTGATCCACGGCTTGGCCTTGTTCTTGTCCTTTTTCGGATCGATGTAATCGCCCAGCCCCGGCGTTTCCTTGTGCTGCGTGACACGCACCGCCGCGAGTCGGCCGTCGGCTGTCACGGCGAGAATCAGCCCGATGCGACCGGAATAACCATCCGGCGCGGCGGACTCGAACACCAGGGCGACCGGTGCTTCTCCCCGTCGGGCGCGGTAGAGGCGGGTCGGGGCATCCAGGCCGAGTGCCGCGCTTGGCGGCAGTTCGATGGCATCGGCGAGCAGGTCGTTGTCGTAGGCGCCCGCCGGCAGCACTTCGGCGATCAGGCGGCGCTTGGAATCCAGCAGGGTGGCCTCGATGACGGGCCGGGTGAGCTGGTACATCTGCGCCATCAACGCGGTGAACGCCAGCGTGAAAACCAGCAGGATCGCCGCGGTGCGCAACGAAATGCGCAGGGTGCCTGGCGTGGTGCTCATGGTTCTTTTCCCCCGCGTGGCGGGCTTTTATGTCCGAACACCCTGGGCTGGGTGTGCATGTCGATCAGGGGCACCAGCAGGTTCATCAGCAGGATGGCGAATGCCATGCCATCAGGATAGGCGCCGAAGTTGCGGATGATCAGCATGATGAGCGCCGCGCCGGCGGCGAAGATCAGCTTGCCGAGCGGGGTGGTGGCGCCGGAGACCGGGTCGGTGGCGATGAAGAAAGCCCCGAGCATGGCGCCGCCGGTGAACAGGTGGAAGTGGGCGCTGGCGAAATGTTGCGGATTAATCATGTTAAACGCGGTGGCGACGATTGCCAGCGTGGCGATGAAGGCGACCGGGATATGCCAGGTGAT
Source organism: Rhodocyclaceae bacterium (assembly GCA_030680085.1). Taxonomy (GTDB): domain Bacteria; phylum Pseudomonadota; class Gammaproteobacteria; order Burkholderiales; family Rhodocyclaceae; genus Sulfuricystis. The sequence goes on along the minus strand of JAUXWU010000036.1, from coordinate 22,758 downwards.
GATGCGCTGCTGGATCAGCCACAGGCCGCCGACGAGGTAACCCGCCGCCACCCATTCCCAGCCGCGTCCGCCGATGTTGCCAAAGGTGGCGTGCTCGCCCAGGATGCCGGCGATGGTGGCCACCTGTTCCGGGTCGCGCAGGACGGTGCGCAGGGCGTCGAGCGGCGTGGCCATGACGATGGCGTCAAGCTGGCGTTGCAGGCCGAACAGTCCGCCGAAAATGGCGTTGAATTGAACGGAAAAGCTATGGAATTCGACATGCGGCCATTGCGACATCAGTTGCGGGAAGGCGACGATCATGGTGCAAAACGCCACCATCGCCGGGTTGAACGGGTTCTGTCCGAGGCCGCCGTAGAGGTGCTTGGCGACGACGATGGCCGTCAGCACGCCGCACACCGTCAGCCACCATGGCGCGATCGGTGGAAAAGTGAGGGCGACCAGCCAGGCGGTGACGAGCGCGCTGCCGTCGGTGACAAACAGCAGCACCGGTTTGTGGCGCAGCCGGAGGATGAGCGCCTCGGCCGCCAAAGCCGTCACCGAAGCCAGCGCGAGCTGCACCAGAATGGCCGCGCCAAAAAACCAGACGTAGGCCGCGATGCCTGGCGTCAGGGCAACCAGCACCTTGAGCATGACGCGCTGGACGCTGGCGGGTTGCAGGATGTGCGGCGAGCTGGTCATTATGCTGAGTCCTTCGGGGCGTCGATCAAGGCGCGCCGGGCTTCAGCCTCGGCAACCTGCGCCTGCTGGTCGGGCGTTAATTCAGCCGTGTTTTGCGGTGCGACGGCAGCCTTTTTCGCCGCGGCGCGCGCCTGTGCGGCGGCAATCAGCGCCAGTTTGTCATTGACCGGCGCGACTGACGCCGTCTCCGTGTTACCCGGCTCCCCGGCTAACGCCGTCTCCGTGTTACCCGGCTCCCCGGCTATCGCCGTCTCGCCAGCGCCGACTTTTGCGGCCTCTTCCCGCGCCAGCTTGGCCTTGGTTTCCGCTGCCTTGGCGGCGAGGCGGACGGCTTTTTCGGCTTTCTCGCGCTCTTCGCGGAACTGGCGGAATTCGTAGCGCTCGCGGGCCAGGTCGGCGGCGAGCTTTTCCCGTTCGCGGGCGCGAATTTCGGATTTGGCGAAGCGGTAGTAGTCGACCAGCGGAATCCGTGACGGGCAGACATAGGCGCAGCAGCCGCATTCGATGCAGTCGAACAGGTGGTACTCCTGCGTCTTGCCGAAATTCTTCGCGCGTGCATACCAGTAAAGCTCGTGCGGCTGCAGCACCACCGGACAGGCGCGCGTGCAGGCGCCGCAGCGGATGCAGGGCATCGCAGGCTTGGGTGGCGGGAACAGCGCCGGGCTCATCGCCAAGAGGCAGTTGCTGGCCTTGACCACCGGCACGGCGGTGTCGTGCAGGGTAAAGCCCATCATCGGCCCGCCCATCACCACGCGGTCGGTGTCGGGCAGAGGCGCGCCCAGCGCCAGCAGCGCGTCGATCGGCGTGCCGATCAGCACATCAAAGTTTCCAGCTCGAGCGAAATTGCCGGCCAGCGTGACGATGCGCGAAATAAGCGGTTCGCCGTGTTGCACGGCGCGGGCGACGGCATGGGCGGTGCCGACGTTGAAGCATTGCACGCCGAAATCCGGGCCGAGCTTGCCATAGGGAATCTCGATGCCGGTGAGCACGCGGATCAACTGCTTTTCGCCGCCGGCCGGGTAGAGCGTGGGCACGCTGATCACCTGTATGGTCTGCGCATCGGCATGAAAAGCCCCTCTCCCCTCGCGGGAGAGGGGTTGGGGAGAGGGGGGGGGCATTCCGCCGACAGCGGCATGCAACGCGGCGGCGGCCGCCGGCTTGTTGTCCTCGACGCCGAAAAATATTCTTTTTGCCGCCATCAGTCGGCCCAGGATGATCGCGCCGGAGACGATCTCGTCCGCGCGTTCGCGCATCAGCCGGTCGTCGCAGGTGATCCAGGGCTCGCATTCGGCGCCGTTGATGATCAACGTGTCGATGACCGTTTTCGCTTTCACATGGCTGGGAAACGCCGCCCCGCCCAGGCCGACGATGCCGGCGTCCTTGATCTTCGCCCGCACGATTTCCGGGTCACTGTCGAAGGGATCGAGCGGGGAGAGTTCGACCCAGCGCTCCTCGCCATCGGCTTCGATCACCGCGCAGGGCGCGGCCAGGCCGGAAGGGTGCGGCAGCATGCGTGATTCGATTGCCCGCACGAGACCGGAGGTGGGCGCATGCACGGCGGAGCCGAAGGCACCCTCGGCCACGCCGATAATCTGGCCTTTCAGCACTTTTTCGCCGGCCACGACCTGAATGGTGGCTGCTCCGGTGGCGCTTTGCCGAAAAGGCACCACCAGCAGTTTCGGCAAGGGCGCCCGAGTAATCGGCGCGGCCGCGGACGCCTCCTTGTGCGAAACAGGCTTGACGCCACCGGGGAAACGGAACAGTTCAAGCATGATGGGCTGACTTGATTTCGATCACCGGATATTTCCATTTCCAGGTATCCAGCGTTTCGGGCAGGGGCACCATCAGGATGCAATCGACGGGACAGGGCGGCAGGCACAGTTCGCAGCCGGTGCACTGGTCGGCGATGATGGTGTGCATCTGCTTGGCGGCGCCGACGATCGCATCGACCGGGCAGGCCTGGATGCACAGGGTGCAGCCGATGCAGATTTGCTCGTCGATGACGGCGACGCTCTTGGGTTTCTCGATGCCGTGTTCGCCCGACAGTTCCTTGAATTCGCGGCCGAGCAGGTCGGCGAGCTTGCGGATGCCTTCCTCGCCACCCGGCGGGCAGCAGTTGATGTCGGCCTCGCCGGAGGCGATGGCTTGCGCATACGGCTTGCAGCCGGGGTAGCCGCACTGGCCGCATTGCGTCTGCGGCAAAATGGCGTCGATCTTCTCGACCAGCGGATCGCCTTCGACCTTGAACTTGACGGCGGCAAAACCGAGCGCCGCGCCGAGGACGACGGCGCCCAGCGCCATGACGAGGAGAGCGCTAAACATTTATTTGAACTTGTCCAGCCCGGCGAAACCCATGAAGGCCAGGCTCATGATGCCCGCCGTGATCATGGCAATCGCGGTGCCGCGAAAATGCACGGGCACGTCGGCGCCTTCGAGGCGTTCGCGGATGCCGGCGAACAGTATCAATGCCAGCGTGAAACCAGCGGCCGAACCGAAGCCGAACAGCATCGACTCGACCAGATTGTGCCCCAGGCCAATGTTGAGCAGCGGGATGCCGAGTACCGCGCAGTTGGTGGTGATGAGCGGCAGATAAATGCCGAGCACCTGATGCAGCAGCGGGCTGGTCTTCTGGATCACCAGTTCGGTGAACTGGACGATGGCGGCGATGGTGACGATGAAGGACAGCGTGCGCAGGTAGATCAGGTCGTAAGGGGCCAGCAGCCAGTGGTCGATCAGATAGCTGGCGGCGCAGGCCATGGTCAACACAAACGTCGTGGCGGCTCCCATGCCGACGGCCGTCTCCAGCTTGCGCGAAACGCCCATGAACGGACACAGCCCAAGGACGCGGACAAAGACGACGTTATTGACGAGAACGGCGCCGAGGATGATGAAGAGATAACTGGTCACGAAGTTACCGCCGGGCTTACAACAATTGGACCTGGGGCAGGTGGCGCATGCCCTGGTCGAAAGTGGCAATGTTGTCGCAACCGTGAGCGCTGGCCAATGCGGTGACCAGGCAGTCGGGAAAGTCCACGCCGCCGTTTTCGAACAAGCGCAACGCCGTGACTGCGGCGGAGCGGGACTGCCAGGCCAGCGTGGCGTTGTCGAGCAAAGCACGCAGTGCGAGCGTGATGTCTTTGCCGGAGAGTGCGTAGCGGCTTTTCAGTACCAAGGCAAATTCCGCCAGTACCACGTCGCTGACGAAAAGGCTGCCGTCGCTGTTGGCATGGCTATCAACCAGGTCGCGCGCGCGCTGCGCCTGTGCCTCGTCGTCACGCAGCAATAGTCGCACCAGCACGTTGGTATCGAGTGCGATCATCGGTGCGCCTTGCGGCGGGTGATTGTGGTGGGTGGGGTGGTAGCCGGGGTGGCGGCGGTGCTGCACCGTGCGTCGAGCTCGGCGAGGTGCTGGCCCATGGCCGCGTTCATTTGTTCGACCGAGCTGGCACGACGTTTCTGGTCATGCAACAAACCAAACAAGTCAGCCGCGCCACGGTGCAAGGAACGCACACGCAGCGAGCCATCGGTTTCGATGGTGAAGTCAAGCTTGCTACCGGATACGAGGCCGAGTTTTTCACGGATTTCCTTGGGTAGCGTGAGCTGGCCCTTGCTGGTGAGGGTGGTAAGCATAGTGATCGCCTTACTTATGAAATTGGTAAGGATAATTCTACCATTATGTTTTATTCAAAAAAGTAAGGCAGTGCGGCTGGCAGACTACCCCGCCAATAGGACGAGCAGCAAATCCTGGGAGCAGACGCGCACGCGGCGCGAGGGCTTGATGCGATATTGGCCTTCGCTGTCCATGTCCCAGGCCTGGCAGTTGTCGGCCAGATAGTTCTTCAGGCCTTCCTTGATGACGCGCCGCTTGAGCTTGGGATCGAGCACCGGGAAACAGACTTCGATGCGGCGGAAGAAATTGCGTTCCATCCAGTCGGCACTGGCCAGATAGAGTTTTTCGGCGCCGTCGGCGTGGAAGTAATAAATGCGATGGTGTTCGAGAAAACGGCCGATCAACGAGCGCACATGGATGTTTTCCGACAGCCCCGGCACGCCCGGACGCAGGCAGCAGACGCCGCGCACCAGCAGGTCGATGTGTACGCCGGCCTGGCTTGCCGCGTAGAGGGCCTCGATGATTTCGGGTTCGAGCAGCGAATTCATCTTGGCGATGATGTGCGCCTTGCGGCCGGCCTTTGCCGCCGCGGTTTCGGCGTGAATGGCTTCCAGCATGTTCGCGTGCAGCGTGAAGGGCGACTGCCACAGATGCTTCAGGGCGCTGGCCTTGCCGAGTCCGGTGAGTTGCTTGAAGACATCATTGACGTCGGAGGCGATCTCGTCATTGCAGGTCAGGAGGCCGAAGTCCGTGTAGAAACTGCTGGTGCGCGGATGGTAGTTGCCGGTGCCCAGGTGCACATAGCGGCGATAGCCCGCTTCTTCGCGGCGCAGCACCAGCATCATCTTGGCGTGTGTCTTGTAGCCGAATACGCCGTAGACGACATGGGCGCCGGCTTCTTCGAGCCGGGCGGCGATCGACAGGTTGGCCTCTTCGTCGAAGCGCGCCATGAGTTCGACGACGACGGTGACTTCCTTGCCCTTTTGCGCGGCGCGCAAGAGGTGCTCCATCAGCACCGAGTCGGTGCCGGTGCGATAGATCGTCATCTTGATGGCCACCACCAGAGGGTCCTCGGTGGCCTGTTTGAGAAAGGCGATGACCGGCGCAAAGGACTGGAAGGGGTGATGCAGCAGGATGTCGCCCTTCCGGATGCAGTCGAACATCTCGTAACGGCCGGCGAGCTGCTTCGGCAGGCCGGGCTGGAAGGGCGGAAACTTCAGGTCGGGACGATCCACCTGGTCCGGCACGGAAATCAGCCGCACCAGATTGACAATGCCCGGCACCTGATAGAGATCATTGTTGTTGAGCTCGAACTGCTGCAGCAGGAAATCGGTCATGTCCGGCGAACAGTTGTCGGCGACTTCGAGACGCACGCCGTCGCCGAAATGGCGCTGCGGCAGTTCGCCCTGCAAGGCGGTGCGCAGATTCTTGACTTCTTCGTCATCGACGAAGAGGTTGGAGTTGCGCGTGACGCGAAACTGGTAACAGCCCAGCACCGCCATGCCATTGAACAGTTCGCCGACATGCCGGTGCAATATCGACGACAGAAACACAAAAGCGTGATCGACATCCGCCAGTTCGTGCGGCAGACGGATCACCCGGGGCAGGGTGCGCGGCGCCTGGACGATTGCGGCGCCCGAGTTGCGGCCGAAGGCGTCCAGGCCTTCGAGTTCGACGGCGAAGTTGAGACTCTTGTTGAGGACGCGCGGAAACGGGTGCGCCGGATCGAGTCCGATCGGCGTGAGCACCGGCATGACTTCGCGGTGGAAATAATCGTGGATCCAGGCCTGCTGCGCTTCTGTCCAATGCGTGCGGCGCAGGAAGATGATGCCCTCTTTGGCCAGCGCCGGCAGGATCACGTCGTTGAGCAGCGCATACTGCTCGTCGATCAGCACATGCGCTTCCTTGGTGATGCGCCGATACACTTCCTGCGCGCTGCGCCGGTCGGGGCCGGTGGCGTTGCTGCGCATCTTGATCTGTTCCTTGACGCTGGCCACGCGGATCTCGAAAAACTCGTCGAGATTCGATGAAACGATGCAGAGAAAACGCAAGCGTTCCAGCAGCGGCGTGCGTGGATTGGCCGCTTGCGCCAGCACCCGGCGATTGAAGGCGAGCAACGAGAATTCGCGGTTGAGGAAATGTTCGGCGGGAAAATCGTGCTGCGCACACTGTGGGGTCATGGGGTCATTTTGCGAGTTGTTTTTTGCAAGTATGCCATGTTGGCGCTGGGCTAGAATCCCCGCACTACCAATTCCGGGTTGCCCCGCATCGTGATTCACGAACACGTCGCCGCCGTCGATATGGGTTCCAACAGTTTTCGCCTGCAGGTCGGGCGGATCGTCGGCAACCAGATTTATCCGCTCGATGGACTGAAGGAGACGGTGCGGCTGGCGGCCGGGCTGACGCCGGAAAATCATCTGGATGTGGGTTAGCATGAGCGCGCGCTGGCGGGGTTGGCGCGCTTCGGCGAACGCCTGCGCGACTTCGCACCGGATGCGGTGCGGGCGGTTGCGACCAATACCTTGCGCGTGGCCAGGAATGCGTCACAGTTTCTGGCGCAGGCCGAGGTGGCGCTGGGTTTTCCCATCGAGATCATTGCCGGCCGCGAAGAGGCGCGCCTGATCTATCTGGGCGTCGCCCATACCCTGCCCGATCGGCAGGTCCGCCATCTGGTCGTCGATATCGGCGGCGGCTCGACGGAATTCATCATCGGCCAGAATATCAAGCCGCTGCAGCTTGAATCACTGTACATGGGCTGCGTCAGTTTCAGCCTGCGCTTCTTTCCGGGAGGTCGTGTCGACAAACGTGGCATGCAGGAGGCCGAGCTGGCCGCCGGCCGAGAATTGCAGACCATCGTCAAGCCCTATCGTGACACCGGCTGGGATGCGGCGGTCGGATCAAGCGGTACGGCCAAGGCGATCTGCGACATCCTGGAACTCAACTACTTCGCCGCAGGCAACATTACCCGTGGCGGCCTCACGCGCCTGCGCAACCGGCTGGTGCAGGCCGGTGCCGCGGATCGCACCGGATTGCATGGCTTGCGGGCCGACCGGGTGCCGGTGATTCTCGGCGGCGTGGCGATCATGGCGGCGGTGTTCAAGGAGTTCGACCTCGAGGAAATGAGTTTCTCCGAGGGCGCGCTGCGCCTCGGGGTGCTCTACGACCTGCTGGGGCGCTACCACCACGAAGACCTGCGCGAGGCGACGGTCCAGCGCTTCATGCAGCGTTACGAGGTGGACACGCAACAGGCGGAACGCGTCAGCAAGATGGCGCTGAAGCTGTTCCGGCAACTGCGGGCGACGGACCTGGTGGAAAATTCTGTTACCGCCCAATTGCTGGGGTGGGCGGCGCGCCTGCACGAGATCGGCGTTTCGGTGGCGCATGCGGGTTTCCACAAGCATAGCGCCTATGTGCTGGCCAACGCCGACATGCCCGGCTTCTCCTTGCGCGATCAGGCCATGCTGTCCCGGCTGGTACTCACCCATCGCGGCAAGCTGGAGCGGGTGCTGCCGCTGACCCAGACCTTGCCTGACTATCTGCCGATCTTTTGTCTGCGCGTGGCGGCGCTCTTGCACCGGGCGCGCGACGATGCGCCGGTTCCCGAGATCGAGGTGGGTATAACCGCCAAGGGCTATGAACTGCACATCGACCGGGCGTGGCTGGCCAGCGCGCCGCTGACAGCCGCCGTGCTGGCCAGTGAAACCGGGCAGTGGGCGAGCGTGGATATCGAATTCAGGGTGCGCGCCCGCCAGCGGCGCGTCGCCGCTGACGACTGACCTGCGGGCCAGCGAGTTCGTCGCCATGTTGCACGCCCACTATAGCGAGACACAGAGCGCGTCTGACTCGATCGAACTGGCGCTGACCGGGCGCTGGACGCTGCGTGCGCTGGCGGAAAAGGGCGAGGCCGACGCCGCCTGGCAAAACCGCCTGCGGGAACTCGGTCGCCGCCATGTGGTTAGGGTTAGCTGGAATTGCCTGGACATCGAGGCGCTGGATTCGGTCGGCGCCCTGCTGTTGTGGCGCAGTTGGGGGCGCAAGTTGCCCGAGCTGTTGTTGATGCGTCCCGAGCATCTGCACATTTTTGAGCGCATCGCCGCCGCCGATGGCGAGCCGGCGGCGGTCGTCCTGCCGCGCTCTCCTTTCGAAGGCCTGATCGTGCTGGGTGCGGGTGTGCTGGCGGCCATGCGGCAGATGCGCGACTTCGTCGTGCTGCTCGGACAGTTGGCGCTGGACCTGCTGCATCTGCTGCGTCATCCGATTGATCTGCCGGGACGCGAAATTTCCGCCAACATCTACAAGAGCGGCGTGCGGGCGATGCCGGTGACCGCGCTGGTCGGCTTGCTGATCGGCATTGCCTTGTCCTATTTGTCGTCGCTGCAGTTGCGCCAGTTTGGCGCCGACATGTTCATCGTCAATCTGCTTGGTCTTTCGATCATCCGCGAGCTGGGGCCGGTGCTGGTCGCCGTGCTGGTGGCGGGTCGTTCCGGCTCGGCGATGACGGCGCAACTGGGCGTGATGCGGGTGACCGAGGAAATCGACGCGCTGGCGACCATGGGGGTGTCGACCAGCCTGCGCCTGGTTTTGCCAAAGGTGGTGGCGCTCGCCGTGGTGACGCCGCTGCTGGTGTTGTGGGCAACCGCGCTGGCGCTGCTGGGCGGCATGCTGGCGGCGGAACTTCAGCTCGGCATCGGCTATGGCTATTTTCTGGAGACGCTGCCCAAGGTGGTGCCGGTGGTCAATCTCTGGATCGGCCTGTCCAAGGGTTTCGTGTTCGGCCTGGCGATTGCGTTGATTGCCTGTCATTTCGGCCTGCGCGTCAAGCCGAATACGGACAGCCTGTCGGCCAACACCACCGCCGCCGTGGTGACGGCGATCACCGTCGTGATCTTCATCGACGCCGTGTTTGCCGTCGCCTTGCGCGGCATCGGCGTGCCGAAACTGTAAGCGTAGCCATGACCCCGGTCATCGCCATCAACGATTTATTCACCCGTCTCGGCGGGCTGTGGATTCATCGTCATTTGAATCTCGAAATTGCGGCGGGCGAGATGGTGGCGCTGGTGGGCGGTTCCGGCAGCGGCAAGACGACCTTGCTGCGCCAGATGATCGGCCTTCTGACGCCCACCCAGGGGACGATCCGGCTGTTTGGCGAACCTTTGTTCGGCGGCGGCGGCGTGGTGCGTGAACGTGCGCTTAGGCAGCGCTTTGGCGTGCTGTTTCAGCAGGGCGCGTTGTTTTCAGCCCTTAATGTGTTCGACAACATCGCTTTCCCGCTGCGCGAGCTTAAATGTTTCGACGCGGCGATGATCCGCGACCTGGTGATGCTCAAGCTCGAAATGGTCGAACTCTTGCCGCAACATGCCCTGTTGCTGCCGGCAGAATTGTCCGGCGGCATGGTCAAGCGCGTCGCGCTGGCGCGCGCCCTGGCGCTGGAACCGGAACTGCTGCTGCTCGACGAGCCGACCGCCGGCCTCGATCCCGACCGCTCCGCCGGCTTTGTGCGCCTGATCCGCCGGCTCGGGGATGAACTCGGCCTCACGGTGCTACTGGTGACGCACGATGTCACCACGCTGGCGGCGCTGACGACGAAGGTTGCCGTGCTCGCCGAGCAACATATCCTGGCCCATGGCACGCTTGACGAAGTCAGGCAATTCGACCACCCTTTCATACGCAAATTTTTTCACCCACCGTCCTGAATCCATGGAAAACCGTTCCCATGCCCTGCTGGCGGGTTTATTCACCCTGCTGTTTCTGCTGGCCGCCGTCGCGGCGCTCTGGTGGTTCGCAGGCGGAGGCGACCCGACGCACACCTACATCCTGGAAACGCGCGGCAGCGTTACCGGACTGAACCGTCAGGCCCAGGTGCGCTATCGCGGCATCCGCGCCGGCAAGGTCATCGACATCGAGCCGGATGAAAAGGACCCCGGCCTGCTGCTGGTCGAGATCACGCTGGGCCGTCAATACCGCCTGACCGACAAAACGGTGGCAAAGCTCAAGTTCCAGGGCGTCACCGGGCTGGCCTATGTGATGCTGGAAGAGGACGGTGAGGGCGGGCGGCCGCTGCCAGACAGCGCCGTGTCGCCGCCGCGCCTGAAGATCCAGCCGGGACTGTTCAACGCGCTGGACGACAAGGCCGGCGCGATTGCCGACCAGGTCGCCGATCTCGGTCAGCGCATCAATCGCTTGCTCGATGATCGCAATCTGCAGAACGTTTCCCGGACGCTCGACAATCTGGCCAGCGCCTCCGACGGACTGAAAGAATTGCCGAAAGTGATGGCGGGCCTGCGTGCCGCCTTGTCCGACGCGAATCTCCAGCGCCTGCAAATGCTGTTGTCACACCTGGAAAAAACCGCCGGCGAGGCCGCGCCGCTGACCGTCGAGGCGCGCGCGCTGGTCGCCCGCATGGCGGCCCTGGCCCAGCGACTTGAAAAGCTGGCGGCCAGCGCCGGCGGCGTCGGCGACCGTCTCAACGCCGAAACCCTGCCGCGCGCGGAACTGCTGATGAACGATCTGACCGCTGCCACGCGCCGTCTTGACCGCTTGCTCGACACGCTCGGCGACACGCCGCAGGCGGTGATCTTCGGGCCCGCCCCGGCCAGACCGGGGCCTGGCGAGGTCGGTTTCACTGCTCCCGTCCCGAAGGAATAGGTTATGCGCAAGACCGTTATTTTTCTCTGTTCATGCTTGCTGGCAGGCTGTGTCGGTCCTGCGCCGCGCCAGTCCGGGATTGCGCTCTATGACCTCGGCAATCTTGCGGGTGCCTGGGGTGCGCCCGGCCTGCCCATCGCCAGCGTCACGGTGCGGGCGAATTCATGGCTGGATGCGCCGGCGCAGCGCTATCGCCTGGTGTATGCCGACAGCTTGCAACGGCACGCTTACGCGAACAGTCGCTGGGCGGCGCCACCGGCCGAATTGCTGGAGCGCTTCCTGCAGCGGCGCATCGTTTTCGGCCAGCCCGATTTCAGCGGGCCGGGTTGCCGTCTGCAACTGACGCTGGACGAAATCGAGCAGCGCTTCGACACGCCGCAATCCAGCAAAATCGTCCTGGAGGTGCGCGCGAGTTTGCTGCCATTGCGCAGCGATACACTATTGCGGGGTGATGCGCTCTTGTCGAAGCGCGCCTTCCTGATCCAGAAAGACGCCCCGACTGCCGATGCCAAGGGCGGCGTGGCGGCCACGCGCGAGGCTGCACAGGCCCTGGCGGACGAGCTGGCGCAATGGTTGAATGACCTGGCGCGCGAACGGCCGCAAGTCATAACGCTATGCAAGGAAAAATCATGACGACCGAATCCATTTTGCTGAACGAAAACCATGACGGCGTGGTGACGCTGACGCTCAACCGTCCCGCGCAATTCAACGCGCTGTCGACCAGGGTAAATTTGTTCTGGTGCCAACTCGTTGAATTATCGTGCGTGTCGAGCAATGAGCGTAGGTCGGGTTAGCGATAGCGTAACCCGACGTTTTCAAGCACCCGCGTCGGGTTACGCGATAAGGCCGCTAACCCGACCTACGTAGTTCAGCGTGAGAACAAATTTGCCGTGCCCTGTCGACCGAGCTATTGACCGAGCCGCAAACCGCGCTCGAAAAAGTCGGCGCTGACAAGACGGCGCGGGTTGTCGTCATCGCCGACGGGCAGATTTACTTGGTTGCCGCTTCGTAGCGCCGGCTGACCTCGTTCCAGTTCACGACATTCCACCATTGCGTCACGTAGTCGGCACGCTTGTTCTGGTATTTCAGGTAGTAGGCGTGCTCCCAGACGTCCAGCCCGAGGATTGGCGTGCCGCGCTGGATTTCCGGCAGATCCATCAGCGGATTGTCCTGGTTGGGCGTCGAGGTGACGGCGAGTTTCTTTTCCGGTGTCACGATCAACCAGGCCCAGCCGGAACCGAAGCGGCCGAGAGCCGCCTGGTCGAAGCGCTTCTTCATTTCGTCGAGCGAGCCGAAGTTGCCTGTGATGGCGGCATCGAGCGCGGCGCTCGGCTTGCCGCGCTGGCCTTCGGGCGCCATGACTTTCCAGAACAGGTCGTGGTTGTAGTGGCTGCCGCCGTTGTTGCGCACGGCCGCTCCGTACTTGGAAACCTGCCCCAGAGTAGCTTCGAGTGACTGGTTGGCAATCTCTGGAAAGGTCTTCACTTGGGCATTCAGGCCGTTCACCGCGGCCCCGTGGTGGCGGCCATGGTGAATTTCCATCGTCATCTTGTCGATGTGCGGCTCCAGCGCATCGGCGGGGTAGGGGAGCGGGGCAAGCGAAAACTGTGCGGCGGCGAGCACGGGCAGGCAGGTGGCGGCAAAGGCGACCGCAAAGCGGGATAGACGGGCGGATGTGGCGATGTGCATGGCTGACTCCTTTGAGTGGGGGGCGAAGCGTTTATTAATTGTAGCGCGCCGTCTCGCCAGCGCCGACTTTCAGCGCGGTAGCGGGTCCTGGCGGTAGAACAGGCGCAACTGTTCATACACCGCTGGATATGCTTCGCGCAGCAGTTCGGGCGCTTCGAAAAACACCTCGCTGCTGACGGCGAAGAATTCGCCGGGATGTTCGGCGGCGTAGGGGTCGAGGGTGGTTTCTTCGCCTGCATCGACGCGGCGGCATAAGTCTTCGTAGGCGGGCGCGAAGGCGGCGACCCAGGCGGCGCGCGTCATGTTGTCGTGCAGGGCCGGCATGCCGTCGACTTCGCCGTTGCTCATGTCGAGCTTGTGGGCGAATTCGTGGATGACGATGCTGACGTCGCCGATTTCGTTGAGGTTGTCGAACCAAGAAAGCAGCACCGGGCCGCCTTCCCAGGCTTCGCCGAGCACGGCGTCGGCATATTCATGGACGATGCCGTCCGCGTCGACCGTCTGGCGCGGGATGAGGAAGTCGCCGGGGTAGATGATGATGCTTACCCAGCCGCGATACCAGTCGAGGCCGAGGTTGAGAATCGGCAGGCAGGCTTGCAGGGCGATGGATATCTGCAGGGGGGCGGTCAGTGGCAGGCCTTGCGCGCCGTCCCATTCCTTGGTGGCGATGAACTGGCGGGCGAGTTCGCGCAGGCGCAGGCGCTCGTCGTCGGTCAGCCGGTCGAGGAATGGCAGGGCGTATTCGGCGGCCTGCCACTGTGCGGCGCTAATGTCGATTTTCGCCGCGGCGCGCTGTCGTCGCCAGGCGCGGAAGGCTTCGATCATCCGGGCCGCCGTTTGCGTGTCGTCAGAAAGATGCCGCCGAAGATCAGCGCGATGCCGATGAAATGAAAGCTCATCAGCCGTTCGCCGAGAAACACCGCGGCGAGCACGATGCCGAAGGCGGGCATGAGGTGGATGAACAGCCCCGCCTGCGCCGCGCCGACCTGCTCGACACCCCGATTCCAGAAGATGAAGCCGAGAAAGGCGGGGAAAATGCCGGCGTAGGTGATCGCCAGCCAGGCGCCAGTCGAGGGGACGATCTGGCGGATGGTGAAATGTTCGAGCAAATAGAAAGGCAGCGTGGCGAGCACGCCGATCAAGGCGATGACGAAGAGAAAGGCCAGCGGGTGCGCGGCCGGGCGGCGCGGCAACAGCAAGGTGTAGACCGCCCAGGCGAAGACCGAAAGCAGGATCCAGATGTCGCCGAGATTGAGGGTCAGCGCGAGCAGCGTGCCGAGGTCGCCCCGCGCGACGATGGCCACGACGCCGCTGAAGGACATGGCGATGCCCAGCGTTTCGATGTGGCGCAGGCGTTTGCCATGAAACAGCCAGGCCAGCGTGACGATGACAATTGGAATGAAGGAGTTGAGCAACAGGCCATTCACCGCTTCGGTCTGCTGGAGACCGATGTAGGTCAGCGCGTTGTACAGGCAGGTGCCGAGGATGCCGAGCAGCACCAGCCAGCGCCAGCCGGCCAGCAGTAGCGCGCGGTCGCGCCGCAGATACGGCCAGGCGAGCGGCAGCAGGCAGGCCAGCGCGATGACCCAGCGCCAGAATGACAAGGCGATGGGCGGCACCTCGTCGCGCATGCCGCGCCCGACAATCCAGTTGCCGGCCCAGAACAGGTTGGCGAGGGTGAGCAGCAGGTAGGGCGAGACGCGAAGATTCATGGCGTGGAATGTAAAACGGGAGCCCTAGACGACTAGGGCCCCCGTTTGGATCAACAGCGCCGTCCCGCCAGCGCCGACTTTGGCGAAGGCGGGACGCCAAACAATCTGCCAGCGCCGACTTTGACTTTATTTATTCGATTTTGGCCTTGCCGCGCAGATCGAGGATGTGCTTCTCGACGGCGCGCTGGCGCATGCCCTGGAGGATCTGCGGCTTGACTTCGTCAAACGCGGGCGCATTCAGTTCGCGCGAGTCGTCCAACTGAATGACATGCCAGCCAAAATTGCTCTGCACCGGGGCTTCGGTGTACTTGCCCTTTTCGAGTTTCACCAGCGCCGCGGAAAAGGCCGGCACATAGGTCGCCTGGTTTGCCCAGCCGAGGTCGCCGCCACGTTCCTTGGAGCCTGGGTCTTTCGATGCCTTGGCCAAGTCGTCGAATCTTTCACCCTTCTTGAGTTTCGCGATGATGCCTTTGGCTTCGTCTTCGCTGTCGACCAGAATGTGGCGGGCCTTGTATTCCTTTTCGCCAAGCGTGGCGCGAATGGTTTCGTATTCCTTTTTCACATCCGCGTCGGAAAACTTGAGGGCGGTGGCGAAGTCGTTGAGATAGGCGCCGATCAGCACGCCCTGGCGGGCGAGTTCAAGCTGATTTTGCACCTCGACTTTTTTGCCCACGCCTTTCTTGACGGCCTCTTGCGAGAGGATTTCGCGGCGCACCAGTTCTTCGCGCACCGCCGCTTGCAGTTCCGGCGTGTTGGCCTGGCCTTGCGCGATCTGTCCGGCGAGCAGCAAGTCGGCGCGGCTGACGGGAATGGCCTTGCCATTGACCGTGGCGACCGGCTTGGCGACCGGTTTGGCGACGTCGGCCGTGGCTTCCTTGGCGGCGGTCTGGGCAAAGGATGGGGCAGCAAACGCTGCGCTAAAGGCAAACAAGGAGGCGGTGAGTAGGGCGCGTTTCATGATTTTCCTGAGTTTGATAGAGGGGTTGGTGTTCAGGTTTGCATCTCTTCGGGTGTCCTGGCGGTGATGCTCAGGGCATGGATACCATTTTGCATTAAATCGCCAGCGGCATCATACACCAGGCGATGGCGCTCCCTGACACCCAGCCCGGCGAAGCGCGCCGCAATAATGCTGACCACATAATGGCCGCCATCTTTGGTGCCGGCATGACCGGCGTGGCGGGCGCTGTCGTCGCGGATGTCGAGCTGCTGGGGATCGAGTTGCGCCAGCCGTTCCCGCAGGTAAGCGGCTGCGTTCATATCGGTAGTACTTTCTTGAAAGGTTTGACGGCGACCTGTGCATAGACACCGGCCGCGACATAGGGATCGGCATCTGCCCAGGCGCGCGCCGCGTCGAGCGAGGCGAACTCGGCGACGATCAGGCTGCCGGAAAATCCCGCAGGGCCGGGGTCGGGGCTGTCGATGGCCGGACAGGGGCCGGCCAGAATCAGGCGACCGGCAGCCAGCAGGGCCTGCAGGCGTTCCAGGTGGGCGGGACGGGCGGCCAGACGCTGGTCCAGCGTGCCGGGCGCATCTTTGCCGTGAATCATGTAAAGCATGGGGGTGGGTTCCTTGTCGTGAGTCGCGAATGCCGAGTTTACTTGCGTTCCAGCTTGAGTGAAACCGAGTTGATGCAATAGCGCAGGCCGGTGGGGCGCGGCCCGTCGGGGAAGACATGGCCCAGGTGGGCGCCGCAGTGGCTGCACATCACTTCGGTGCGGCGCATGCCGAGGCTCACGTCATCCGCCGCGGTGATGTTTTCGGCGATTTTCGGCTGGGTGAAACTGGGCCAGCCGCAACCGGCATCGAATTTGTCCGTGGCGTCGAACAGTGGAGCGCCGCAGCAGATGCAGACGTAGGCGCCGGGATCGGTGCAATCCCAGTATTCGCCGCTAAAGGGGAGTTCAGTGTCCTTGGCGCGGGCGACTCGATACTGCTCGGGTGTAAGACGAGCCCGCCATTCAGCATTGCTGAGTTGACTGTCCTGTTTATAATCGCCGCTCATTTTTGGTCTGGGTGTGGGTGATGCGCATTGTAGTGCTTGGGGCGGGTTTGACCGGGGTGACCTCGGCTTGGTTCCTTGCCGAAGATGGGCACGAAGTCACCGTGCTGGATCGCCAGCCCGGCCCGGCGCTCGAGACCAGTTTCGCCAACGGCGGCCAGATTTCCACCAGTCACGCCGTGCCATGGGCCAATCCGGCCGCGCCGCTGCAGATTCTGAAATGGCTGGGGCGCGAAGATGCTCCCCTGCTGTGGCGTTTTTCCGCCGATCTGGCGCAGTGGTCGTGGGGCTTGCGTTTCCTGCTCGAATGCACTCCCGCCCGCACGCGCGCCAACATTCGCGCGATCCTCGCGCTGGCGCTCGACAGCCGCACACGGCTGAAGGCGCTGCGCCGCGAACTGGCGCTGGATTACGCCTGTCTGGAACGCGGCATCCTGCATTTTTATACCGATCCCGCCGAATTCGCCCGGGCAATTCCGCAGGCCGCGCTGATGCGCGAATTCGGTTGCGAGCGCGTCGTCAAGACGGCGGCGGAATGTCTGACTATCGAGCCGGCGCTGGCCCATTCTGCCGCACCCATTGTCGGCGGCACCTATACGGCGGATGACGAGTCGGGCGATGCCCAACTGTTCACCGCCGCACTGGTTGAGCGATGCGCGGCGCGCGGTGTTCAATTTCGTTACAACACCCCGCTGGCCGGCATTGAAACCGCCGGCGGCCAGGTGGCCGCGCTGCGGCTCGCCAATGGCGATGCGCTTGCCGCTGACGCCTATGTGGTCGCCTTGGGCAGCTATTCGACGCTGCTGCTGCGTCCTTTGGGCATCAACATTCCCGTCTATCCGGCCAAGGGTTACTCGATTACCGTGCCGCTGCAACCGGGCGCGCTCGCCAGCGCGGTCAGCCTGATCGACGACGAGGTGAAGATGGTTTACTCCCGGTTGGGCGAACGACTGCGGGTGGCGGGCACGGCGGAATTCACCGGCTACGACACCACGCTGAATCTCACGCGCATCGGCGCCCTGGTGCGGCGCACGCGGCAAGTTTTCCCGCAACTGGAATTCGACGATGCCGCCGTCGAGCACTGGGCCGGACTGCGCCCGGCCACCCCCAGCAATGTGCCGATCATCGGCCCGACAGCGCTGAAGAATCTTTATCTGAACACCGGCCACGGCACACTGGGCTGGACCATGGTCGTCGGTTCCGGCCGGCTGCTCGCCGACCATGTGGCGGGCCGGACGCCGGAAATCGATCCGCGGCCCTACCTACGCCGTTAGTGCAACATCCGTTCTGTAAATTTGTAACCTGCTGGGTTTGCGAGGTGGCGCCGTCCTGCCAGCGCCGACTACTATTCGCGCTGCGAATTCAGGGCTGACACGCTGGGCGCAGATTGCTGGCAGGGTGACGGGCGTTGGCTTCACTCTTCCTCGTCAGACACGCCCATGCGTTTCATGGAACAGCCACCAGTAACTTTGTCTCAAATCGCGAAAATGTGGGTGATCGCCGCAGCTTTTTCAGGTCGACATTGCCCGACTGCATGACCTTGACGGCGTGAGTCCGATCTTCATACCGCCAGTTGCGTGCGCCCTTGAAGTGATTCATCATCACTGACTTGGGATTTGGCACCCGGTCAGGGCTTCGCACACGCTTGGCGCTGTAGGCATGGGCATCGGTCGAAAGATAAGCGGAAATTTTCGCTTCGTCGGCAAGTAACCAGCTTTCCAGCTCTTGTTCGACGCAGACGAGAAAGACGGACTTTCCCACGATGCCCGACTTTGCCAGAGAGTCCAACACGGCATTCCTCTCAACCTTGCGGCAGGTTTTCTTGCCAGGCCAAGCAGGGCGTAAATCCCAGATGATGAGGATGCGCTCGCAGCCATCGTCCAGCAGGTTGGCGGCTACCAAGCCGCACTCTTGGAGCAGGCGGGGTTTGTTGTCCAATGTCCGGGAAACCGGTGTGATCTCTGGCCGAATCTCTCGCGCCAGAAACTCGCAAACCTGTTTGTCCGCGCCCTGCGGGCCGCATTCGAAGATAAATCCGACTTTCATCGCTGCACCTCACCGAGCGAACCCATGGTGTAAAGCTTGCCCGGAGCGAAGTCGGCGGCCCAGCGTTGCAGATTTTCGTTATCGGCGGGGCGAAGAAAGCGCGGATGTCCCTTGCCGTCACGCTCGACAAGAACAAGGTGTTCCAGCGTGAGCAAGTCGAGCAAGTAAGGGGAATGGGTGGTCACGATGACTTGTGTCACCCCATCGAGCACGGCATTACGGATTTCTTCAACAATCAGGTGAATGCTGCGCGGGTCGAGACCGTTTTCGATTTCCTCGACCACGATCAGCGGCGGCGGGTTGGGGTGGCGTAGCAGAGCCAGCAGAGCCAGCAGGCGTAAGGTGCCAGTAGACAGCATCCAGCCAGGCACCTTGAAATCCGCCTCGGTCAATTGCAGCCAGGCTTTGCGCTCAAGTTCAGAAGTCACCGAGGGCTGAATGTCGCGGGCATAAGGAAGCACGAAAGCCATGGTTTCGATAATGCCTTCCATCGCATTGCGGTCGAGTTCGCGCAACTCCAGTAGAAATTCGGCGATGTTGGCGCCATCGCGCGCCAGACGCACGCGCCCACCCGTGCGCTTTTGCGGCAAGGGGTAGCCCATGCGGTCGGGTGTCAGTGCCAGAAACTGCCAGGATTCGATCTGGTTGGCGTACTCCATCAGGTGCACATCCCCGCCCAGCATTGAGAAGCCCTGTTGCCAGCGCTGGCGGAAATGTTTCTGCTCATGCTCAAGGAAGCTCTGAATGATCTGGTGATTCTTACAGTCAACTTCCTCGTCGAGAATCGCATAACTGTTGCGCGCAGCATCGCTCCCCGCAGCCATTTGCAACCTGGTTTTGCCAAAGGGGCCGCGCAGGCGCAAGTCAAAGCGCATCGGCGCATCAAGCTTGGCGAACTTGTTCTGCACATGCTCAAACCCCATAAAGCGCTGCATGGCCTCATCCATGCCCCGGCCAACAATAGCCTGATAGGTTTCGATCGCTTCGATCAGGCTGGATTTGCCCGCGCCGTTGTTGCCAATGAAGGCGGTGAGCGGCCCGAGCTTGACGACTCCCGAATCCCTGACCGCCTTGAAATTTTGAATACGCAGGCTTTCGAGCATCATTTGATCAATCCTCTCTCGACATCACGGTAGGCGTTGAGCGCCGCGATCTTGACCGGTTCCGGCACCAGCGGGAAGACCGTCAGCACATGGGCGAATTCGCTTTCGGTCAAGCCGTAAAGGTGCGCTACCAAGCCATCTAGTTCAGAGCGCAGACGGGTACGCTCGGCGGGATCGGTTACGCTGTGGGACTCCAGCCCAACTTCCTTCGCCAGTGCGTCAAATTCAGGCGTGGTGCATATCAACCTGGCGGCGCGGGCAACGATGGGGGCGAAGGCGGCATCTTTGGCTGTGAGGCGGGGGATGGGGAGTTGGTAGATGTAGAAAAAATTGAGTGTGGTTGTCACTTTCATGCGCAGCATAGAATCAATCACAAAGCTATTCCATACTGCACACAAGAACAGCTGTTCGGCATCGCTTATCAGCCGTTTATCATTTCCATCGAAAATCTTGATGGTCGGAAGTTTGTTACCGTGAAACGTCGGGGGAATAACGCTAGAAACCATCGTCCGCTCATTTGTATTTGCGGCAATATCCCGGAATCCTAAACGATAAGCCTGATAATCGAGTTTTTGCCCGACATCTCTTTCCCGTCCGAGCAACGCGGCGCGCCCCTCCCTTTCATCCACCCAATAGCGCGGCTCGGCATAGCGATGCTCAAACTGCCAAATCATCTTGCCCTCGTAGAGGGGTAGCCGCCCCTTCCCAAGCTCGGTCCTGAACAATGTTTTGCCGTCATTGGTCATGTGGAATTCTGCTGTAAGGCCGAGATTCCATACCCCTTCGATTTCTTCCCCCAGCAGCGGAAACCGAAGCATCTTCTCAGCAATCTGGACATCCAAATCGGACTTGAATTCCATCACCGAATGGGAGTCCGGCGAGAGGCGACGGATCAGTTCCACGGACAGCCATTGCGAGCCGATCTGCGGGAATCGGGTGAGTTCCGCCACCTCGTGGCGCATGAAAGCGGCGGGGAAGCGCTCCGTCTCGCCGCCTTTCTCGAAGGTCAGTACGACAAACTTGAAGCGGCTGTCCACGCCCTCGAAAATCGTCTTGCGATTCTCGAAACAGAACAGGCCGGTGACGCGGGTTTGGCCGAACAGCAAGTCGCGCAGCCCCTTGGCGCCGAGGTCGGTGTAGATGCCGCTAGGGATGACGATGCCGCACTGACCCTCGGGGCGCAGCAGGTTGTAGCCCTGTTCGACGAACAGTTTGTAGAGATTGATGTCGGAGCCGGTTTTCTTGCCGTTGACCACCGCCGTTTGGCGCGGATATTGGATTGATGCGCGAAACCAGGCGGAAACATGGGGAAAGCGGCTCTGGTATTCGAGCCAGGCGGCGCGTATCTCGGGGTCTTGGAGCAGCTTGTCCTGTTCCTTCTCGAAGTCCTTGATGGTCATTTTATTCTTGCTGACCAGATCGGAATGTTCGGCGAAGAATTCCTTGGCTTGCGGTTTGAGGATTTCCCACGGCGGGTTGGTGATAATGGCGTCGAACCCGCCGCGCTGGTTGAGGATTTCGTCGAATTCGTAGCCCCAATGGAAGGGATGCAGGGCTTCGATGTCTTCTATCCTGAGCGGACGTTTGACGGGCTTGATTTTACCCTCTCCCCCAGCCCCTCTCCCGCTTGCGGGCGAGGGGAGCGTGGCTTGCTCGAACTTGACGCCCGCCTTGGCGAATTCGGCCAGCAGCAGGTCGTTGAGACGCGCTTGGGCTTCCTTCTTGTGGTCGTCGATGTTGTTGCGCAGCACCCGCAGGTCTTCGCCATAGACCTCGCCGCCGTGGCGGTATTGGTCGATCAGGCGGTTTTTCTCTTCCAATATCTGGCGGTAAGTTTGGCGGAACATATCCTGCGTCTGGTTCTTTTCATAGTCTTCGGCGCTAACGTGGGTCAGCCCGACCAGCGAGTTGCCGGCCATGATGTTGAAGTCGATATTGGGCAGCGGTTCCAGTTGTTCCACGGTCTGCGCGGAAGCGACCAGCGCCAGGAACAGGCGCAGCTTGGCGATTTCGGTCGCCTCTTCCATGATGTCCACGCCGAACAGATTGTCGGTGATGATGGTTTTTTTGATGAAGTAATGGATGTTGGGGTGATCGGCTTCGGTGCGCTTGAGCCAAGCCGTGAGTGCGGGGTCGTTCAAAAATTTGATGCGCCCGACGATGGCGGAATACAGATTGATGAGCGTTTTCATCGCCGCCACCAGAAACGCGCCGGAGCCGCAGGCCGGGTCGAGCAAGGAAAGCTTGGGCAGCACCTTGAACAGCAATTCGCGGCACAGTTCGGCATCGAGCTTGACCAGCAGTTCCGGCACGCTGTCGAACTGACGCGCGGGCAGGTTTAGCGCGGGGACGGCGGGCTGGTTGATCTTTTCCAGGATCAGCGCGTAGAGGGTGTGCTCGCACAGGTATTCGGTGATTTCCGGGCGGGTGTAGTAAGCGCCGAAGGCTTTTTGGTTGATGTATTTTTCGAAGATGTAGCCCAGCACGTCAGGGTTGATTTCGTCATCCTTGCCGCCGGGGGTGTCGTCCAGATTCCACGAATAGCGCCCGAACAGCGCGAACAGGTTTTCGAATGCCTCATCGGCAACATGAATGCCGGGGTAGTCCTGCTCGATGCGGTGCGGCAGAAACAGCCCGCCATTGAGATATTTTATTTCGCCGAGCAAGGCACGGGCTTCCGGGCTGCGGTCGTTCGCCGGTTTGGCGAAGCCCTCGAAAAACAGCGGTTTCAGGAAGTGCTCGTAGTAGCGATTCCCGCCCTGCTGCTGGGTCTGCGTCAGCTTGGTCGCAAGGTAGTTGTCGTTGCCGCCGTCGAGAAAGTGCTTCTTTTGCAGGAACCAGATGAACATCAGCCGGTGCAGCAGCACCGAGGCATACCAGCGTTGGTCACGTTCTACGGCAATGCCTTGGATGAGCCCGAGAAAATCGAGATGCGCGGTTTCGAATTCGCGGAAAAATTTCTTGGTCACGCGCTCGACATCGAGTGCGGCTTTCATCCTGCGGCTAAGCTGGGCGAGGGGAAAAGTCCCGCGCTCGTCCAGTTCGTTGATATCTACGACGATGCCGGAAATTTTCGAGACAAATAGATCACCGGGCTGCCCTTTGACGTAAAGGTGTTCGCGCGGGTAGCGCTTGGCGCCATCGCGCTTGACCCATAGCCACAGGCTTTGCGTTGTCTCGTCAGCACGGTCAATAAAAATAATCAGGTTTTCGTGGGCAAGCTCGGAAACACGTTTGTGGATGGCATCACGGGTTTTCCGATCAGGCAGTCCTGTC
>JAUXWU010000018.1 GCA_030680085.1 Rhodocyclaceae bacterium | reverse complement strand
GCTGGGCTCGAAGTCTGCATCGGCGGCGAGGATGCTTCGCGGGCCGATCCCGACTTCCTGTGCCGCATCGTCGAGACGGCGCAGCGGGCGGGCGCGCGGCGCTTTCGCTTTGCCGATACGCTCGGCATCCTCGAACCTTTCGGCGTGCATGAAAAGATTGGCCTGCTGCGCGCGCATTGCGACCTGGAAATCGAGATGCACGCGCACGACGATCTCGGCCTGGCGACGGCCAATACGCTCGCCGCCGCGCGCGCCGGTGCCACGCATCTGAGCTTTGTTTATGCGCTGCTCGCGCTGTCCGCGTTGCAGGCCGGCTATTTCGTCGCCGCCTGGCGAGAATCGCCAGTCATGCCCTGGCTGCTGGCCGCGGTGGGAGTGTTGATGATCCTCATCGTCGTCGCCCTCTCCCGCATTTCGATGCGCATGGTCAATGCCGCGCTGGATGCGCGCGGTGCTGACGCCGACTATCTGGCGCGGCCGCCCCGGCGCAATCTGGCCACCTTCGCCATTGGGCTGTTCACCGTCGTCTAGTTCGTACTGCCTGGCAACGCCATCGGCGGCTGGCTGGCGCTGGCCGTTTGCGCCGCGCTGTTGAACCTGCTGAACGACTGGCATGTCGGCCGATCCCTGTTCAGCCGCTGGATTTTCATGCTCTACGGCGTGTACTGGCTGATGGCGCTGGGTTACGGCCTGATCGGGCTGTCGCTGCTGGGCGCGGGGTTCGCGCCTTCCGCCGGGCGGCATCTGCTGCTTATAGGCGCGCTGGGGCTGGCCGTGCTGGTGGTCATGGGGGTGGCGGGGCGCACCCACAGCGGGCGGGAACTGGACGAGCGCCCCTGGGTGTTGGTGGCTGCCGGCCTCGTCGTGGCCGCCGCGCTGCTGCGCGCCCTGGCAGGCATGTCGCTCGTCGATATTCCCGTGCCCCGGCTATGGATGCTGGCGGCACTGGCCTGGATCGGCGCTTTCACGCTCTATGCCGCGTATTCCTGGCGCCTGCTCAGAAGCCGGAGACCTCGGAGAACCTCTCCTACACGCTGGCCTATGCCGCCGACCGCATGGCCTGGTCGGGCGGGCTGCACTACAACCGCGTGAAGAACATGGCGATGCTCGATGTCGACAACACGCTGCCCGGAAAGACCCTGTTTACCTCGGCACCAAATCCGGTGATCGTCAAGGGCGCCGACTTCACACTGACCTACAAGCTTACGCCCAGCCTGGAAGGCACGGTCGCCGCAGAGAAAACTGCTTACCGCTTCGACCCCGCCACACTGGCCTTCGCACGCCCCGAAGAGCGCATTTATCTCACGCTCGACTACGACACCGGCCCCTTCGACCTGCTCGCCCGCGCCACCTGGACGGGCCAGCAGGACCTCAAGCGCTTCTACGACTACGCCAACCTGGTCGGTGCTGGTCGTGGCACTTGTTGCCATATTGCCAGCGCCGACTGTTGCGCAAGCCGCAGCGCTGGACTTTGAACTGGCGGGGGAAGGCGGCTTCGTCCGGCTTTCCGCCCTGCCGCCGCAGATCACCGTGGTGAATTTCTGGCGCAGCGATTGCCCGCCCTGCGTCAGAGAGATGCCGCATCTTGCCGCGTTGGCGCAACGCGGCAACGTGCGCGTCGTCACCGTCGCCGTGCAGCGCCGGGCGGAAACGCTCGCCGCGCCAGAAGCGGTGCGCAGCGCTTTGCGACCGCCCATGATCAGCCTGCACGCGCCGACCGAGTCACGCGGGCTGCTGGCCCGCTTCGGCAATCCGGTGCAGGCGCTGCCGCATACCGTGGTGCTCGATGCCGCACGAAAAGTCTGTGCGACGAGGACGGGAGAGGTCGATCACGCATGGCTCAATGCCGCGCTGGAATTTTGCCGCGCTGCGTGAAATATGCCGTACGAAAAGACCCTTGCAACTGATAATGATTCTCATATATGATGCGAATCATTATCAACTCCAAAGAATGCCAGCAGCTACTGCCCATTAGAGATTTGCCATGACACCATCCCAATCATGCCGACCAATCCATGCCGCCTGCGGCGGCGACCGGGGCGTCTTGTCGGTGCCGGGACCGGCCGCGCCGCGCATCTCCTCTGCCGGCTTGATTGCGGTGCTGCTGCTGCATGGCGGCGTGTTCTGGCTGCTGTTGCAGATGAACTTTATCAAGCTGCCGGCGGCGCTAAACGAACTGACGGTGCATCTCATTCGTCCGCCGGAAGAGGTCAAGCCGCCCAAGCCGCCGCCCAGCCCCCTTCCCGTCGAGAAACGCCCCGTGCCGGTACAGCAGCCGGTACAGCTTGCCGCGCCAGAGGCCTCACCCGCGCCGCCCTCGATGATCGCCGTCCCGCCAGCGCCGACTTTTATCGCGCCCTTGGTACCCATTGCGCCCATTGCCTCGCCCCCCGCCCCCCCGGCGCCGGTGCAAACCGTCCAGCCGCGCTTCGACGCCGACTATCTCGACAACCCCAAGCCCTCGTACCCCGCGCTTTCCCGGCGCATGGGGGAAGAGGGGCGGGTGGTGCTGCGCGTGCATGTCCGCGAAAGCGGCATTCCCGACGAGGTGCAAGTGCACAAGTCCAGCGGCGCGCAGCGCCTCGACCAGGCCGCGCAGGACACCGTGCGCCGCTGGAAATTCATCCCCGCCCGGCGCGGCACTGAGGCCGTTGCCGCCTGGGTGTTGGTGCCCATCGTTTTTACCTTGAAGGAGTGATATGGAAAACTCGCTGGGCTTCGCCCACTTTCTCGCCCACGCCGACGGCGTTGCGCGCTTCATCCTGGTCGTGCTGGCGATCATGTCCGTCGGCTCCTGGTATCTGATCGTCACCAATGGCGCGCGCCTGTGGCAGGCGCAGAAGAAAAGCGCGGCCTTCCTGGCCGCTTTCTGGCAGGCGCCCAGCCTCGACGCCGTGGCGCGGCGTCTGCGCGAAGAGGGCACCGCCGACGCCTTCTCGCACCTTGTGCATCACGGCTTTACTGCCATCGAGCAGCATCACCATGGCGAGCGCGGACTGATCGATGCGGGCACACCCGACGAGTTCCTCACCCGCGCATTGAAGCGCGCCATCGCCCAGGACAGATCGCGCATGGAATACGGCCAGACCTTCCTCGCCACCGTCGCCTCCAGCGCCCCGTTCGTCGGCCTGTTCGGCACCGTCTGGGGCATCTACCATGCCCTGATCGCCATTGGCATGAGCGGCCAGGGCACGCTCGACAAGGTGGCCGGCCCGGTCGGCGAGGCGCTGATCATGACAGCGTTGGGCCTCGCGGTGGCGATTCCCGCCGCCATCGCCTACAACGCTTTCGCGCGCGCCAACCGCAACACCCTGGCCGAGCTTAACTCCTTCGCCCACGACCTGTTCACGTTCTTTGCCACCGGCTGCAAAACCGCGCCGCAAGGAACCAATGGGGCCGACGTGGCCGCCACCTCCGAGCGCATCATCGCCCGCGTGGCGGCGCGCGCGGCGGCCTAGGAGAAGAAAATGGCCTTCGCATCATTTGCCGAAGACGGCGACGCCGGTGATCTCGCCGAAATCAACATGATCCCGTTGATCGACGTGATGCTGGTGCTGCTGGTGATCTTCATCGTCACCGCGCCGCTCTTGACCCACGCCGTCAAGGTCGATCTGCCCAAGGCGAGTTCCGCGCCTAATCTCACCAAACCCGATAACGTCCAGCTCGGCATCGATGCCGCCGGTCAGGTCTGGTGGAACGGCGAGCCGCAGGACGCGGCAATGCTGATGGCGCACCTGCGCGCCGCTGCCGCCGCCCAGCCGCAGCCGGAACTGCACCTGCGCGCCGATGGCGCCGTGCCCTACGAGAAGGTCGCCCAGGTCATGTCCGAAGCCGCCCGCCACGGCATCACCCGCATCGGCTTCGTTACCGATCCGGGCATGCTGCGATGAATCCGGTAAGCCGAATGGCGGTTTCAGGCAGCCCAGTTTTCCAGCCGCAGTCCTGCGATGCGTTCGAACTCCCGGGTGTTGTTGCTCACCAGCGTGGCATTGAGCGCCAGCGCGTGACAGGCGATCCAGAGATCGTTGGCGCCGATGGGTGTGCCGGCCTCCTTCAGCCGGACGAATTGGGTCGCCCAATGCGCGCACAACGAATAAGGTTAGGCACTGTAAATAAATAAAGGTGTCAATTGCTCTGTATGTTCGTTGTGATTTTTGGTTTTATGACGTAATTCCACTCGCCGTGAAACTTATGTAGAGCGCGGCAATCGTCAACGGCGGCAGTGTTGTATTGTTGGTCAGGAACACCAGCGTCTTGCCCGATTCCGGATCGTTGAAGCGAATGCGCCGCAAATGCTCCGGGTAATCCTTGGACACGTAATACCCGTTGAGATGAACCGACTGATCGCAGATGATCCCCGTGCTGCGGTCGGACTTGGTCGAATACACGCGCCGTGCATTCATGCCGCGCTTGGCGCGCGTCACGAAGAACGCACCGGCCTGATGCATCGTGAAGAGCCTGGCGAAGTCCAGATAGCCGCGATCCATCACATAGAAGGCCCCCGCTTCGACGGGCAGGATATCGAGCACATTGACGTCGCCCATCTTGCCGTCGCTGATGTGGATGAAGGTCGGGATGTTGCCGCGCAGGTCCAGCAGCGTGTGCATCTTCACCGCCGCCTTGGTCGAGCGAAACGGCGCCCAGTCGAACAGACTCAGGCACAAATCTATGGTTGTCGAGTCCAGTGCGTAGATCGTCGCATCGATATCCAGCCCAGTCGATTCAGTGGCATAGAGCTCGCGGGCGCGCAAGGATTCCCGCCATGTCAATTGGGCGAACGCCATCACACGAAACGGGTCGGCGCAATCCAGGGTGCGCACACCGGCGTCGCCGCCGTGTCGATCGACAATGCGCCCGAAGGTCTTCCACGGCACATACTCCATGATCTGTGCAAACAGCGTCCTGCCAATGTTCATAGCTCACCCCGGGATAGTCAAACCCGGAAGGATTACAGAGGTTCAGGTCACGGTGCATTGAGTGCCGATGCCGATCTGGAAAACGAACAAAATGTTTCACGAAAATGTTCCACGATATTTCCTGAATTCAAATCGTGGACACCCTTGGATCCCTCGAAACCCGCTCCACAACACGCTTTGCCGACGGCGAGGCTTAATTTAACCGGACACTACTGGTCCGAAATAGGTGTTCACAATCAGCGAAATGCGCAGAGATGATCAACGGGGCCGATCAAGAACTCGCAACAAACTTGCAAGCTGGCAAGCTGGCAAGCTGGCAACATATGTTTGACACTACGCCTAATTCTCAATAAAATTGAGAGCTCACTTCGGGTGGTTAGCTCAGTTGGTAGAGCAGTTGGCTTTTAACCAATTGGTCACAGGTTCAAATCCTGTACCACCCACCAAACACAAAAAAGGCCACCCTTGCGGGTGGCCTTTTTTGTTTGCTGAATTCAAATACATTTGCGCGTATCAGGTATGTTTCTTGGCACCCTAGGCACTGTAAATAAAGGTATCAATTGCTCTGTATGGTCGCCACATTGATGTGCTGGAATTGTGCGTCACGATCCGGGTGGTCCGCGCCCTCTGCGGTCTTGCGGTTGCCCGGCAAACTGTAGTTCAGATCGTGGAGCATCTGCGCCAACGTGCCGATCGACACCGCCGTCATATTTTCCTCGGTGATGGCCGACTACCTTCCCGACATGGCGCGTCTGCCCACGCTGGTCGATTTTGTCGACATGGATTCGGCCAAATGGCGGCAGTACGCCACGATGCACCGCTGGCCGCTGTCCTGGCTGTATCGCCGCGAAGGGGAGCGTCTGCTGTCTTTCGAGCGAGACGTTGCCGCGCGGGCCCGGCATGCCTTCTTTGTCACCGAAGCCGAATGCGACCTGTTCCGCAGCGCTGCGCCAGAATGCGCCGGGCGTGTCGATGCGATGTGCAATGGCGTCGATGCCGAATTCTTCTCGCCCGACCACGCGCTGGCCTCGCCCTATCGCGATGACGAAATCCCCATCGTCTTCACCGGCGCCACGGACTACTGGCCGAATGTCGATGCCGTCGTCTGGTTCGCGGGTGAAGTCCTGCCGCGCCTGCGCGCGCGCCATCCCGCAGTGCGCTTTTACATCGTTGGGCGCAGCCCCGATCCGGCCGTGCAGGCGCTAGCGAGCGAGGGTATCGTCGTCACCGGCACGGTGGACGACGTGCGACCCTACCTCGCCCATGCGGCCGTCGTCGTCGCCCCGCTGCGGATCGCGCGCGGCATCCAGAACAAGGTGCTTCGAAGCGATGGCCATGGCGCGGCCCGTGGTCGCCGCCGCCTGCGCCGGGCCGATCGCCGCCACGCTGGGCGAGGAATTGCTCGCCGCGGAAACGGCCGCTGATTACGTCACGCAAATTGAATCCCTGCTCGCGGATCGTGCGCATGCTGATAACATTGGCCGGGCAGCACGCCAGCGCGTCCTCGCCAGTTATAGTTGGGATGCGCACCTTGCCCTGATCGACCACTACCTGGAAGAAACCATCGCATGAACGCCGTCCCGCCAGCGCCGACTTTTACAAAATGAAAAAGGAAAATCATGGCCGCCAAATCTTCACTTCATAAAATCGTCGTCGCCGTGGTCGGCCTCGGCTATGTCGGCTTGCCGCTGGCCGTCGAGTTCGGCAAGCAATTCAAGACCATCGGCTACGACCTGTCCGAAGCCAAGGTCGAAAGCTACAAGAAGTTTTTTGATCCAACCGGCGAAGTCAGCACTGCGGACCTGAAGGCGGCGACGCAGCTTTCGATGAGCACGGACCCGTCCACCATCGCCGCCGCCGATCTCATCATCATCGCCGTGCCGACGCCGGTCGATGTCGGGCATATTCCCGATTTCTCGCCGCTGGTCGGTTCCTCCACGACGGTGGGCAGGCACATGAAGAAAGGCGCGGTCGTCGTCTATGAATCGACGGTCTATCCAGGCGCCACCGAAGATGTCTGCATTCCGCTGCTGGAGCAGCATTCCGGCATGCAGTGGAAGAAGGATTTCCATGTCGGCTACTCTCCCGAACGGGTGAACCCCGGCGACAAGGAACGCACCATCACCAAGATCGTCAAGGTCGTTTCCGGCGATGACGAGCCCACCGCGAAATTCGTTGCCGCGATGTACGCCTCGGTCATCACCGCCGGCGTGCATCAGGCCAGCAGCATCAAGGTGGCCGAGGCCGCCAAGGTCATCGAAAACACCCAGCGTGACTTGAACATTGCATTGATGAACGAGCTCTCGCTGATCTTCGACCGCATCGGCATCGACACACTGGAAGTCTTGCAGGCTGCCGGAACGAAGTGGAATTTCCTCCCCTTCCGGCCCGGCCTGGTCGGCGGCCACTGCATCGGCGTCGATCCGTATTACCTCACGCACAAGGCCGAGATGCTGGGTTATCACCCGCAGGTCATCCTGGCCGGCCGCCGCATCAACGACGGCATGGCCGCCTATGTCGCGCAACAGACCGTCAAGAACATGATCAACAACGGCTGCCCGGTAAAGGGCGCCAAGGTCATCGTGCTCGGCCTGACCTTCAAGGAGAATTGTCCTGACCTGCGCAACTCGAAAGTCGCCGATCTGGTCAAGGAACTGGAATCCTTCGGTTGCGAAGTCGCCGTGCATGACCCGCTGGGCGAACCGGCCGAGGCGGCGCACGAATACGGCATCGAGCTGGTGAAGTGGAATGCCCTGCCCGATCAGGCCGACGCCCTCGTCGCCGCCGTCTCGCACAAGGAATACCTCGCCATGTCGCTGAAGAAGCTGACCGCCAAGCTCAAGCCCGGCGGCGTGTTCGTCGATGTCAAATCCGCCTACGACCCACAAGCCGTTACCAAGGCTGGTTTCCGCCTGTGGAGGCTTTAAGCGTTTATGTCTGAACATTACGCAGCGCTGAAACAGCGCCTTCAGGCCCTGTTAGCGGCGGTGTAAATCCGTAGAAATTTGGCGGCGAAAACGCCGGTCTGCAAGGCGGCAAGCACCAAAATGCGGAGCTTGCCGCCATGCCTTAGCGTATCGCCCCTTCACCGCGTCAATGGTTCGCTTCGCCAGGCTGCATAAGGCCGCAGCCTGCCATTGACCCGGCTACGGGGCTTGTCGCTCGGATGCCTTGACAGCAAAACGCGTGCCCGAAAAAAGCACGCCGCCAAATTTCTACGGAAATTGACCGCCATCAACA
>JAUXWU010000017.1 GCA_030680085.1 Rhodocyclaceae bacterium | reverse complement strand
CTTGTGTGAATGTGTTCATGGCTCTGCTCCTTGGGTAACGAGGCGGATTGCCTCATTCCCAACATAGCCAGAACACTGTTTCAGCCTACCTCCAATGCAACAGCGGAGCTCCCATTACCGCGCGAGCGGTTTAGTCCTCTGGCGGGAAGCGGACAAGACGATCCGTTGCCGTCCCTGCACGACTCTTGGCGCTAACTGCGCACTTCACCGTCACCCAGCACGATCCATTTCTGCGAGGTGAGGCCTTCCAGCCCCACCGGGCCGCGCGCGTGGAACTTGTCGGTGGAAATGCCGATCTCGGCACCGAGGCCGTATTCGAAGCCGTCGGCGAAGCGGGTCGAGGCGTTGACCATGACCGACGCCGAATCCACCTCGCGCAGGAAGCGCATCGCGTTCGTGTAGTTCTCGGTGACGATGGCGTCGGTGTGGGCCGACGAGTACTTGTTGATGTGTTCGATGGCCTCGCCGACATCGGCGACGATCTTGACCGAAATGATCGCGGCGAGGTATTCGGCGTACCAGTCGGCTTCCGTCGCGGCGATGGCGTGCGGCACCAGCTGTCGCGTTTCCTCGCAGCCGCGTATGGCAACCCCGTTGGCGGCGAGCATGGCGCATAAAGTCGGCGCCAGCGACACGGCGACGGCACGCGCGATCAGCAGCGATTCGGCGGTGTTGCAGGTGCCCAGCCGCTGTGTCTTGGAGTTTTCGAGTATGCGCAGCGCCTTT
Organism: Rhodocyclaceae bacterium; assembly: GCA_030680085.1. Lineage (GTDB taxonomy): Bacteria > Pseudomonadota > Gammaproteobacteria > Burkholderiales > Rhodocyclaceae > Sulfuricystis. The sequence goes on along the minus strand of JAUXWU010000017.1, from coordinate 32,465 downwards.
TCGGGATCGGCGGCGTCATCGACATAGACGTGGCAGTTGCCGTCGAGATGCTTGATCACCGGCACCTTGGCGTCTTTCGAAACGCGCTCGATCAGGCCCTTGCCGCCGCGCGGCACGATCACATCGACATACTCGGGCATGGCGACCAGATGGCTCACCGCCTCGCGGTCGGTGATGTCGATGACCTGCACCGCGTCCTCGGGCAGGCCGGCGGCCTTGAGCCCGGCACGCACGCAGGCGGCGATCGCCTGATTGGCGCGCAGGGCTTCCTTGCCGCCGCGCAGGATCGCGGCGTTGCCCGACTTCAGGCACAGGGCTGCTGCGTCCGCCGTGACGTTCGGCCGTGCCTCGTAGATGATGCCGACCACGCCCAGCGGCACGCGCATCTTGCCGACCTGGATGCCGGAAGGGCGGCGCTTCATGTCGCTGATTTCGCCGATCGGGTCGGGCAGGGCGGCGACTTGTTCGAGTCCCTGTGCCATGGCTTCGATGCCCTTGTCGGTCAGCATCAGGCGGTCGATCATCGCTGCGTCGAGACCATTGGTACGGGCTTCCGCGACATCGGTCGCGTTGGCCGCGAGCAGTTCGGCGCGACGCTCGCGGATCGCCGCGGCCATGGCCAGCAGCGCCGTGTCCTTGGCGGCCGTCGAGGCGCGTGCCGTGGCGCGCGAGGCTTCCCGCGCGTTGCGGCCGATCTGCTGCATGTAGGCTTTTACATCCATTACCGTGTCCTCGGTTGCGTCAGGCGCAGCGCCAGCTGAAGGAACTCGTCCCAGATGTCGCCGCGCGCCAGACCCTTGATGATGCGGTCAATCTTCGCCGCATGCAAGAGCGCCGGCCTTGCCGCAGCGCTGCGGGCTTCGGTGGCCAGCGCCCAGAGCACCAGCGGCGGCGCCGCATCCTCGCCCTTGAGGCCTTCCAGGGTGCGCGCGGCACGCACCGTGTCGCGCGCCTTGAGGGCGTCGCGCAAATCAGACACATCGTAGCGGGCGACGTTCATTACCGCGCCTTCGATTTGTTCCAGCGAAACTTCGCCGGGCGGATAAAGCAGGCCGAGCTTCTGGATTTCCTGGTGCGCCGCCAGCAGGTTGCCCTCGACGTGGGCGGCGATGAATTCCAGCGCGAGCTTCGGTGCGCTCTGCTGCTGGCGCGCCAGGCGCTCGGCAATCCATTGCGGCAGGCGGGCCGGCGGCGGCGCGTTGCATTCGATGCTGATGCCGGCATTCGACAGGGCAGTGACCCAGGCCGCCTTCTTCGCCTGCCAGTCGAGTTCGGGCAGGGTGATCAAGGTGACGATGCCGGGGCCCAGCGTGGAGATGTAGCGCTGCAGCGCTTCGCTGCCTTCGCGGCCGGGCTTGCCCGAGGGGATGCGCAGATCGACCAGCTTGGAGCCGCCGAACAGCGACATGTTGCCGGCGGCAAGAAAGAGCTCGTCCCACTTGAAGCTGGTGCCGACGACGATGACTTCGCGTTCCTCGAAACCCTGCGTGCGCGCGGCGGCACGAATCGCGTCGCCGGCTTCGATCACCAGCAGCGGCTCGTCGCCGTGCAGCAGGTACAGCGGCGCGAGCGGTTTATCTAGATGCGCCGCGAGTTGTTCGGGGCGAAGCAGCACGAGGCCTACTCCCCGTCGACCTTCACCGGCTTCAGTTTCGCCGCGGCGAGCCGGCGCATCAACTGCTGCACCAGGTCGATCTGCATGTCGCGCTGGAGCAGGGCTTCCTCGGACTCCTTGGACAGCACCAGGTCGTCGCTGAAGGTGATGTCGCGGCGCAGCGTGATGGTGCTGGGCGCGATGTACTCGGTGGCCACGACCTCAGGACGGGCGTCGGTGTATTTGACTTGCGCGGCCGGCGTCGCCGCGGCGACATTGGCATGCACCCTGAAGGTGAAACTGCGCACCAACTGGTATTCGCGGGCGCGGCCGGCGGCGTTGAGCGAGAGAATGTTCTTCACGTTGGTGTCGGCCAGCACCGTCAGGATGGCTTCCGCGTCCTTGGCGTCGACCACACGGGTGCCCGGCGACGAAGCCTCGATGTTGCGCTTGAGCAGGGCATAGAACTCGGACGTCGGCGCCAGCGAGAGGGCGATGGTCGAGAACGGCAGTTTGTAGCCGGGCAGTTCGGCGCTGCCGCGCAGCTTGAAGCCGCAGGCGGCGAGCAGGCTGACCAGCAGCAGGATGACGGATAGCTTGGCGGCGCGCATGGCGGACTCCTTGAACTGCGACTTGCTCAGACGACGATGTTTACGAGACGACCCGGAACGACGACGACTTTCTTCGCCGCCTTGCCTTCCATGAACTTCTGCGCGGCTTCGGAAGCCAGCGCCACGGCTTCGATCGCCGTCCTGTCAGCGCCGACTTTTACGCGGATGTTGCCGCGATGCTTGCCATTGACCTGCAGTACCAGTTCCTCCTCGTCCTGCACCAGGGCGGCCGCGAGCGGCTCCGGCCAGGGCGCGTCGAGGATGTCGGTGCCATAGCCCAGCTCGATCCACAAGGCGTGGCAGATGTGCGGCGTGATCGGCGAGAGCACGCGCAGCAGGATGCCGAAGCATTCCGCAACCACGGCGTCGCGGCCGTTTCCCGCATTTGCATCACTGGGGGCCTTCTCCAGGCTGTTGAGCATTTTCATCGCCGCCGAGGCGACGGTGTTGAACTGGAACTTGCCGAGGTCGTAGTTGGCCTGCTTCAGCAGCAGGTGGATTTCCCGACGCACCGCGGCGAGCTGTTCCGGCAGCTTGGCCGGCATCGTTGCCTTGGCCGAGATCGCCGCGTGCGAGGCGTGGCCGAAAGCCCAGGCGCGGCGCAGGAAGCGGTAGGCGCCCTCGACGCCGGAATCCGACCACTCCAGGGTCTGCTCCGGGGGCGAGGCGAACATCATGAAGAAGCGCGCGGTGTCGGCGCCGAACTCTTCGATCAGCGACTGCGGATCGACGCCGTTGCGCTTGGACTTCGACATGGTGCCGACGCCGCCGTAATCGACCGGCTGGCCGTCGGCCTTGCACGTGGCGCCGATCACATGGCCGCCTTCGTCGCGCTTGAGGTCGACTTCTTCCGGCGCGAAATACTCGATGCCGCCCTTGTCGGTGCGGCGCGAGAAGATGTGGTTGAGCACCATGCCCTGTGTCAGCAGGTTGGCGAAAGGCTCGTCGTATTTCACGAGGCCCAGGTCGCGCATCACCTTGGTCCATAGCCGCGAGTAGAGCAGGTGCAGGATCGCGTGCTCGATGCCGCCGATGTACTGGTCCACCGGCATCCAGTAGTTGGTGCGCTGATCGACCATGGCCTGCGCATCGGGCGCGCAGTAGCGGGCGTAGTACCACGACGAATCGACGAAGGTGTCCATCGTGTCGGTTTCGCGCTTGGCCGGTTTGCCGCACTTGGGGCAGGCGCAATCGACGAAGTCGGCGCGCTTCGCCAGCGGGTTGCCGGAACCATCGGGCACGCAGTCTTCGGGAAGCTTCACTGGCAACTGGTCGTCGGGCACCGGCACGGTGCCGCAGCTGTCGCAATGGATCAGCGGAATCGGGCAGCCCCAGTAGCGCTGGCGCGAGACGCCCCAGTCGCGCAGGCGGTACTGCACCTGGGTGGCGCCGAGGTCCTTGGCCGAGAGGTCGGTGGCGATGGCCGCCGTGGCGGCGTCGAGATTCAGCCCGTCGTACTTGCCGGAGTTGACGCAGCGGCCGCGTTGTTTGTCGGCGTACCACTCCTGCCAGCCATCGAGCGAAAAGTTCTCGCCTTCGACCGCGATGACCTGCCTGATTGCCAGCCCGTATTTCTTGGCGAATTCAAAATCGCGTTCGTCATGCGCCGGCACCGCCATCACGGCGCCCTCGCCGTAGCTCATCAGCACGTAGTTGCCGACCCAGACTTCGACCTTGTCGCCGGTCAGCGGGTGTTGGACGAAGATGCCCGTCGGCATGCCCTTCTTTTCCATGGTCGCCATGTCGGCTTCCATCACCGAGCCGTGCTTGCATTCGTCGATGAATGCCGCCAGTGCGGGATTGTTCTTCGCGGCATGCGACGCCAGCGGATGTTCGGCGGCGACGGCGCAGAAAGTCACGCCCATGATGGTGTCGGCGCGGGTGGTGAAGACCCAGAGCTTGCCTTTCTCGCCGTCCAGTTCGTAGGGAAAGGCGAAGCGCACGCCGGTGCTCTTGCCGATCCAGTTCGCCTGCATGGTCTTGACCCGCTCGGGCCAGCCGGGCAGCGTGTCGAGCGCCGAGAGCAATTCGTCGGCGTATTTGGTGATGGCCAGGTAGTAGCCGGGGATCTCGCGCTTCTCGACCACCGCGCCGGTACGCCAGCCGCGGCCCTCGATGACCTGTTCGTTGGCGAGCACGGTCTGGTCCACCGGGTCCCAGTTCACCACCTGGGTCTTCTTGTAGGCGATGCCTTTTTCCAGCATGCGCAGGAACAGCCACTGGTTCCACTTGTAATAGGTCGGCGAGCAAGTCGCCAGTTCGCGCTCCCAGTCCAGCGCAAAGCCCAGGCTCTGCAGCTGCTTTTTCATGTAGGCGATGTTGTCCCAGGTCCACTTCGCCGGCGGCACGTTATTCTGCATCGCGGCGTTCTCGGCGGGCAGGCCGAAGGCGTCCCAGCCCATGGGCTGCAGCACGTTGTAGCCCTTCATGCGGTGGGTGCGGGCGAGCACATCGCCGATGGTATAGTTGCGCACGTGCCCCATGTGCAGTTTGCCCGACGGGTAGGGGAACATCGACAGGCAGTAGTACTTCGGGCGGTCGGATTTTTCGACGGCACGGAAGATCTGAGTGGTGTTCCAGTGGGCCTGTGCGGCCTGCTCGATTTCTGTCGGGAGATATTTTTCCTGCATGGCCGGGGCGTCTAGCGTGATGTCTGGCAAAGGGTGGAATTATACCCGCCCACTATGACTGAAAGGATTCGCATGGGCCTCTTGAAGCCTCTGTTTGCTGTGCTTGGCTCGATTGCGCTGGTGCTGTCGACGCCGGCATTTGCCGCAGCAGCCGCGACCGTGGAGGCCGTGCAATCACCCGCATGGAGGGACCGCGGCGGGGTCACGGTGCCGCTTGCCGCAGGCATGGAGTTGAAGAGCGGCGATGTGCTGCGTACCGGACCGGGTGCGCGGGCCTATCTGATGCTGGCCGAGGGAAGCCGGGTCAAGCTGGGGGAGTCTGCGCGTTTCAGCTTGCACTCGCGCAGCCTCCAGCCGGAGAAAGTCTTTCGCGGCGCGCTGGATATATTGGCCGGCGCCTTCCGCTTCACCACGGGCAAGCTGAAGAAGACGCTGCCGCGCGAAGTCGCGATTCGCGTCGGCACCGCCACCATCGGCATTCGCGGCACCGACCTGTGGGGCAAGACGGATCGCGACGGCGACCTGGTAGCCCTGATCGAAGGCCGCATTGAAATCACGAGGGCCGGGCAGGCAACCGAGATGGGGCAGCCGATGACTTTTTACGATGCGCCGATCGGCAAGGCGGCCGAGGTGAAGGTGCTAGACGCCGAGACCTTCGTCAAACTCACGCGGCAGACCGAAATCCTGCCGGGCGATGGCGCCTCCCGCGCCAAGGGCAAATGGCGCGTGTCGGCAGGCTCGGCGGCAAGCGAAGAAGCGGCGCTCGAACTTTATGACCAGGTGCGCGAAGCCGGTTTTGCTGCACGCATCCGGCCCAGCGAGGTGGAGGGCGGTGGCTTGCGTTACGAGGTACGGCTTGGCGGCTTTGTCAGCGCGGCCGAGGCCGAAGTCGCGGCGGCTCGCTTGCAGGCAGCCACCGGTATCAAGCCGGTCGTCGGGCGTTAGCTTGGCTGGTGGTGCTGTCCGACTGAGCCGATCAGCCGCCAGCCGCGCGCGGTCAGCGCCGCGCCTTGATGTGCTGCCTGCATCGAGATCGCCCACAAACGTGCCTGCGCGCGCGCCCATGGACGCCAGCCGAAGGATGCGGCGTCTGCGCGCAGTGATTCCGCGGCGACCAACTCCAGCAGGCGATCCACCGCCAGCTTGAAATAGGCCGACGAACCCGGGGCGGCGCGGTGCGCGGCCCAGCGCTCGGCGTCATGCCACAGCGTCGCCGCGCGGCGTTCGGTGATGCCGGCTTTTTTTGCCAGCCACGGCAGCAGTTTCGGGGTCTTGGACATGGTGCTCATTGGGTTCTCCTGTACGGTCGGCCCGGCCCGGCCTTATGGACCGGGACAAGCCGTATTGCATGCAATGTGTTGCATTGCAGCATCGCGGATTCTACAGGTTTGATATAGGCGAGGTACTCTAAATTCAATGGCTTTGTTGCATTGCGGCATTCGATTGCCCGCCGGCCGGTTTGGGGCGGAATCCACCATTGTTAGCGCTTACTCTCGTCCGTCCGAACCCGCTCCGGTCGATATAATCAAACCCTTGCCTGCACGTCCGTGACATGAACCCCCTGCTCGACCATCTCAACGCGCCGCAACTCGCGGCCGTCACCCTGCCGCCGGCGCATGCCCTGATCCTCGCCGGCGCCGGCTCGGGCAAGACGCGGGTGCTGACGACGCGCATCGCCTGGCTGATTTCCACCGGGCAGGTTGCGCCGCCCGGCGTGCTCGCGGTGACCTTCACCAACAAGGCGGCCAAGGAAATGCAGACGCGGCTCGCCGGCATGCTGCCGATCAACGTCAGGGGCATGTGGATCGGCACCTTTCACGGCCTCTGTAACCGCCTGCTGCGCGCCCACTATCGCGACGCCGGCCTGCCGCAACTGTTCCAGATCCTCGACTCGGCCGACCAGCAGGCCTCGGTCAAGCGCCTGTTGAAGTCGCTGAACGTCGACGACGAAAAATTTCCGCCGCGCGAACTCTGCCATTTCATCAACGCGCAGAAGGAGCAGGGCCTGCGCGCCGCTGCGGTCGACGCGTACGACGACTGGGCGAGGAAGCGCGTCGGCCTCTACGAAGCCTACGAAGCGCAATGCCAGCGCGAAGGCGTGGTCGATTTCGCGGAGCTGTTGCTGCGCTCCTACGAACTGCTGGAGCGCAACGAGCCGCTGCGCCGCCATTACCAGGAGCGCTTCCGCCACATTCTGGTGGACGAATTCCAGGACACCAACAAACTTCAATACCGCTGGCTGAAGCTGCTCGCGGGCGGCGGCGCCAGCCTGTTCTGCGTCGGCGACGACGACCAGTCGATCTACGCCTTCCGCGGCGCCGACGTCGGCAACATGGCCGACTTCGAGCGCGAGTTCAAGGTCGCGAACCTGATCCGCCTCGAACAGAACTACCGCTCCGAAGGCAACATCCTCGATGCGGCCAATGCCATCATCAAAAACAATCCCACGCGCCTCGGCAAGAACCTGTGGACCGAGGCGGGCTCTGGCGAGCCCATCCGCGTGCACGAGTCCTACTCCGACGGCGACGAGGCGCGCTTCATTGTCGAGGAGGTGCGGGCCCTGTCGAACGAAGGCCACGCGCGCGCCGAAATCGCGCTGCTCTACCGCAGCAACGCCCAAAGCCGGGCGCTCGAACATGCGCTGTTCAATGCCGGCATTTCCTATCGCGTCTATGGCGGGCTGCGCTTCTTTGAACGCGCCGAGATCAAGCACGCACTGGCTTATTTGCGCTTGATCGCCAATGCCAACGACGACACGGCATTTTCGCGCGTGGTGAATTTTCCGACACGCGGCATCGGGGCGCGCAGCATCGAACAACTAGCCGATGCCGCGCGGAGTGCAGAGAGCAGTCTGCATGCCGCGATTCCGCTTGTAGCGGGAGCGGGCGGCGCCAAGCTCGCCGCCTTCGCCGCGCTGATTGTCAAACTGCGCGAAGCTGCCCACCTGCCGTTGCCCGAACTGGTCGATCATGTCCTGGAGTTGTCGGGTTTGCGGACGCACTACCAGAACGAGAAGGAAGGCCGCGACCGGCTGGAAAACCTCGACGAGCTCGTCAATGCCGCCAGCAGCTTCATTGCCGAAGCAGGCGTGGTGGGCGACGAGGGCGAGCTGTCGGCCGACCTCGCCGCCTTTCTGACCCACGCCGCGCTCGAAGCCGGCGAACATCAGGCCGGCGAGAGCGAAGATGCCGTGCAACTGATGACCGTGCATTCGGCCAAGGGGCTCGAATTCAATATCGTCTTCATCTGCGGGCTGGAAGAAGGCCTGTTTCCGCACGAAAACGCGCTGACTGAAAACCAGGGCCTCGAAGAAGAACGCCGCCTGATGTATGTCGCCGTCACCCGCGCGCGGCAGCGGCTCTACCTGTGCCACGCCCAGACGCGCATGCTGCATGGCCAGATGCGCTACAACCTGCCCTCGCGCTTCCTCGACGAGATTCCGGCCGGGCTGCTGAAATTTCTCACGGCCCGGGTCGGTAAATCATCCTTTGGCGCCGTCTCGCCAGCGCCGACTTTCAAAACGATGCCGCGCAATCAACAGGGCAGCGGCTTCCGCATCGGCCAGAACGTCAGACACGCCAAATTCGGCCTCGGCGTGATCGTCAACGCCGAAGGCGGCGGCGCCGATGCGCGCGTGCAGATCAATTTCGGCAAGGCCGGCATGAAATGGCTGGCGCTCTCCGTCGCCAAGCTCGAACCCGTATGAGCGCGGTGGCGCAGAGTAGGATTGTGTCTTTACCATTGAACCCATTGATCCCATGAGCTCGGAAGACAACGACCCCGGCATTGATCTCACCGCCGCCGCCCTCGAATACCACGCCAGCCCCACCCCGGGGAAAATCTCCGTCACGCCCACCAAGAGCCTGACCAACCAGCGCGATCTGGCGCTCGCCTACTCGCCGGGGGTCGCCGCCGCCTGCAACGCCATCGTCGCCGATCCGCGCGAAGCCAGTCGCCTGACCTCCCGCGCCAATCTGGTCGGCGTCATTACCAATGGCACGGCCGTGCTCGGCCTGGGCAACATCGGCCCGCTTGCCGCCAAGCCGGTGATGGAAGGCAAGGCCGTGCTGTTCCAGAAATTCGCCGGCATCGACGTGTTCGACATCGAACTGGACGAGCCCGACGCCGACAAGCTGATCGACATCATCGCGGCGATGGAGCCGACCTTTGGCGGCATCAACCTGGAAGACATCAAGGCGCCCGAATGCTTCTATATCGAGGCGAAGCTGCGTGAAAGGATGAAGATCCCGGTCTTTCACGACGACCAGCATGGCACCGCCATCGTCGTCGGCGCGGCGATTCTCAATGGCCTCAAGCTGGTCGGCAAGCAGATCGGTGAAGTGAAGCTCGTCACCTCCGGCGCCGGCGCCGCCGCGCTGGCCTGTCTCGACCTGCTGGTGAATCTTGGTGTGCGCATCGAGAACATCTGGGTCACCGACCTCAAGGGCGTGGTGTATGCGGGGCGTGTCGAGGACATGGACCCGATCAAGGCGCGTTACGCCCAGCCGACCGACGCCCGCACGCTGGGCGAAGTGATCGGCGGCGCCGACATCTTCCTCGGCCTGTCGGCCGGTGGCGTGCTGAAGTCGGAGATGGCGGCGCGAATGGCACCCCAGCCGCTGATCCTGGCGCTCGCCAACCCGACGCCAGAAATCATGCCCGAGGCGGTGCGCGCGGTGCGCGATGACGCCATCATCGCCACCGGCCGTTCGGACTACCCGAACCAGGTCAACAACGTACTGTGTTTTCCCTTCATCTTCCGCGGTGCGCTCGATGCGGGCGCCTCCACCATCACCGAACAGATGAAGCTCGCCGCCGTGCGTGCCATTGCCGAACTGGCGCAGGCCGAAACCTCCGACGTGGTGGCGCTGGCCTACGGCGGCGAGGCCCCCGCCTTCGGCCCGGAATATCTGATCCCCAAACCCTTCGACCCGCGCCTGATCGTCAAAATCGCGCCGGCCGTGGCGCAGGCGGCCGCCGACTCCGGCGTCGCCAGCCGGCCGATTGCCGATCTGGCGGCCTATCGCGAACGGCTCAACAATTTCGTTTACCACTCCGGCTTTGTCATGAAGCCGGTGTTCGCCGCCGCCAAGGAGGCCCCGCGCCGCGTCATTTACTGCGAAGGCGAGGACGAGCGCGTGCTGCGCGCGGTGCAGGCGGTGAAGGACGAAGGACTCGCCCATCCCGTGCTGATCGGCCGCCCGGAAGTCATCGAGCATCGTCTGCTGCGCGCCGGTTTGCGCATCCGCGCCGGCGTCGATTTCGAAGTCGTCAATCCGCTGTCCGACCCGCGTTACCGCGACCTATGGGCGGAATATCACCAACTGATGGGCCGTCAGGGCATCACGCCCGAGATGGCCAAACAGGCCCTGCGTTCCGACCCCACGCTGATCGGCGCAATGCTGCTGCGGCGCGGCGACGTCGACGCCATGCTGTGCGGTACCGTCGGCCGCCACGCCCAGCATCTACGCCATGTGCAGGATGTCATCGGCCTGAAAGCCGGCGCGCGCTGCTTCGCGGCGATGAACCTGCTGCTCTTGCCGCGCCATACGCTGTTCATCTGCGACACCTACGTCAACGCCGACCCCGACGCCGAACTGCTCGCCGATCTGACACTACTGGCCGCCGAGGAAGTGCGCCGCTTTGGCGTCCTCCCCAAAGTGGCGCTCCTGTCGCACTCCAACTTCGGCAGCGTGCGCTCGGCATCGGCCGACAAGATGAGCCGCGCGCTGGAAATCATCACCGCGCGCGCCCCCGACCTGGAAGTCGACGGCGAGATGCACGGCGACACCGCGCTGAACGAGGACATTCGAGTCCGCCTCTACCCCGACAGCCGGCTCAAGGGCGAGGCCAACCTGCTCATCATGCCCAACGTCGACGCCGCCAACATCGCCTTTAATTTGCTGAAGGAAACCAACGGCGAAGGCATCACCGTCGGCCCGATCCTGCTGGGCGCCGCCCGGCCCGTGCACATCCTCACGGCGACCGCCACCGTGCGACGGCTGGTCAATATGACCGCGCTGGCGGTGGTGGATGCAAATCACTGACGCAGCGTTTACTCAACGAAAAAACAGCGCCGCGTCTATCGTCAGGTTATCCAGCAGACGCGCCAGGCGCCGCGAACGGGCGCGCAGTTCGCCGGCCAGATCATTGGCGGCGAGTTTGCTGTCGCGGCAAACTGCGGCGGCCTCCGCCAGCGCCGCCCGCTGGCTGGCGCGCTCGACGTGAATCAGACGCCAGGGCTTGTAACGGAAATGCGCCGAGACATCGGCCAGTAGGCACCACCCCTGGTCGGCGCGCGTCATGTCGAGGCACAGGGCCTCGCGTTCCGTCAGCGCGAATTCGCTGGCCAGCCCAAGCCGCGCCGCCACCAGCGGGCTGACGCCGCGCACCGCCGCCAGCGCCGTCGCCGTTGCGTCAGTCGACGCTGCCGTCGCGCTATCGGCAATCCCGGCCAACGCATCGGTGGCGTCCGTTTCGCCCGCTTCCAGCGCCAGCGCCAGCCAGCGTCCGGCGGCCAGCCAGGCCGTCAAATCTTTTTCACGCGCCGCCAGCCGAAGCCCCAAGGCCAGTTGCGCCGGGGCCACCTGCTCCCGCGCCGCCCGCTCCAGGCACTCGCGCGCCCGGCGCGGGTCGCGCCCCGCAAAACGCGGCAAATCGTAAATGCGCGCCAGATCCCACCAGGCCTCCACCACCCCGGTCGCCGCCGCGCGTTCCAGGAGCGGAATCGCCCGGCCCGGATCGGCACGCAAGCCCCCTCCGCCCCCTTCGGCTATGATATTCACATACATGGCGGCCAGCCGCCGCATCGCCCGGCCATGCCCCAGTCCCGCCGCGCGTTTCAGCCAGGCCGCCCCTTGTTTGTGCGCTCCTGCCGCAGTGGCGCCCGTGGCGTCGGCCAGCAGAGCGCCGAGGCGAAACATCGCCTCGACATCGCCCGTCGCCGCAGTTTTTTCCAGCCAGGCGCCTGCCGCCGGGTCGCCCGTGCGCCAGAGCAGATCGGTTAGCATGGCCGCCGCCGGGCCATCGCCGCCCTCGGCCGCGGCGCTCAGCCAAGGCCGCGCCCCGTCCGCATCGCCCGCCGCCAGCAACAATTCGCCCACCCGGCGGCAGGCGGGCAGATCGCCCGCCCGCGCCGCGGCCAGCCAGTCATCGAGTACCGCATCGCCCGCCACAGCGCCCGTCGCCTCGCGTAAAGCCGCCAGCGCCGCCAGCGCCCGCGCCGACCCGGCAGCGGCCGCCTGCTGGCAGGCGCGCATGTACAGCGCCGCGTCCTCGCACAAGGCCGCCGGCGTCTCCTCGGCCAGCAACCGACCCGCCTCGGTGTTACCCGCCGCGAAAGCCCGCGCCAGCCAGCCAGCCGCCGCCGCCAGATTGCGCGCCACCCCCTGGCCGCCCGCCAGATAGTGACGCCCCAGGCTCAACTGGGCATCCACATCGCCGTTCTTGGCGCGCTTGATCAGTGGCAGCAGAGTGCGAGAAGCCATGGCGACATGAGTCATGTGGAAAAGACAAATATTGCCGATACAAGCCGACAACGCGCGGAAAGAAGGAGCAATGTGACGATATCCTGCGGAACAAAATGTCATGTCGTTAAATGTGTCTCTTTATTGAGACAGCCATGCCAGATGATGCAATGATCGCTGTCTGCAATAGATGGCTTGACACGCCCCATATAGTTGGGCGCCATGCCCTCATGGTGGCGATACCGATCCAGCGCATCAAGCGCGCGCATGCTGGCGGCGTGGTGGAAATCAATATCTGGCGTGTGCCCGATCCAGTGCCGCCGTGTGCGCACCACTACAAATACCGGTTGGTCTTCGTGGTGGCTGGCAAGCGGCTCGTCGGTTTCGACAACGAACGCGGCAAGGGCGGCCATCGGCACGCCGGGGATAGGGAAACGCCCTGCACGTTTGTCGATGTAGAGACGCTGCTCGCCGACTTTTGGCGGGTCGTGACGGAACAAGGAGGTGAAGGATGAATCTGGAAATTTGCGTGGCCGAGCCATTCGCGGCCATGAAGGCCCGGTCGCTGGCGCATGCCCGACAGATTGACGCAGGCGAGATTGTGGCGCCGCTGTGCGAAGTCGGTTTCGAGACCATGGCCCAGTTCGGCGCGGTGTTCACGCCCAAGCGCTGGGAGCTGGTGGAATTTCTGAAAGCGTCCGGGCCGCTGACGATCTATGCGCTCGCCAAACGTCTGAATCGCCACTACCGCAACGTCCACAAGGACGTCACAACCCTGATGGCATGGCTGGCGATTGACAAAGACGAAGCGGTCCGCGTCTTCGTGCCATGGGATGAAATCGACATACGCTGGCCGCTCTTGAAGCAGGCTGCCTAGCGGAAGCACTGACCAAGTCCGTCACGCCGGCGTAGGCCGGTGTCCGGGTTGTTGATTGTGAAAAAGGGGGAGCCTCCACTTTTTCTTGGAGTTGGTAACTTTTGCAAGTAGGTTAAATTTCCTGGCGAAGCGGTGTAAGAATGGAGCAAGTTCAAAAGGTGCAGGAGAAGGCGCGGAAGATCGAGCGCGACAACACACCCGGCATGAGTCGATAGCACTTTGTTTCGCTTTGCGAGATACTCGTATCTCACCGAGAAAAGGAGGGCATCATGGCCACATCCCTGCGACTACCAGACGACATTTCAAGCCGCCTGCAAAATTTGGCGCAACTCACCGGGCGCAGCAAGACCTTTTACATGATCGAAGCTATCCGCGAACACATCGACGACCTGGAAGACTTGTATCTGGCAGAGCGCGAGCTTGAAGCGATCCGCGCGGGGAAATCAAAAACCGTATCGCTCGACGAGGTTATGAAACGCTATGGCATGGAAGGTTGAGCTATCCGACTTGGCGCGCAAGAACCTTAAACAGCTCGACCCACAGATGGCTCGGCGCATTCTGACGTTTTTGCATGGCCGCGTTGCCGTACTGGACGACCCGCGCAGCATTGGCGAAGCTCTCAAAGGCTCCAGGCTGGGCGAGTTCTGGAAGTACCGCGTTGGCGACTATCGAATCATCAGCAGCATCGAGGACGGCGCTTTGCGCATCATCGTTGTGAAAATTGGCAACCGACGCGAAGTGTACCGTTGACCAGGTGCGCGGCAAACGGCTTTACCGGACGATTGGCAAGCGGCGCATGAGCCAGTTCATCCCGGAACGTTGTTCTCGCGCAACAACCATTCCCGATAAACCCGACCCCGCTGTAACGATTTTCCCGCAATCCGCCCGCCGGTGTACCGGGCGGGGCGCCACCCACTACCTTTCGACCTATCCCGTCAGGGATTTTTCTATCCAACCTTTCGAAAGGTATAACCATGCAAAAGAAAATTATCGCTCTGGCTGTTGCTGGGCTGGTGTCCGGCGCTGCGTTTGCGCAGACCAATGTGACGATCTACGGCGTTGCCGACGGCTCGTTTGAAATGACCAAGGGCAGCGGCGGCAACGGCGGCGCTATCGTAGCGGGAGCACAAACCGTAAACAGCTTCGCCAGCAAGAACCGTGTGGCGGCGAATGCCTCGTTGATCGGCTTCCGCGGCTCTGAAGATTTGGGCCAAGGCCTGAAGGCCGTGTTCCAGTTCGAAAATGAACTCGACATTACCAGCGGCAACAACGCCGTCGGCGGCGCCGCCGGCAACGTCCGCCCCAACGGCCTGGGCAACCGCGACACCTTCGTCGGCCTGGCCGGCGGTTTTGGCACGGTCGCCATCGGCTGGCTGTCCTCCCCCCATCGTTCCACCGGCGCAAAGTTCGACGTGATGCCGGGTGCCGCCGGCGCCGGCGGTTCGCTGAACATCATCGGCCGGGTTAACACGGGTTCGATTTACAACGGTATCGGCGCTGCCGGAACGACTGCTCATACTTTCGGCAACACTGGTACCCTCGCCAACAACGTCGGCGTGATTGGCCGCCACAGCGCGATTGCCTACATCTCGCCGAAATTCTCCGGCCTCAACGGCGTGCTTGCCTTTGTCCCCGGTGAAAACGAGGACAACACCGCAACCGCCGCTACTCGTCCCAGCCGTAACCCCAGCGCCTGGAACCTGGCCCTGCACTATGACATGGGCCCGCTGTCGGTCAGCTACTCTTTCCTGAACATCAAGGACTTCGGCACCGGGCAGACTGCGGCAACCATGACCGCTCTCGATCTCAGCGGCGCAGAGAAGCACAAGGCCCAGTTGCTGGCTGCCCGCTATGTTTTCGGCGACACCACGGCGAGCTTCATGTGGGATACCGTCAAGAGCAACCTGGCTGACGGCGCGGCTGCGGGCATCACCGGCGACGTCACCAACAAGCGCAACGCCTGGTATCTGGGCCTCGCGCACAAGATGGGCGCCAACAACGTCAGCTTCGCCTACGCCAAGGCCGGCGACAACAGCGTTGGCCTCGGCAGCCGTGCAGTTGTAGGTATCAATAACAACACCGGCTCGGGAGCCAAGATGCTGTCGCTGCGTTACGGCTACGACTTCAGCAAGCGCACGCAAGCCTACGGCCAGTATTCGAAGATCAGCAACGGCAACAACGCCTCCTATGACTTTGGCGTTACCAGCACCAACCTGCAAGGCGCTGGCAACGGCGCAGTCTTCGCCGGCGCCGATCCGCAAATCATCAATTTCGGCATCCGTCACACCTTCTAATCGACTCCCGTCGATCTGAAGCTAAAACGGCCACCTTCGGGTGGCCGTTTTTGTTGGAATTAAAGGGGCCGAATTAAAGGGGCCAGGCTCGATTAAACCTAAATCAGCGGCAGCGCCGCACCCAGCCGCTTGAGTTCGTCGCGTGTGTTGCGCCAGTCGGGGTAAAGCCGCGTCACCACGTTCCAGAAGCGCGGGCTGTGATTCATCTCGACCAGATGCGCCACCTCGTGGGCGATCACATAGTCGATCAGACTCGGCGGCAGGTGGATCAGGCGCCAGTTGAGGCGGATGCCGGTGCGGGTGCTGCAACTGCCCCAGCGGGTGCGCGCCGAGCTCAGTGCCAGTGGCGGCTGCGGGCGGTTGATTTGTGCAACCGTAGCGCTCAGGCGCGGCTGAAAATGTTCCAGTGCCCTCCGCTGCAATGCGCGCCGGGCCAGCAGTGCCAGATTGGCGGACGGCCGCGCCGCCAGCCACAACTCGTCAGACTGCCAGAAACCACGATTGTTGCCGGCAGTTATCCGCACCCTGACTTCCTCGCCCAACACCGGCAGGCGCGCGCCTTCATGGATGGGCAGATGGCGTGGCGTGGTGCGACTGGCGAATTCATCGAGTTTTTTCAGCACCCAGTCGGCGTGGCTTTTGATGAAGGCTTCGATTTCGCCGAGCGGCACGGCGCGCGGCGCACCCACGGCGAGACCGCGCTCGTCGATCTTCAGCGCCAGTCGGCGGCGATCGCGGCGCAAGGCGTAACTGACGATGCGGCCGGACAGGATGAGGTGATGCGCGAGGTGATGCGCGAGGTGATGCGTATTGTTCGCTGCGCCATCAAACAATGGCGGCAGGCGGAACAGTTCGAGTTGTTCGAGCATCAAGCCAGCGCGAACAGGTCGTCGCACACCGGTTCCGGCCGCATGGCAGCCAATGCGCGGCCGAGGACCTGTTCGATGATGGTGGACGGTTGCTCGATCAGTCGCCAGTGGCAGCGCAGCACATCACCGTCGCGCCGCACCCAGTCGCTGCGCTTGCCGAAGGCCAGCACGATCTGTAACGGGCGCCGTCCCGCCAGCGCCGACTTTTGGAAAATGCGCAAGGCCTCGTCGCGCAGCCAGCTTTCCGCCGCATCGCGAATCTGGCGCGGGGTGGCTGCCGGCGGCAGGGGTAAATGCAATTCAGCGCCGATCCGTGCAGGTGCGCGGCAGGCCGTGTCGAGCGACAGTGTCAGGGTTTCGCCAAGATAGACGACGCTGCCGCCCGCGCACCAGGGCGTGTCATTGTCGGGGGCCGCGGCTTCAAGCCGCAGCGCCAGTTGTGGCGTCCTTGCGCGCATGTTTGTAACGCTGCGGACTGATGCGGCGCATTTCGGTTTCGATCCAGTTTTCGGCGGCGGTGCTGACTTCTTCGGCGGTCTTGCCGGTCGGGTCGATGGCCGGGCCGATGCTGATGGTCACCGTGCCGGGCTTCTTCAGGAAGCTGCGGCGCGCCCACAGCTCGCCGGCATTCTGGGCGACCGGCACCACCAGCGCCCCGGCGCGCACGGCAAGATGGGCACCACCGATCTTGTAACGGCGGTGCTGGCCCGGCGCGACGCGCGTGCCTTCGGGAAAGATCACCACGGTATAACCATCGGCGAGCCGCGCCTTGCCGCGCTCGGCCACCTGGTTCAATGCCGCCTTGCCGGCGCCCCGGTTGATGCCGACAAAGGGCATCAGCATCAACCCCAGGCCGAAGAATGGCAGCCAGTGCAGTTCTTTTTTGTAAACAAACGAGGTCAGCGGGAACAGCAGTTGCAGGGCGAAAGTTTCCCAGGTCGATTGATGTTTGCAAAACACCACGCAAGGCGTCGCCGGAATGTTTTCCGCGCCCAGCACGCGCTGCTCGATCCGCAACAGATGGCGCACCATCCACATCACCAGCCGTATCCAGGGCATGACAAACAGCCGACGGCTTTTCATGGGCAGCCAGAACACCAGCAGCAGCCCCAGCACGGTGAGCGGCATGGTGGTCACCATGAAAAGCGTGAACAGCAGGGAGCGCAGGAAAATCATGGCGTGAGACTTTTTACCGCGGCGGCGAGGTCGGCAAAAATCTGGGTGCCCGCGGGCAGGGCCGGATCAAGTTTGGTTTTCTTGCCCTTGCCGGTCAGCACCAGCATGGGTTGTGCGCCGACGCTGGCGGCGGCCTGCAGATCGCGCAAGGCGTCGCCCACGGCCGGGACGCCGGCCAGGTCGATGTTGTAGCGCGCGGCGATTTCCTTGAACATGCCGGGCTGGGGCTTGCGGCAAGCGCAGTTGTCGGCGTTGGTGTGCGGGCAGAAGAAAATCGCGTCGATGCTGGCGCCGACATGGGAAGCCGCCTTGATCATCTTGTCGTGGATGGCGTTGATCGTGTCCATGCCGAACAGCCCGCGACCGATGCCCGACTGGTTGGTGGCGACCACCACCCGATAGCCCCACTGGTTGAGGCGCGCGATGGCTTCCAGGCTGCCGGGCAGCGGAATCCACTCCTCCGGCGACTTGATGTAGAGGTCGGAGTCCTTGTTGATGACGCCGTCACGGTCGAGGATGATGAGTTTCATGAGCTGAGTTTCGAAAGATCAGCAACCTGGTTCATTGCCTGGTGCAAGATGGCGAGTAGGCCGAGGCGGTTGTTGCGCAAGGCCGCGTCATCGGCATTCACCATCACTTGGTCGAAGAAGGCATCCACCGGCGCCTTGAGCGCGGCGAGTGCTTGGAGCGAAGCCGCGTAGTCGCCGGCGGCGAAGGCCGCGTCGGCCCCGGGCTTGATGGCAGCCAGCGCGGCATGCAACGCAACTTCGGCGGGTTCCTTGAGCAAGGCGGCGTCGACCTGCGCTACCACCGTGACTGCCGACTTCTTGAGAATGTTGCCGACACGCTTGTTCGCGGCGGCGAGGCTGGCCGCCTCGGGCAGGGCGGCGAAGGCGCGCACGGCGGCGAGGCGCTTCGGGATATCGCCGAGCGTTTGCGGGCGCAGGCTCACCACGGCATCGACTTCGAGCGCCGAGTAACCCTGCTCGCGCAGGCTGCCGGCAAGGCGTTCGTAAATGAAGGCGGCGAGTTGCGCGCCGACCTTTTTATCGGTGAGTTGCGCGGCCCGGAACAGCCAGGAGAGATCGAGCGGCAAGTCACGCTCGCTCAACATGCGGATGATGCCGAGCGCATGGCGGCGCAACGCGAAGGGATCCTTGTCGCCGGTGGGCAACTGGCCGATGCCGAACATGCCGGCCAGCGTCTCCAGCTTGTCGGCCAAGGCAACGCAGATGCCGACCGGATTGCGCGGCAGGTCGTCGCCGGCGAAGCGCGGCTTGTAGTGGTCCTCGATGGCGTCGGCGATCTCGACCGACAGGCCGTCGTGCAGCGCGTAGTAGCGGCCCATGATGCCTTGCAGCTCGGGAAATTCTCCGACCATGTCGGTGAGCAGATCGGCTTTCGAGAGCAGCGCGGCCTGGTCGGCCTGACGCGCCAAAGCTTCACCGCCCAGTGCCATGCCGATGGCGCTGGCGATGGCGGCGACGCGCTGCGCCCGCTCGCCCTGGGTGCCCAGCTTGTTGTGATAGACGACCTTGGCGAGGCCGGGAATGCGGTCGGCCAGCGACTTCTTGCGGTCTTGATCGAAAAAGAATTTCGCATCGGCGAGCCGCGGGCGCACCACGCGCTCGTTGCCGCCGATCACCGCCGAAGGATCGGCAGGACTGATGTTGCTGACGACGAGGAACTTGTTCGTCAATTTTCCGGCCGCATCGAGCAGCGGAAAATACTTCTGGTTGGCCTTCATCGTCAGGATCAGGCATTCCTGCGGCACGTCGAGAAACTCTTTTTCGAACTGGCAGGTCAGCACGTTGGGCCGCTCGACCAGCGCGGTAACTTCGTCGAGCAGCGCTTCATCCTCGATGGGTTGCAGGCCCTCCTGCGCGGCGGCGGCTTTCAGTTGTCGTTCGATCTCGGTACGCCGGGCGGCGAAGCTGGCGATCACCGCACCTTCGGTCTCAAGTTGTGCCGCGTAGCTGTCGGCATCCTTGAGCGTCACGACGGGATGGGTTGCCTCGAAGCGATGGCCCTGAGTCTCCCGACCGGCCGTGAGACCCAGCACCGAGACCGGCACGACCTCGGTGCCATGCAGCGCGACGAGCCGGTGCGCCGGACGCACGAAGTTCACGCAGCTCCAGCCGTCGGCGAGCTGGTAGCTCATGACCTTCGGGATAGGCAAACCCGATAGCGCCGCTTCCAGCGCGGTCTGCAAACCTTCGGCCAAGGTCGCGCCCGCCACGATGCTATCCAGAAACAGCGCCTCGGTCTTGCCATCCATCTGCCGTTTGAGGGTGGGCAGCACTGAAACATCTGCGCCGAGCGCAGCCAGTTTCTTTAACAGTGCTGGCGTGGGATTGCCTGCGGTGTCCTGCGCCACGGCGACCGGCATGAGTTTTTGCTGCGTCGGTTTGTCAGCGGCTTTGTCAAGGACGGCGGTGACATGCACCGCCAGACGGCGCGGCGAAGCGAAAGGCGTGGCAACCGATTGGTCGTCGATCAAGCCTTGCGACTTGAGACTTGCTGCCAGCAAGGCGGCGAAGGACTCGCCGAGTTTCTTCAGCGCCTTGGGCGGCAGTTCCTCGACGAAGAGTTCGACCAGCAGATTTTTCGTGTTCATCATGCGGCCTTTTTCGCCAGTTGCGCCAGCACTTCGTCGGCCCAGGCCTTGGGCGCCATCGGGAAGCCACGACGGGCACGGCTATCGAGATATGCGTGTGCCACGGCGCGCGCAAGATTGCGGATGCGGCCGATGTAGGCGGCCCGTTCGGTGACGGAAATCGCGCCGCGCGCATCGAGCAGGTTGAAGGTGTGGGCGGCTTTCAGAACTTGCTCATAGGCGGGTAACGCGAGTTGCCGTTCCATCAGGTGCTGTGCGTTGCCCTCGTGCGCGCCAAAGGCATGCAGCAGAAAGTCCACGTTGCTGTGCTCGAAATTGTAGGCGCTCTGCTCCACCTCGTTCTGGTGGAAGACGTCGCCATAACTGAGGCCCGGCGCATAGACGAGGTCGAAGACGTTTTCCACGCCCTGCAAATACATCGCCAGCCGCTCCAGGCCGTAGGTGATCTCGCCGGTGATCGGCTTGCAGTCGATGCCGCCGACCTGCTGGAAGTAGGTGAACTGCGTGACTTCCATGCCGTTGAGCCAGACTTCCCAGCCGAGTCCCCAGGCGCCGAGCGTGGGATTCTCCCAGTCGTCCTCGACGAAGCGCACGTCGTTTTGCTTGAGGTCGAAACCTAGCGCCTCCAGCGAGCCAAGATAGAGTTCCAGGATATTTGCCGGCGCAGGCTTCAATACCACCTGATACTGGTAGTAGTGTTGCATGCGATTGGGATTTTCACCGTAGCGGCCGTCCTTGGGGCGACGCGATGGCTGGACGTAGGCGGCCTTCCAGGGCTCGGGGCCGAGCGCGCGCAGAAAGGTCGCGGTGTGCGAGGTGCCGGCGCCGACCTCCATGTCGTAGGGTTGCAGCAGCGCGCAGCCCTGCTGGTTCCAGAATTCCTGGAGGCGCAGGATGATCTCTTGAAACGTAGGTTTCATGATGAGTCGGAAATTCGAGAAAAGGCGATTTTACCGGCTTCGACGCTGCCGATAAGCCTGTATGAGCGCCGGCAAACAGGCGCAGATTGCCAACAGCAGCGCCAGCGCGTTGCCCCAGCGGGAATAAGGAGTTAAGCCAGTGAAACCCTGCGCCTCGATTTGCAGCGCGCCGGCGGTGAATGCGGGCAGCGCAGCGAGTACGCGGCCATCCGGCGCAATGGCCGCCGTGATGCCGGTATTGGTGGCGCGCAGCATCATGCGCCCGGTCTCCAGCGCGCGCAGCCGGGCGATCTGCAAATGCTGCGGCTGGGCGAGCGAATCGCCGAACCAGGCGGTGTTCGACAGATTGATCAGCAGCGTCGCGGCCGGCAGGGAGCGAATGATTTCCTCGCCGAATAAATCCTCGTAACAGATGTTGGCCGCGATCTGTTGGCCGGCGATGGCCAGCGGCGCCTGCCGGGCCGGCCCGGCGGAAAAATCCGACATGGGGATATTCACCAAGCCGAAAAACCAGGCAAAACCCGGCGGTACATATTCACCAAACGGCACCAGATGCTGCTTGGCGTAGCTTTGCAAAGTCGGCGCTGGCGGGACGGCGTCTTTCTGAATCGCAATCGCGCCATTCACATACCCGCCCTCGCGATGGCGCACCGCCATGCCGACCAGCACATCGCCGTGTTGCGTCAGCGCCTGCAGCACCTCGCGCGGCACCTCGTGGAAGAACAGCGGCAGGGCGGTTTCCGGCAGCACGGTCAGCGCGGCGGGATTTTCCAGTGCCAGCCGGGTGTAAGTCTCGATTGAAAGCGGCAGGCGCTCGGGCGTCCATTTGAGACTTTGCGGGATATTGCCCTGCAAGAGGCTGACGGAAACTGGTGCGCCGACCGGCTGTGTCCAGTCCATGCCGCGCAACAATGCACCGCTGCCGAAGAGCGCCAAAATCAGCAACCATGCCCCGCGCCGCCGCAGTCCGAAAGCCAGTGCCGCGGCGATCAGCGCAGCCAGCAAGCCGATGCCGTAACTGCCCAGTACCGGCGCAAAACCCGCCAGCGGACTGGGCGGCGTCTGCGAATAGCCCAGCGCCAGCCAGGGAAAACCCGTGAGCAACACGCCGCGCAACCATTCGGCCAGCATCCAGAGCCCGGCGAACAGCAGAGCGTTACGCCAAAAGTCGGCGCTGGCGAGACGGCGATAGAAATAACCCACCAGCGCCGGAAACAGCGCCAGCCAGCAACAGAACAACAGCGTGGCGATGACGGCCAGCGGCGCGGCCATGCCGCCCACGTCATGCAGGCTGACATAGACCCACGACACGCCGGTCAGAAAAAATCCCAGTCCCCAACTGAAGCCCAGCCAGGCCGCGCCGCGTGGCGCGGGCGCGACTTGCCACAACCGCAACAACCCGGCCAGCGCAAGAAGCGGCAGGGGAAACAGTTCCAGCGGCGCGAAACCGGCAACGCTGGCGCTCCCCAGGAAAAAGGCCAGGAAGTTGTGGCTAAAGCTGGAGCGCTCGATCACCGCGCGGCAAGCTGACGTGGCGCCCAGGCCCACTGTTTCTCCCAGCTTGCGCGCACCATGTCCGGATATTCGGGGCGGCCGAGGCTGCCGTTGTAGCGGCCGAGGGCGCGAAACAGGTCGCCTTTCTCGATGTCGAGATAATGACGCAGGATGGTGCAGCCGAAGCGCAGGTTGCTGCGCAGGTGAAACAGGTTGTGGTCAGGCTTGCCAATGAGTTTCACCCAAAATGGCATCACCTGCATGTAGCCACGTGCGCCGACCGATGACACCGCATGCTTGCGAAAGCCGCTCTCCACCTGGATCAGGCCCAGCACCAGTTGCGGATCAAGCCCGGCGCGGCGGGCTTCGTAGTGCACCGCCCTGAGAAATTCGTGGCGCGCCCGCCGGTCGGGCATGCGTTTTTCGAGCCGCTGCGACATTTCGGCCAGCCAGTCGATCTTTTCCTCGATGGTGTCGAAGCGCGGCTCGGGGGAAGCCTGATCCGACACGGCCGCATGGAGGGCGGCCTGCACGCTGGCGGCGAGCGGCTCGTATTGCTGCGCGCCGGCCCAGGTCTGGCCCGCCCAGAACGCCAAAAGAATGCAGAGGAATCTCAGGCGCATGCTCGTTGGGATACCACGGCAACGAGATCGGCCAGCGGCACCTTGGTGACTTCCGTGTCGCGGCGGTGCTGGTATTCGGCCACGCCTTCCTTCAGGCCGCGTTCGCCGATGGTGATGCGATGCGGCACGCCGATCAGCTCCCAGTCGGCGAACATCACGCCGGGGCGTTCGTCGCGGTCGTCGAGCATGACGTCGAGTCCCAAGGCGCGCAGCTCATCGTAAAGCTGGGTGGCCGCTTCGCGCACGGCGGGCGACTTGCCCCAGCCGACCGGGCAGATGACCAGCGTGAAGGGCGCGATGCTGGCCGGCCAGATGATGCCGCGCGCATCGTGGTTCTGCTCGATGGCCGCGCCGACCAGCCTTGTCACGCCGATGCCATAGCAGCCCATGACCATGAATTGCGGTTTGCCGGCGGCATCAAGATAGGTGCAGTTCATCGCCCGCGAATACTTGGTGCCGAGGAAAAAGACATGGCCGACCTCGATGCCGCGCTGGATGGCTAGCCAACCCTTGCCGTCGGGCGACGGGTCGCCGGCGACGACGTTGCGGATGTCGGCGACGAGGTCCGGTTCGGGCAGGTCGCGGCCCCAGTTGATGTCCTGGATGTGAAAACCGATCTCGTTGGCGCCGCTGACAAAATCGCTCATGTTGGCCACCGTGCGGTCGGCGACGATCTTGACCGGTTTTTTGGTGTTGAGCGGGCCCAGGAAGCCGGGCGGGCTGCCGAAGTGCTCGATGATTTCCGGCTCGGTGGCGAAGCGGAAGCCGCCTTCGAGCCCAGGCAGCTTGCCGGCCTTGACCTCATTGAGATCGTGGTCGCCGCGCACCAGCAGCAGCCAGATTTCGGCGCCGAGCGGGGTGTCGGCAGCCAGCACGATGGACTTGACGGTGCGCTCGATAGGCAGCCCCAGTAGCTTGGCGACATCTTCGCAGCGCGAGGCGTTCGGCGTGGCGACCTTGGCCAGCGCAAAAGTCGGCGCTGGCCGGACGGCGATCAAGGGCAGCGCTTCGGCCAATTCGATGTTGGCGGCGTAGTCGGAGTCGGGGCAGTAGACGATGAGGTCTTCACCGGTGCCGGCGATGACCTGGAACTCGTGTGACAACGAACCGCCGATGGCGCCAGTGTCGGCGGTGACTGCGCGGAAGCTCAGGCCGAGCCGCTCGAAAATCTTCACATAGGCGGCGTACATCGCCTGATAGCTTTCTTTGGCGCCCGCCTCATCGCGATCGAATGAATAGGCGTCCTTCATGGTGAATTCGCGCCCGCGCATCACGCCGAAGCGCGGCCGGCGTTCGTCGCGGAACTTGGTCTGGATGTGGTAAAAATTTTTCGGCAGCTGGCGGTAGCTGTGAATTTCGCTGCGGGCGATGTCGGTGACGACTTCCTCGGAGGTCGGCTGGATGATGAAGTCGCGGTCGTGGCGATCCTTCACGCGCAGCAGTTCCGGCCCCATCTTGTCCCAGCGGCCGGTTTCCTGCCACAGCTCGGCGGGCTGCACCAGCGGCATCAGCAGTTCAATGGCGCCGGCACGGTTCATTTCTTCACGGACGATGGCCTCGATCTTGCGGATCACGCGCAGGCCCATCGGCAGGTAGCTGTAAATCCCGCCGGCCAGCTTCTTGATCATGCCGGAGCGGGTCATCAACTGGTGTGAAACGACCTCCGCGTCGGCGGGGGCTTCCTTGAGGGTGGTGATGAAAAACTGGCTGGCGCGCATGGCTTTCGTTCAATTCAATGCAGGAATCGCGATTTTACCTGTCTGGCTTTCATTGACCGGGCGAATGTGGAACAATCCGGCTCAGACAAACATTTTGAGGTTTCAGCATGCTCGATCGGGAAGGTTATCGCCCGAACGTCGGCATCATCCTGACCAATCAGCGCGACGAGGTATTCTGGGGCAAGCGGATTCGTGAACATTCCTGGCAGTTCCCGCAAGGCGGGATCGACAAGGGGGAAACGCCCGAGGAAGCGATGTTCCGCGAGCTTTACGAGGAAGTTGGGCTCAAGTCCGAGCATGTGCGCATTCTCGGCCGCACGCGCGATTGGTTGCGATACGACGTTCCCAAGCACTGGGTGCGCCGCGAATGGCGTGGCGCTTACCGGGGGCAGAAGCAGATCTGGTTTCTGTTGCGGCTGACCGGCCGTGACAGCGATATCTGTCTGCGCGCTACCGCGAAGCCGGAATTCGACGCTTGGCGCTGGAGCGAATACTGGGTGCCGCTCGACTTGGTGATCGAGTTCAAGCGCGTGGTGTATGAGCAGGCGCTGACCGAACTGGCGCGCCTGATTTTTCATTCCCGTGAGCGCAGCCCGAAGTGGCCGGCCGGCACCCTGCCTGTGGATGAATGTCTGGAACGATTGGGCGAATGATCATGCGACTCCCCGCACTGATGGCAGGACTGCTAGCGGTCGGCATGGCGCTTGCCGATGCCCACGCGCTCGACCGGGACGATCCGGACGCGCCCCAATGGGCAGAGGCGGAAGTCGAGCTTCCCGCTTTTCCGCAACCGGGCAATCTGCGCGAGTTTTACGTCAGCGGAGCGACGACGCACAAATTCGCCATCGACGCCACGACCCTGAGCGTCGGCAAGGACGGCGTGGTGCGCTATGTGCTGGTGGTGCAGACCAGCGGCGGCGCCACCAACACCAGCTTCGAAGGCATTCGCTGTGAAAGCGGCGAATTCAAGATTTACGCGACCGGTCACCAGGACGGTCAATGGGCGCGGGTACGCCAAAGCGCGCGCCGCAGCGAATGGCAGCGTATAGAGAACAAACCCGTCAATCGGCACCACGCCGCCCTGGCGCGCGAACTGTTTTGTCCCAACGGCACGCCGATACGCAATCCGGCCGAGGGCCGCGAAGTGCTGCGGCTGGGCCGGCATCCCGCGGTGGCCCAGCCATGAGCCTGTTGGACCCTTTCATTTTTCAGGTCGACCTGGCCCTGCGCACGGTTTTTGCCAAGGCGCCCACGACGCGACCGCTGCCCGGCGCGGCGCTGCCCGAGGCTGAGATGACCGAAGCGGAGCGCCGCCATGTGGCGGCACTGATGCGCGTCAATCACGTTGGGGAAGTCTGCGCCCAGGCTTTGTATGCCGGCCAGGCGTTTACCGCGCAGGACGGCGCCGTCCGGCAGGCGCTGGAGCATGCCGCGTGGGAAGAAACCGAGCACCTCAACTGGACGGAAAGCCGCATCGCGGAACTGGGGGGGCGCAAGAGCCTGCTCAATCCCTTGTGGTATGCCGGCGCCTGGACCATGGGCGCGTTGGCCGGGCGATTGGGCGACCCGGTCAGCCTGGGCTTTCTGGCCGAAACCGAGCGGCAGGTCGAGGCGCATCTGGACAGCCATTCAAGCCAGATTCCGCGGGCGGATCGTCGTTCGCAGGCCATCATCGACCAGATGAAGGCTGACGAGATTGCGCATGCCGCAACCGCCATCAAGCTGGGCGCCAGCGAACTCCCCGCGCCGGCCAAGGGCGCCATGAAGTTGGCGGCGAAGATGATGACGACGACCGCTTACTGGGTCTGATTAGACTTCGGCAATTTCCCAAGTGTGACTCATGGCGGCGGTCTTGCCGAGCATGATCGAGGCCGAGCAGTATTTTTCCGCCGACAGATGAATCGCCCGCTCGACGAGCGCCGGCTTGAGGCCCCGACCCGTGACGACAAAGTGCATGTCGATGCGGGTGAACACCTTGGGGTCTTCCGCCGCGCGTTCGGCCGCGACCTTGACCGCGCAATCGACGATGTCTTGCCGCCCCTTCTGCAAGATCATGACGACATCGAAGGAGGCGCAACCGCCCAGGCCGGCCAGCAGCAATTCCATGGGCCGCGGCGCAAGATTGCGGCCCCCGGCCTCGGGGGCGCCGTCCATGGGAACCATATGACCGCTCCCGGTTGTCGCGATAAAGCTCATGCCTTCGTGCCAGCGTACCGTGCATTCCATGGTCGAACCTCCGTTGGTGGTGTTTTTTTGGATTCTAAGCGTTTCGTAAAAGTCGGCGCTGGCGAGACGGCGTATCATCCGTCGCGTGGCCAACTTTGGCCGACTTGACAAAAGAAGTCCGAAAAGTAATTGACTTTTATCGGCCTCCTCGAATAATATGCGCGGCTTTCCGCGTTGCGGACCGGCTTGTATTGGTTGGCGCGTTTAATGAAGCAGTGTGTTTAAGTAGCAGGGATCCTCCATGAAGACTTTTTCAGCCAAATCGCACGAAGTCAAGCACGACTGGTTAGTCGTCGACGCAGCGGACAAGGTGCTCGGCCGCCTGGCAGCCGAAATTGCCCGTCGTTTGCGCGGCAAGCACAAACCCGAATACACCCCGCATGTCGATACGGGTGACTTTATTGTTGTGGTCAATGTCGACAAGTTGCGCGTGACTGGCAACAAGGCGCAGGACAAGAAGTATTTCCGCCACACCGGCTATCCCGGCGGTATTTATGAAACGAATTTCCTCAAGCTGCAGCAGCGCTTTCCCGCGCGCGTGCTCGAAAAGGCCGTCAAGGGCATGTTGCCCAAGGGTCCGCTCGGTTACGCGATGCTGAAGAAAATGAAGTGCTATGCCGGCGCGGCCCATCCGCACGCGGCGCAGCAGCCCAAGATCTTGGAAATCTGACAGGACTAGACTCAATGGCAGCCAACTATTATTACGGCACCGGCCGGCGCAAGACGGCCGTGGCGCGTGTGTTCCTCAAAACCGGCAGCGGCAAGATCGTCGTCAATGACAAGCCGGTGGATGAGTTCTTTTCGCGTGAAACCGGACGCATGGTGGTGCGTCAGCCACTTGAACTGACGCAGAACATCGCAACCTTCGACATCATGGTCAATGTGACCGGTGGCGGCGAATCCGGCCAGGCCGGCGCGGTACGCCACGGCATCACCAGGGCGCTGATCGAATATGACGACACGCTCAAGCCGGCGCTGTCGAAAGCCGGTTTCGTGACGCGCGATGCCCGCGAGGTCGAACGCAAGAAGGTCGGCTTCCGCAAGGCGCGCCGTCGCAAGCAGTTCTCCAAGCGCTAATTCCGCTGGATGGTCGTTTTCATGCAAAATGCCGCCTCCGGGCGGCATTTTGTTTGAAGTTTCTTCAAAGGAGCGGACGCTCATGATCAAGGTTGGCATCGTCGGCGGTACCGGCTACACCGGCGTCGAGTTGCTGCGGCTCCTGGCGCAGCATCCTGAGGTGTCGCTGACGGCAATCACATCGCGTGCTGAAGCGGGCGGCGCTGTCGCCGACATGTTCCCCAGTCTGCGCGGCCGCGTGGACTTGCGATTCAGCGACCCGGCGACCGCGCCGCTCGGGAACTGCGATCTGGTGTTTTTCGCCACCCCCAATGGCGTGGCGATGCGGCAGACCGGCGAGCTTTTGCAGGCGGGTGTCCGCGTGATCGACTTGGCGGCCGACTTTCGCATCAAGGATATTCTGCTCTGGGAAAAGTGGTATGGCATGACCCATGCCGCACCGGAACTTGTCGCCGAAGCGGTATATGGCCTGCCAGAAATCAATCGGCAGCAGATCAGGACGGCCCGTCTGGTGGCTAATCCTGGCTGCTACCCGACGGCCGTGCAGCTTGGCTTTCTGCCGCTGATCGAGGCCGGTTGCGTCGCCGCCGACCAGTTGATCGCCGACGCCAAGTCGGGGGTGTCCGGCGCCGGCCGCAAGGCGGAAACGCACATCCTGTTTGCCGAGGCTGCCGACAATTTCAAGGCTTACGGTGTCGCCGGGCATCGCCATCTGCCGGAGATTCGTCAAGGCCTGTCAGCCATCACCGGGGCGCCGGTCGGGCTGACCTTCGTGCCCCATCTGACGCCGATCATCCGTGGCATTCATGCCACGCTCTATGCGCGCATCACCCGCGAGCTGGACTTTCAGACGCTGTTTGAAAAGCGCTTTGCCGCCGAGCCGTTTGTCGATGTGCTGCCAGCCGGATCGCATCCTGAAACGCGCTCGGTGCGGGCAGCGAATTTCTGCCGGATCGCCGTCCATCGGCCGCAGGGCGGTGATGTCCTGGTGGTGCTCTCGGTGATCGATAATCTGGTCAAGGGCGCTGCTGGGCAAGCTATCCAGAATATGAATCTCATGTTTGGACTCGACGAATGCCTGGGGTTATCGCAGGTTCCCGTCTTGCCCTGATGCTGCGGCGTCTGCGCAGGCGCTTCGGCATCACCGCTCCGCAGGTGGTGGTGCGCACCCATGTGCCGTGGTATCTGCGCGCCCTCAGCATCGTTGTGCTGACGGGCGTTTCGCTCGCCCTGGCTGGGTGGGTGTACGACACCGGGCGGCGCATGGCGGGCTTCGATCAGAGTGAAACGGTTAATCTGGTCAAGGAATTGCGTCAGTCGAATGCCGCGCTCGAGGAAGAAGTCGTCCGCTTGCGCAACTTGCAGGCGGCGAATCAGAGCAGTTTGCAGATCGACCAGGCCGCGCAAGGGCTGCTGGCCGAAAAAAACAAGGCGCTGCTGAGTGAAAATGCCCGGTTCAAGGAGGAGTTGGCCGTTTTTGAACGATTGACCAAGTTGGAGGGCAAGGCCGATGATGCGGTTTCCCTTGATCGCTTGAGTGTTCGCGCCGAGGGTCCGCCGGGACGTTACCGGTTCAGCTTTTTGATTGCCCTGCAAGGCGCCCGCCGCGGCAAGGAAACCCGGTTCAGCCTGCAGATTGTCGCGGCGCCGCGCGCCGCCGCAGGTACTGCGATGATCTTTCCGCGCGCCGACGATCCCGACCCGGCTCAATACGAAATTGCGCTGCGCAATTTCAGGCGCGTTGAGGGAAAATTCGAGGTGCCGGCCAACTTTGTCGTGGGCGCCGTGGAAATCAGAATTTTTGAGGCTGGCGTCCTGAAAGCCAGCAAGAACCTCACCCTTTAGGAGAATCGGTATGTTCGGAAAAACCAGCAAGCCCAACGGCAGGATCGACAGCCTCATCGGCGCGGGAACGACGGTTGAGGGAAATATCACCTTTACCGGCGGATTGCGGATCGACGGGGAGGTGCGTGGCAATGTCTCCTCTTCAGGCGATCATCCCGGCACGCTGGTGGTGAGCGAACACGCGCGCATCGAAGGCGAGGTCAGCGTGTCGCATCTGGTGGTCAATGGCGCCGTGAATGGACCGATTCGCTCGAACGAGTTTCTTGAGCTGCAGCCACGCGCCCGCGTCACCGGCGATGTCGAGTACAACACGATCGAAATGCACCTGGGGACGATCGTCCAGGGACGGCTGGTGCATCAGGGGGCGAGTGCTGTCAAGGCGGTCGAGTTAAAACTTGCGGCCAGCCATTGAAACGCCCCCCGTCACCCCAAGCTGGCAGTGATTGACGGGCTGCATGTTGCGCCGGATAATGGCCCGCTTGTAGATCACCCCAAGGAGAATGACTCATGAATGCACCCACAGAGATGCCAGTACCGTTGCTATTTACCGATAACGCAGCAAACAAGGTCAAGGAACTGATTGCCGAAGAAGGCAACCCCGAACTTAAGTTGCGCGTTTTCGTGACCGGTGGCGGCTGTTCCGGCTTTCAGTACGGCTTCACTTTTGATGAAGTGGCGAACGAAGACGATACGGTGATGTTGAAGAATGATGTCACCCTGCTGATCGACCCGATGAGCTTCCAGTACCTCGTTGGCGCCGAGATTGACTACAGCGAGGGCCTGCAGGGTTCGCAGTTTGTCATCAAGAATCCCAACGCCACGAGCACCTGCGGCTGCGGATCATCGTTTTCGGCCGGGTAAGTTTAATGGACCAAAACAAACAGGGCGCCGCGGCGCCCTGTTTGTTTTGGTGGCCTCGACGGACCTAGTCAAGCATCACCATCTGCACATTTCTGATATTGGCAATTTGCGCCATCAGGTCGTCGGCATGATCGCGAAATGCGGGGACTTGCGACGTAGGCAAGGGGGTGGCGTCGGGCAGGGCCACGGTCAGCGGGTTGCGATGCGTGCCGGCCACCCTGAACTCATAATGCAAATGCGGGCCGGTGGCCATGCCGGTCGCGCCGACAAAGCCAATCACGTCGCCCTGCGCGATGCGCGCGCCCTGCTTGGCGGTAGCGGCGAAGCCGGACAGGTGGCCGTAATACGTTGTCCTGTTTCCGGTGTGACGCAGCACGACAAGCTTGCCGTAGCCGCCCTGAACACCGACAAAATCGACAATGCCATCCCCGGTTGCCTTGACGCGGGTTCCGGTGGGGGCCGCGTAGTCGATGCCCTGATGTGCGCGCATTTCGCGCAAGACGGGGTGATAGCGGGCGCTGGAAAACCCCGAGCTGATCCGCGAAAATTCCAGCGGGGAGCGCAGAAATGCCTTTTTCAGGCTCCGGCCATCCGTTGTGTAATAACCACCCACCCCATCTTTGGCCTGATACCAGAACGCCCGGTAGGCCTTGCTGTCATTGATGAATTCGGCGGCCAGAATGCGTTCGGTGCGGACCGGTTTCCCCAGGTGGCTGATGGTTTCGTAAACCACCGAAAAGCGATCGCCTTTGCGGAGGTCACGGTGAAAGTCGATGTCGCCGCCAAAAATATCGGCCAATTGGCTGGCCACGCTGTCGGGTATGCCCGCATCATCGGCAGCGCCAAACAAGGAGTGGCGGATGACGGCCGTTTGCAGTGATACCCGTGATTCGAACTGGAGATCCTGCACACGTGCGGCGAAGCCCTGTGGGGAGCGCTGGATCAGCAGGGCAGTGTCTTTCCCGCCATTCAGCGGAAAAATCAGGGACTGCAAATCGCCATCGGCGGTAAGTTTTGCCGTCAGTGTTTTGCCGGGAACCAACTGACGGAACAGGGCGTCGGCATCACGGTTGCCGCGGAGAAAAGCGGTGGCTTCTTCATCACGGATATTCATCCGCGCCATCAGGGACGCCACCGTATCGCCGCGCTGGATGCGCAACTCGCGCGTATGCGCGTCGTTGCCGGTCTCAATCAAGTGGGGGACGGGGGCGGCCAGTTGTTCAACGACCTCGCTCAATTGCCCCGTATAAACAACAGTGTTCGACGCAGTGCCAAAGGCGGCCACCATGCTGAACAACATCAGAACCGTTGCGCCCGCCAGCAACCCCAGGCGACCGGCGCGGGCGGATGGCGAAGTTGTCGCATGGTTTACAATCAATTGCTCTTCGGGCATAGGCTGGCTTCGTCTTTTGACAACCGGCGGAGTCTAACGAATAAGGTTAGATCGTGCAAGCGAAGCGCAGCCACGATCTGAACCGTTTGTTGGACGAGCCCGGCCCTGAGCACGGATCGGCCCACACAGCAAATATGTATTTGGGAAGTGCCCCGGTTTGCCGCTTTACCGGGA
>JAUXWU010000011.1 GCA_030680085.1 Rhodocyclaceae bacterium | reverse complement strand
TCGACCGGAACGGCGAGGTGCTGGCGCGCAATTATTCCGCCTATACGCTGGAGATTACGCCGAGCCAGGTTCCCGACCTAGAAACCACCATTGACGGTCTGGCCGAGTTCATCGACATCCAGCCCAAGGATCGCAAGCGTTTCAAGAAACTGATGGAGGAAAACAAGCGCTTCGAGTCGCTGCCGATCCGCACCCGGCTGACCGATGCCGAGGTGGCGAAGTTCATTGCGCGGCGCTTCCGTTTCCCCGGCGTGGATATCAAGGCCCGCCTGTTCCGGGAGTATCCGCGCGGCGCTTTTGCCGCGCATGTGATCGGCTATATCGGCCGGGTCACCGAGCGCGACCAGGCGCGCATCGAAAACCGGGAAGCCGAAGCCAACTATCGCGGTACCGACCACTTCGGCAAGAGCGGCCTGGAGCAGCACTACGAGTTCGATCTGCACGGTATCACCGGCTTCGAAAAGGTCGAGGTCGACGCTGGCGGCCGGCCGGTGCGCACGCTGGCGCGCAGCGCGCCCATTCCGGGCAACAATCTGACGCTGACGCTCGACGCCAAATTGCAGGAAATCGTCGAACAGGCCTTTGGCGACCGCAGGGGGGCGCTGGTGGCCATCGAGCCCTCCTCCGGCGGCATCCTGGCGCTGGTGTCGATGCCGAACTACGACCCCAACCAGTTCGTCGACGGCATCAGCCTGGCGGACTGGGGGGAACTCAACAACTCGCCCGAAAAGCCGATGGTGAACCGCGCGCTGAACGGCGCCTATCCGCCCGGATCGACCTTCAAGCCCTTCATGGCGCTGGCGGCGCTGGAGAACGGCAAGCGTCGACCCGAGCAGACCATCTTCGACCCGGGCTTCTTCAATTTCGGCAACCACACCTTCCGCGACGACAAAAAAGGCGGTCACGGCACGGTCGACATGTACAAATCCATCGTCCAGTCCTGCAACACCTATTATTACGTGCTTGCCAACGACATGGGCATCGACAACATCGCCGCCTTCATGGGCAGCATCGGCCTGGGGCAACGCACCGGGGTGGACATCGAGGGCGAATCGGAAGGCGTGCTGCCCTCGACGGCCTGGAAGAAAAAGCGCTTCAAGAAGCCCGAACAACAGAAATGGTATGCCGGCGAAACCATTTCCGTCGGCATCGGCCAGGGCTACAACGCCTACACGCCGATCCAGCTGGCCCAGGCCATCGCCACGGTGGCCAATGACGGCGTGATGTTTCGCCCGCGCCTCGTCCACCACATCACCGACACGAAGACTGGCCAAAAGACGCTGATCGAGCCGCAACCCATGAAATCCCTGCCGTGGAAGCAGGCCAACGTTGACGTGATCAAGCGGGCGTTGGTCGGCGTCAACATCGAAGGCACCGGCACGCGCGCCTTCGCCGGCGCCGGCTATACCTCTGCCGGCAAGACCGGCACCTCGCAGGTGTACTCCCTCAAGGGCGCGGAATATAAACGCCACGGGACGAAGCAGGAACTGCGCGACCATTCCCTGTACATCGCCTATGCACCGGCCGACCAGCCGAAAATCGCCCTTGCGGTACTGGTCGAGAACGGCGGCTTCGGCGCCCAGGCCGCCGCGCCGATCGCCCGCCAGGTTTTCGACTACTACCTGCTCGGCAAGCTGCCCAAGGGCATGGCGCCAGCGGACGACGCCGCTGAGGAATGATGGTGCGCGAAGCCTGGCGAAAATTTATCGCCCCCATCGACGGCCCGCTGATGGGCTTGGTCGGGCTATTGCTGCTGGTTGCCCTGGTCAGCATGGGCAGCGCTTCGCCGGGACGCATGGGAACGCAGCTTGCCCATGTCGCGCTGGCGCTCGTCGTGATGCGCGTCGCCGCCCAGATACCGCCGCAGCGGCTGATGGCGCTGGCGCCGCCGCTGTATGTCTTTGGCGTATTGCTGCTGATCGGCGTGGCCCTGTTCGGCGACATCTCGAAGGGCGCGCGCCGCTGGCTGGACCTGGGCTTCATCCGTGTCCAGCCATCGGAACTCATGAAGATCGCCATGCCGTTGATGCTGGCCTGGTATTTCCAGAAGCACGAAGCCATGCTGCGACTGAAGGATTACGCCATCGCCACGATCATCCTGCTGATCCCCGTGGCGCTGATCGTCAGGCAGCCCGACCTGGGCACCTCCATCCTGGTCTTCGCCGCCGGCTTTTACGTCATCTTTCTGGCCGGCCTGCCGTGGAAGGTAATCATCGGCCTGGGCGCCGCCGCCGCCGCCGCCGCGCCCTTCGCCTGGACCATGCTGCACGATTATCAGCGCCAACGCATCCTGATGCTGCTCGACCCCGAGAAAGACCCACTCGGCAAGGGCTTCCACATCATCCAGTCGACCATCGCCATCGGTTCCGGCGGCATCCTCGGCAAGGGCTGGGGCCAGGGCACGCAGGCGCAGCTCGAATTCATCCCCGAGCGGCACACCGACTTCATCTTTGCCGTCTATGCCGAGGAACTGGGCCTGCTGGGCAACCTGGCGCTGATCGTGCTCTACGCGTTCCTGATCGGCCGCGGCCTCTCGATCGCCGTCAAGGCCGCGAACCTCTTTGCGCGACTGGTGGCCGGCGCCATCACGCTGATCTTCTTCACCTATGCCTTTGTCAACATCGGCATGGTGTCGGGCATCCTGCCGGTGGTGGGCGTGCCGCTGCCTTTCATCAGTTACGGCGGCACCGCGCTGGTGACGCTGATGCTCGGCGTGGGTATCCTGATGTCGATCCACAAGAACCGCATGCTCGTCCAGAAATGAAAATCCATCTTGCTCTTCTCGCCCTGGTTTTTCTTGCTGCCTGCGGTGGCCAGCCGCCCAAGCCGGTCGGCGAAACCGCCGCCACGCCGCCTGCCGCCGTCCCGCCAGCGCCGACTTTTCAGGACAAGAAGCCGGTCGCGGCCAAACGCGGCGGTGGCTTTTATCTTGACGATGGTCCGCTCGAAAATAGCACCGTCGATCTGGCCGCGCTTGCCGATGCCGAGCCGCGCAACGAGCCCTTGCATCGTTTCGCCAATCGCCCCTATGTGGTCTTCGGGCGCGACTATGTGCCGGCGACCCGGCACCAGCCCTTCCGCCAGCAGGGGGTGGCCAGCTGGTACGGGCGGCGCTACCACGGCCAGAAAACGTCCAGCGGCGAACGCTATGACATGTTCGGCATGACGGCCGCACATCCGACGCTGCCGATCCCTTCCTACGTGCGCGTCACCCGGCTAAACGGCGGGCCGGAAACCGGTAAATCGGTGGTGCTGCGCGTCAATGACCGCGGCCCCTTTCTGCACGACCGGGTGATCGATCTTTCCTATGCGGCGGCCTGGAAACTCGGTATCGTCGAAAGCGGCAGCGGCACGGTGATCGTGGAGAGCGTATTGGTCAGATAGAATTCCCGCCACTCCTCTGATTCCTGACACCCCATGCCCTTCCTGCCTTTTCTGCTAGTCCTGCTGAGCCTGTTCACTTTCACCGCCCAGGCCAGCGAGCCGCCCCCTGCCCTGGCCGCGCGCGCCTGGTTGTTGATCGATCACGGCACGGGCCAGGTGCTCGCCGCGCAAAATCCCGGCCAGAAGGTCGAGCCAGCGTCGCTGACCAAAATCATGACGTCCTATCTCGTCCATGCCGCCCTGCGGGACGGCAAGCTACGGCGCGATCAGGTCGTGCCGGTTTCCGAAAAAGCCTGGAAGGCGATCGGCTCGCGCATGTTCATCGAGCCCAACCGGCCGGTGACCGTCGACGAACTGCTGCATGGCATGGTCATCCAGTCGGGCAATGATGCCAGCATTGCGCTGGCCGAAGCCGTCGCCGGCACCGAGGAAGCCTTCGCCGGCCTGATGAATGCCGAAGCGCGTCGACTGGGGCTTGCCAACACGAACTATGTCAACGCCACCGGCCTGCCCGATCCCGCGCACATGACCACGGTGGAGGACCTGGCCCGCCTGACCCGCGCCCTGATCCGCGATTTTCCCGCCGACTATCCGCTCAACGCCGTCAAGGACTACACCTACAACAAGATCAAGCAGCCCAATCGCAACCGCCTGCTGTGGCTGGACAAGGCGATCGACGGCGTGAAGACCGGTCATACGGCCGCGGCGGGTTATTGCCTGGTGGCCTCGAAGAGCGATGGCGTGCGCCGCCTGATCGCCGTGGTGGTCGGCACCGCCTCGGATCAGGCGCGCGTGCAGGAAACGCTGGCGCTGCTGCATTACGGTTACCGCGCCTTCGATGCCGTCAAGCTCTACAGCAAGGATCAAGCATTAGCCCAGCTCAAGCTGTACAAGAGCACGCGCGCCACCGTCGGCGCCGGTTTTGCCGAAGACTTTGTGGTCTCCCTGCCGCCGGGCGCATCAACGGGCGGCCGCCTCAAGGTGGCAGTCACCAGCCGTCAACCGCTGATCGCGCCGGTGAAACAGGGCGACAACATCGCCACGTTGCTGCTGACGCTGGATGGCAAGCCGTTTGGCGAATATCCGCTGGTGGCGCTCACCGATGCGCCGGTGGCCGGCATCATCGGCCGCGCCTGGGACTCGATCAAGCTGTACTTCCAGTGAACGCGGACACGCTGCTCGAATTTCCCTGTGACTTTCCCCTCAAGGTCATGGGCGCAGCGCAAGATGGCTTCGCCCAAGCCGTCGTAGAGGTCGTGCTACGCCATGCGCCCGACTTCAACGCCGCCAGCATCGAGATGCGCCCCTCGAAGGCCGGCAACTATCTGTCGCTCACCTGCACCATCCGCGCCACGTCGAAGCCGCAACTCGACGCCCTTTACCGCGAACTGACCGCGCATCCGTGGGTCAAGATCGTCCTCTAATCCTGCGCACGCTCGGCCAAGTCGATTACGAACCGACCTGGCGCGCGATGCAGGAATTCACCGCGCAGCGCAGGCCAGACACGCCCGACGAACTCTGGCTCTGCGAGCATCCGCCGGTATTCACCCAAGGACTCGCCGGCAAACCAGAGCATCTGCTCGCCGACATCGGCATTCCGGTCGTCAAGATCGACCGTGGCGGCCAGATCACCTATCACGGCCCCGGCCAGCTCGTCTGCTACCTGTTGCTGGACCTGAAGCGGCGCGACCTCTCCATCAAGGGGCTCGTCAATCGCATGGAGCAGGCCGTCATCGACCTGCTGGCAGAATTTGGCGTGCGCGGCGAGCGACTCGCCGGCGCGCCGGGCGTGTATGTCGGCGGCGCAAAGATCGCCGCGCTCGGCTTGAAGGTGAAGAGCAGCGGCTGCTACCACGGCCTCGCGCTCAACGTCGCGATGGACCTCGCACCGTTTGCCGCGATCAATCCCTGCGGCTATGCCGGCATGGCGGTAACGCAACTTTTCGCTTTCGACCCCGCCGCCGACGTGGAAAAAGTTGGCGCTAAACTGGTCGCCCAATTACGAGAAAAATTATGAGCGAAAAACAGAAGGGCGAAGCCAAGACCGCGCGCATCCCGATCAAAATTGTTCCAGCCGCGCCGCTGAAAAAGCCCGACTGGATTCGCGTCAGGGCCGGCAACTCCGCCGCCCGCTTCGGCGAGGTCAAGACCATCCTGCGCGAGCACGGCCTCCACACCGTCTGCGAAGAAGCCACCTGCCCCAACATCGGCGAATGCTTCGGCAAGGGCACGGCCACCTTCATGATCCTCGGCGACCTGTGCACGCGGCGCTGCCCGTTCTGCGACGTCGGCCACGGCGTGCCGCTGCCGCCCGATCCCGCCGAGCCCGAAAAACTCGCGCAGACCATCGCCGCGCTGCAGTTGAAGTATGTCGTCATCACCAGCGTCGACCGCGACGACCTGCGTGACGGCGGCGCGCAGCACTTCGCCGACTGCATACGCGCTATTCGGGCGCTGTCACCCGCCACCGTGATCGAAATCCTGGTGCCGGATTTTCGCGGCCGGCTCGACGTCGCGCTCGACATCCTCGCCGCCACGCCGCCCGACGTGATGAACCACAACCTCGAAACCGTGCCGCGCCTCTACAGGCAGGCGCGCCCCGGCGCCGACTACGCCCACTCGCTGAAGCTGTTGCAGGACTTCAAGGCGCGCCAGCCCAGCCTCCCCACCAAATCCGGCCTGATGGTCGGTCTGGGCGAAACCGACGACGAAATTCTTGCCGTCATGCGCGACCTGCGCAGCCATGCAGTCGAAATGCTCACCATCGGCCAATATCTTGCCCCCTCCGGCCACCACCTGCCGGTGACGCGCTACGTGCATCCGGACGTCTTCAAGATGTACGAGCACGAGGCCAACGCCATGGGTTTCTCCCACGCCGCCTGCGCGCCGCTGGTCAGGTCAAGCTATCACGCCGATCAACAGGCGCATGGGGCGGGCGTGGTGTGAACTCCGCGCGCTCAAGTAAATCGCAGTGCAGGGTTTGAATCCTCCCCAGCGGGAGGCGGTGCGTTATCTCGACGGGCCGCTGCTCGTTCTGGCCGGCGCGGGCAGCGGCAAGACGCGCGTCATCACGCAGAAGATCGCGTATCTGCTCGGCGAATGCGGCATGGCGCCGCAGCACGTCATGGCGATCACCTTCACCAACAAGGCGGCGCGCGAGATGCGGGAGCGCGCGACGAAGCTGGTCGGCGAACGCGCGGGCGAAGTCAATATCAGCACCTTCCACGCGCTCGGCGCGAAGCTCCTGCGCATGGAGGCGCGCGCCATCGGACTCAAACCGGGGTTTTCCATTCTGGATGCCAGCGATACGACGGCGTTGTTTGGCGAACTCTTGAAAGGCGCCGACAAAGCGCGCGTGAAGCTGATCCAGCAGCGCATCTCGCTCTGGAAAAACGCGCTGGCCGGGCCGGAGGACGTGACACCCACGGACGATCTCGAAGCCGGTGCGCAGCGCGTCTATGTCGAGTACGAACGCACGCTCAAGGCTTACCAGGCGGTCGATTTCGACGACCTGATCATGAAGCCGGTAAAACTGCTCGAACAGGACGAGGACGTGGCCCAGCGCTGGCGTTCGCGAATCTGGCACCTGCTGGTCGACGAATATCAGGACACCAACCGTTGCCAGAACCGGCTGATGCGTCTCTTGACCGGCGAGCGCGCGTCATTCACGGCGGTGGGCGACGACGACCAGTCGATCTACGCCTGGCGCGGCGCCGACATCGACAACCTGCGCCAGTTGCAGACCGATTTCCCGCGGCTAAAAGTGATCAAGCTCGAACAGAACTACCGTTCGACGACGCGCATTCTCAAGGCCGCCAACAATGTGATCCGCCACAATCCCAAGCTGTTCGACAAACAGTTGTGGTCGGACAAGGGGCATGGCGACGTGATCCGCGTCATGGCCTGCCGCGACGGCGAACACGAGGCCGAGTGGGTGGTCACGCGGCTGATGGCGCACAGGTTCGAGACGCGCGGCAGCTTCCGCGATTATGCGATTCTCTATCGCGGCAACTTTCAGGCGCGGTTGTTCGAGCAGCAGTTGCGCGCCCACAAGGTTCCCTACGTTCTCTCCGGCGGGCAGTCGTTTTTTGATCGCGCCGAGATCAAGGATGTCACGAGCTATCTGCGCCTGCTGGCGAACCAGGACGACGATCCCGCCTTCATCCGCGCCGCCACCACGCCGAAGCGCGGCATCGGCGGAACGACGCTGGAAGCGCTGGGCCACGCCGCCGGCCGCCGCCATCTCAGCCTGTTCGCCGCCATCTTCGCGGCCGGCGTGGAGCTGGAAATCAAGGCGCCCCAACTGGCCGCGTTGCGCGAGTTCGGCAACTTCATCAACCGCATCGAGTTTCGTGCAACCCGCGAGCAAGGGGAGGCAGCGGGCACGGTACTGGAAGACCTGCTCAAGGCCATCGGCTACGAAGCCGCGCTGTTTGAAGCGCTGGAGGTGCGTGAAGCCGAGACGCGCTGGGGCAATGTGCGCGACTTCGTCGGCTGGCTGTCCGCCAAGGCGGCGGAAGAAAACAAGAACCTGCTGGAGCTGGCGCAAACCATCGCGCTGATCACCATGCTCGACAAGCAGGACGAGAACACGGACGCCGTGCAACTCGCCACCCTGCATTCCGCCAAGGGGCTGGAATTTCGCCACGTCCATCTGGTCGGCGTCGAGGAAGGCACGCTGCCGCACCGCGAAGCCGTCGACGCCGGCAACATCGAGGAAGAGCGCCGCCTGATGTACGTCGGCATCACGCGCGCGCAGATGAGCCTCAACATCAGTTGGTGCGCCAAACGTAAACAGGGCCGCGAGTACTTTGAGCGCACCCTGTCACGCTTCATCGACGAGATGGACGGCGGCGGCAGCGACGACATCAAGCGCGAAGGCCAAGGCGCCGTCCCGTCGGCGCCGACTTTCGACAAGACCGCCGGTAACGCCAAGCTGGCCAACTTCAAGGCGCTGCTTGGCGGGACGAAGTAAGTCCACAAATACCTTGCATTATCAAACTCCGCATTTGATAATGCTCTCATGAAACGCCACGCCATTCTCCTGCTGCACGAATTGCTCGGGCTTTTTCCCTGCGTCGCCATCGTCGGCGTCCGACAATGCGGCAAGACGACGCTGCTCAAGGAATTGCTGCCTGGGTGGAAAATCCTCGACCTGGAAAGGCTCGCCGACTTCAACGCCGTCGCGCGTGATCCTGATTTATTCCTGCGCCTCAACCCAGGGCGGGTCGCCATCGACGAATGCCAGTTGCTGCCGGCGCTGTTTCCTGCCTTGCGGGTTGCTATCGATGATCACCGCGCAGCGGCGGGGCGCTTCGTCATCACGGGTTCTAGTTCACCAGAGTTGCAGGGCGCCGTTGCGGAGAGCCTGGCCGGACGTGTCGCCATGATAGAAATGGGGCCGTTTTCGCTGGCCGAGGCCTATGAACTGCCACCTTCGCCGCTCTATCGGCTGATCGCCGAGCGGGCGCCCATCGACGCGCTTGCCGGACTGCTGCCGCGCTTGAGTCTCGATCAAATCGGCGATTTCTGGATGCAGGGCGGCTACCCGGAACCGTGGCTGAAGCGCCAGCCGCGTTTTCGCAAGCTGTGGATGCAGAACTACCTGCAAACCTATCTCGACCGCGATCTGCCGCGTCTGTTTCCCCAGCTCGACCGGCAGAAATTTCGCCTTTTCGTGCAGATGCTGGCTCAGTTATCGGGCAGCATCATCAACTACGCCGAGGTGGCGCGGGCGCTGGGCGTTTCGCAGCCGACCGCGCGCGACTACTTTCATATCGCGCATGGCACGTTTTTGTGGCGCCATCTGCCGGCCTATGAAAAAAATGCCACCAAGCGGGTGGTGAAGCATCCCAAGGGTTACCTGCGCGACAGCGGCCTGCTGCACTATCTGCTGCATCTGCGTGACCGCGAGGAACTGATGACGCACCCGCGCATGGGGCAGTCCTGGGAATCCACGGTGATCGAAACCCTGCTGCGCGGACTTTCGGCCGCGGGCGTCGATTACCGCGCCTACCACTACCGCACCGGCGCGGGCGCCGAAATCGATCTGGTGCTGGAAGGCGAGTTCGGCCTGCTGCCCGTCGAGATCAAGCACACCGGGCATGTCGATGCGCGCTCGCTGCGGGCGCTGCGTGATTTTGTCAATGAGCGCGGCTGTCGCTACGGCATCGTCATCAACAACGATGAGGCCCCGCGTCGGCTCGATGAAAAATTGATCGGCCTGCCCTGCTCCGCGCTTTAAGTGCCGACAGCGATTGCCTTGACGCGCGCTTCATGCACCTTGGTTGGAATCAGCGCCGGATCGTCGCAGGCGCGCGCGACCGCGCCGGCATCCACGCCTTGCACGGCCGCCAGCGCCTGCCGCCACAGGTCGGCGGCGGCATAGTCGCGCTCGGTGTAGCCGAGCCGGCCGCGATAATCGGCTGCGCAGGCGCCCAGCACTTCCGCGAAACGCGCCGGACGGCGCAGGGCGTCGCAGCGTTCGAGGATTTTCACTTTCGTTGCGGGCCGCAATTCGGCGACGCGAGTCAGGTCGCCGTGAAAGCGGGCAACCAGGCGCGCCACATCGCGACAATCGGTCGGCACGCGCAGCCGGGCACAGAGTGGTTCGAGCAGGGCGGCGCTTCTCAGCTCATGGCCGGTGTGGCGCGGCAGGATGTCGGCGGGCGTCGTGCCCTTGCCGAGATCATGGGTCAGCGCGGCAAAGCGCGCCGGCAGCGAAAGTTTCAGCCGCGCCGCCATGTCGATCACCATCATCACATGCACGCCGGTGTCGATTTCCGGATGAAAATCGGCGCGCTGCGGCACGCCCCACAGGCAATCCAGCTCGGGGAGTAGTCGCTTCAATGCGCCGCAGGCGCGCAGGGTTTCGAACATGCGCGACGGTTGCGCCTCCATCAGTCCGTTTGCCAGTTCCTGCCAGACGCGCTCGGCCACCAGCGCATCGGCCTCGCCGTCCGCCACCATCTGTTGCATCAGCGTCAAGGTTTCTGGCGCCAGCGAAAATTCGCTGAAGCGCGCCGCGAAGCGCGCCACGCGGAGGATGCGCACGGGGTCTTCGGCAAAGGCAGGGGCGACGTGGCGCAGCACCCGCGCCGCCAGATCGCGCCGGCCGCCGTAAGGGTCGATCAGCGTGCCGTCTGGCGCGCGGGCGATGGCGTTGATGGTCAGATCGCGCCGCGCCAGATCGTCTTCGAGCGTGACGCCGGGGTCGGTGTGAAAGACGAATCCGGCATACCCCGGCGCGGTCTTCCTCTCGGTGCGGGCGAGCGCGTATTCCTCGTGCGTTTCTGGATGGAGGAACACCGGAAAATCCCTGCCGACGGGTTTGAAACCAGCCAGCAGCATCTCTTCAGGCGTGGCGCCGACGACCACCCAGTCGCGATCCTTGACAGGCAGGCCG
Source organism: Rhodocyclaceae bacterium (assembly GCA_030680085.1). Taxonomy (GTDB): domain Bacteria; phylum Pseudomonadota; class Gammaproteobacteria; order Burkholderiales; family Rhodocyclaceae; genus Sulfuricystis. The sequence continues at coordinate 6,639 of JAUXWU010000011.1, read as the reverse complement.
AGCAATTCGTCGCGGATGGCGCCACCGACGCAGTAGGTTTGCACCGCGCGCCCTATGCGACTAGCCGTGTTCCGGGCAGTTTGCCCAGCTTGCGGTCAAAGGTTGCCAGCGTGGCGCCGACAGCCGCGCTTTCCGCGAGGATCAGGCAATCGGCAAAATCGGCGCGGCCGCTCTGGAAATGCTGCAAAGCCACGCGAAAAATCTCCGCGCGTTGCAGGTGAAAAGCCGGGTGGTTGGCGATGACCAGGAGCGTTTTTACCAGCGCGGCCCTGCCCAGTCCGTATGCGCCGGTGAGCACCCAGACAGTCTCGATCTGCACCGCTTGAGCAACATGCACTTCGCCAGCCGCCGCTACCGCCGTTCGTGCCGCGGCACACTGCCCGGGCGCATCCGGGTCGTCGACCAGCACGCGCACCAAAACGTTGGTATCAACAGATACCACCCCGAAAACCTCGCTGCGCTCGGTTCTCCCCTCAAGGGGCCAAGAAACACTTGGGGCGGCCCGGCGTGTTTCTTGAGAGATCATTGGCCAGCATTGCGGCGCGCCCGGCGCTGCCACCCGACAGCGATGGCGGCATCCATTTCCTCCTGCGTCACGCCGCGCCGGGCCTTGACCAGGCCGAAAACGGCGCTGATGGCGGTTTCCTGCCGTTCCAGAATGATGCGGCCATCCTCCTCGAAGAAACCGACGCGGTCACCCGGCTGAATGCCAAACCGGGCGCGCAACTCGGAGGGGATGGTGACCTGTCCCTTGGTGGTGACGGATGAATTCAACATGGCGACTCCAGGGTAATGCAATGATTGTTGGTATTACTCTAGCAAAAAGTAATACCTCGCGCAATGACTCGACAAGCGACGCTATCCCGCCACGGCCGCGGTGAAAACCAGTGCCGCCGATCAGCGGAATGTTTTTCAAGGCACTGGTTTCAGAGAAGGCTTACCTGCACAGCAGGTTATGCCGGAACTAAAATCAGGGCCGCAACAGCGCGTCGATTTGCGCCGCGCTCTCGAAATCCAGCGCGGAAAGGCCGCCGGCATCGTGGCTGGTCAGGGCCACCGTGCAGCGGTTATAGCCGACTTCGAGATCGGGATGGTGGTCGCTGCGGTGGGCGATCCAGGCCACCGCATTCACAAAGGCCATGGTCTCGTGGTAGTTGGCGAAACGATATGTCTTGACGATGCGGGCGGCATCGCGCGACCAGCCGTCGAGCGTGACGAGCCGGCTGGCGATGGCGTTGTCGTGCAGAGCGGTTGTCATGGCGCCCAGAGAAAACAGAAGGTAAAGCGCCCGGCATCGAAGGCTACCGCCAACTGTGCTCCGCGATTTAGCGCGTAATCCCAGTACCCCTTGGTGGGGCAGCCTTCATGGCACTCGCTGGTGCCGCTCGGCGACTCAAAATCGCGTTCGCGGTCGTACCAGCTCATCAGCATGGTGTCTTCGCCCAGTTGCTGCCGGGCGATGACCCTGGCCAGAGCAAGCGCGGCGTTGAAATCAAGGCCGAGTTCGGACGTATCGAGATGCAGGGTTTTCATGGCGAAATACCTCTTGTCAGATAGCCCGGCGCCACCGCTTCCAGCGCCGTGGCGGAGAGGCCGAAGGGCAGGGTGCAGCCGGCCGGACAAACATTGGGTACCGACATGGAGCGCACATTGTCACGCGTCATCGGGCCGCCCGGCACAAACTCCATCGCCCAGGCTTGCAGGTAGGACAGGCTTTGCGGCAGGCCGAGAATGGGGCGCGGGTGGCCACTCACTCTGCCGGTGTAGGCCACCAGTTCGCGCAGGCTGTAAATCTGCGGGCCGCACAGCGGATAGGTCTGGCCGCGGCTTGCCGAATTGTCGAGGCTGGCGACGATGGCCGAAACCACGTCCTCGATCCACACCGGTTGAAAGCGGGCGTCGGGGCAGGCCAGCGGCACGATGGGGGCGATCTTCAGCAGAGCGGCGAACAGAGTGAGGAAGGCGTCGCCGCGCCCGAAAAGCACCGATGGCTGGAAGATCGTCACTGACGGGAAAGCGGCTTTCACCGCAAGTTCGCCGGCACCCTTGGAGCGCAGATAGTCGGAAGGCGCGTTGGTGGCGGCGGCCAGTGCCGAAACGTGCAGTAGACGCGGCACGCATGCGGTGACGGCGGCACGGGCGATCTTCTCCGGCAGTTCGACATGGGTGCGCTGAAAATTGCCCTTGAGAACGCCGACCAGACTGATCACCGCATCCTGTCCGGCCATCAGGCGGACGAGCGTCGCGTCGTCATGCACGTCGGCCTGAACAACGCGCGCCGTCGGCAGCACGGTGAGGTGCTTGGCGCGCTCGCGGCGGCGCGTCGGCAGCGTTACGCAAAAGTCGGCGCTGGCGAGACGGCGGCTTAGCGCACTACCCAGAAAACCGGTGCCACCGATTAGCAGAATATTCATGGCAGGGTCTCCGCCGTGCCGTCGCCAAAGCCGCGCGGGCGAATCGTGCCCAGCCGTGCGGTCAGCGAGGGGGAGACCCCGCCGCCGTTTGATAAGGCGGCGTAGTTGATGGCATTCGCCATCACCTTCTTGACATAGTCGCGCGTCTCGTTGAAAGGGATGGTTTCGGCGTAGATGGCGCCTTCGAGCGGCTGTTCGGCACGCCACCGGCGGGCGCGGCCGGGTCCGGCGTTGTAGGCGGCCGAGGCCAGCACCGGGTGGCTGTCGAGGCTGTCCATGACCATCCGCAGGTAGTTTGTGCCGAGAATCAGGTTGGTATCCATCTCGGTGACGCGGCCCTGGTGGAAGTCGTGCATGCCGATCTTTTTTGCCACCCACTGGGCGGTGGCTGGCATCAACTGCATCAGGCCCTTGGCGCCGGCGCTCGACTTGGCATCCATGATGAAGCGGCTTTCCTGCCGCATCAGGCCATACACCCAGGCCGGGTCGAGGCCGGCTTCGCGCGCGCGCGGTTCGACGCGAGCGTAGAAGGGGGTCGGATAGCGCTGGGAAAAATCATGCTCGCTGCGCGTGCGGTCGGCCGTGCTGATGGCGCGGTCGATCACCGCATGGCGGGTCGCCAGTTCGGCCGCGGCCAGAAGTTGCCGGTCATCGAGCCCTTGCAGCGCCCAGTTCCATTCGCGGATGCCTTCGATGCGCATGTCGGCGCGGATCAGCCCGAGGCCGCGCGCGAGACCGGGGCGGTCGGCCGCCGCGGCCAACTCTTCGGCGCTGGGCGGAGTTGCCCGGGGCGGCAACGCAAAGGGCCGGCCGAGTGCTTCGCTGGCGAGAATGCCGTAGAAAGTCGGCTGCCCGGAAATTTTCGCAAACAGTGGCAGCGCCGCTTCGTGCTCGGTCCGGGCGACATGGGCGCGGGCGCGCCAGTAGAGCCATTCCGGTTGCGCGGCGAGCGCGTCCGGCAGGGCGGCAATGGCGCGGGTCACCGTCGTCCAGTTGCCTCCCCGCAGCGCGGCGCGGACGCGCCAGGCGTGTTGTTCCTCGTCAAGATTGCCACCCAAAGATGTGGCCTTGTCGAACCAGGCGGACGCTTCGGGCTGATGCTTCAGCGCGGCTTGCAGCGCCAGCCGTCCCCAGACGAAGCCGCGCTCGGACGCTGCAAAGCGGCTTTCTATTTCTTGCCAGCGCGCCGCAGCCACCCGGGCATCGCCGCGCGCGACGCGCTGCACCGCAAACATCACCAGTTCGCGGTCCTGCCGCGTTTCGGCAAACTTCTCCGGCAGATTGGCCAGATAGCGCGCCGGATGATCGATGATGGCATTGACCGTCCCCCAGGGCAGGGTTTCGCCCGCCGGCAGCCAGCCGGCGAGTGTGCGCGCTTCCTTGAGTTTGTCCAGCGCCAGGCGGTGACGCAGACGATCGCGGAGACTGTCGACTGGCAACTCGCCCGCCGCCGCCAGACGTGCCAGGGGTGCCAGACAGGGTTCGGGCAGCGGGGCTGCTGACGCCAGCAACGCGCGCGCATCATCAGCCGCCGCCGCTTCGCCAAGCCGCAAGCGCACATCAATCCCGCGACAGTTCGCTTCGGCATCCGGCCGCTCCAGACGGGCGAACTGGCTGCGCGCCGCCGTCCAGTCTTCCTTGCGGATCAGCCACTTCAACCAGTCGCCGCGCATCTTTTCGGCCAGATAGGTGCCGCTTTGCTGCTCGATGAACTCCGCCAGGCCCGCATCCGAGCCGTCCTCAAGCTGCTGACTGAACTGGAAGGCATTCGCCCACGGCGTCAAAGGATGGGTCTTGAGCTTCGCCACGGCGCGGGCGAGCTTGGCCCGTTCGCCCTTGACGAAGGCCTCGCGCGCCGCCTGGAAAGCGGCATCCTCGGGATGAGCCGCCTGGGCAAAACCCGGCAGGGGCAGCAACCATCCCGGCAGACAAACCAGCAAGAGAAGTCCGAACTGTTTTTTATTCATAAAGATACCGTTCAAACCTAAAAAAACCGGCAAGTCTGCCGTTATGCGACACGCAGCGCTGATTATCGCGGCGTAATCCCCTGAACGAAATCCACAACGCGGCACTACCCTCTCGGCACTCTCAACACGTTTTCAGATTAGCACAAGGTTCTATTTGCCCCATGGCCGATCAGCCAGTTCAAACAACCGCTTTTCGTGTCGCCTTGCGTCGCGAGAAAATCGCCGCCCGGCTGGCCCTGCCGGAAGAGATGCATGCGCTGGCCAGTGCTCATATCCTTGACCGCCTCTCCCAATTGTTGCAACCCCGCCCCCCCGGCACCCTCGCCTTTTGCTGGCCGGTGCGCGCCGAGGTGGACTGCCGGCCGCTGATGCTCGATCTCATCCGTGCCGGCTGGCAGGCCGCCATGCCTACGGTGGTGACACCCGCCGCGCCCATGCAGTTCCGCGCTTGGTCGCCCGACGCACCGATGACCACCGACCCCTTCGGCATTCCCGTACCGCAAACCGCCCACTGCGTGACTCCCGATGTCGTGCTGCTGCCACTGGTTGCCGTCGACCCGGCCGGTTACCGGCTGGGCTACGGCGGTGGCTACTTCGACCGCACGCTGGCGGCAGCCGTTCCCCGTCCGCTGACCATCGGCGTCGGCTTCGAACTGGCCATCGTGCCCGACATCCATCCCGAGCCGCACGACATTCCGCTCGACATCATCGTCACCGAGACCGGGATGCGCCTGACGCGGCAGCCCGACGCTTCCGGTTTGCCTATACCTTCCGTATGATTGGCCCATGAGTTCCCCCGGCACTTTTCCCCTGATTACCCTGCAGCCGGTTGTCAATGCCGGGAACTTCTGGGTTGCCCTGATGCTGGAGGGCGCCGATCCGCTCGACAGCGCCGTGCTGACGCGGGTGTTGGGCGATTACGCACTCGCCGCATCGCTTGACGACGCGCTGTCCTGCATCGCTGCGGTCGACCCGACGCGGATCGACCCGGCGCTGGTCGGCGCCCTGTTGCCGCCGGGGCGCCTGATCTTGCGCTTCCCTGTCGAAATTGCCGCGAACAGCGAACAACACGCCGCCCTGGCTATCTTGCAGGATGCCGGCCTGGCCCTGATGGCCAGCGGTTTTCCGGCCCCGGACGCGGCGCTGTTTCCCGGCCTGACGTCGCTGGCCGTGACCTGTCCGGGGCGTGACATCCCGCCCGGCTTTGCCGACTGGTTGCGTAAATTGCCCGGCCCGCATCTGGCGCTGGGCCCGACGACCGACCTCTGCCCCGGCTTCTGCAAATTCCACTGGCGGGCCGGCCACGACGGCCTGCTTGCCACTACCACCGCCGCCGCCGCCAAGACCGACACCACCTCGCGCAACCTGCTGCTCAAGCTGCTGGTGCTCGTCACCTCGGATGCCGACTCGAGGGACATCGGCGACCTGATCAAGCACGACCCGAATCTGGCCTACCACCTGCTGAAACTGGTGAATTCCCCGGCCTTCGCGCCAGAGCGCAAGATCACCAGTTTCGCCCAGGCCATCGTGCTGATGGGGCGCCGCCAACTGCAACGCTGGGTGCAACTGCTGTTGTATGCCCGCCCGCCGGGCAGCACGGTGGCCAGCGCCCTGCTACCGCGCGTGGCCCTGCGCGCCAGCCTGATGGAGGCGCTTGCCCGGCGTGCCAATTTGCCCCGCGAGCAGCAGGACCTGGCGTTCATGACCGGCATGTTTTCGCTGCTCGAGGCCTTGTTCGGCACGCCGCTTGCCTCGATCATCGCGCCGCTCAATCTGGACGAAAGCGTCGTGCAGGCGCTGACCGCCGGCACGGGCCGGTTCGGTGAATTGCTCGCCGCCGTTGTGGCCGGCGAAGGCCCGCCCTCTGCACAATTGGCCGCGGCGCTGGATGCCATCGGCATTGCACATGGGAACTGGGCCGCCGCGCTGTGCGAGGCCGCGCGTTGGGCCGTGCTGGTCAGCCAGGAAGCCTGATAATGATGGCCCCCCACGCTCGCAAACCCGGCTCGCTGCCCCCCACAGGGGGGCGCACGCCTCCTTGGGACGGCCCGACGGAGGCGTGATGGCCGCCAATTTCGACCCCGTCACCCAGGCGCAGATTCTCGACCAGATTCATGAGGGCACTTCTATAAATCCCCAAAATATGTTATGCTTACAGCATGCAAACCAGCCTATTTGACCTTGAGAACCGCTACGCCAGTCTGAGTGAAGCGGGCGACCCGCTGGAACGGCTGGACGCCGTCATTGACTGGGAAATC
>JAUXWU010000214.1 GCA_030680085.1 Rhodocyclaceae bacterium | reverse complement strand
CAAGCTCTCCTGCCTGATGATCACCTACCCCTCCACCCACGGCGTGTTTGAGGAAGCCGTCAGGGAGATGTGCGAGATCACCCACGCCCACGGCGGCCAGGTCTACATGGACGGCGCCAACCTCAACGCCCAGTTGGGACTGACTTCACCGGGCTTCGTCGGCGCCGATGTCTCGCACATCAACCTGCACAAGACCTTCGCCATTCCCCACGGCGGCGGCGGGCCGGGCATGGGGCCAATTGGTCTGAAAGCGCATTTGGCGCCCTTCGCGCCCGGCCATGTGCTGGCGGCAGACCGCGTCGGCACGCAGGGTGCGGTATCCGCCGCGCCGTTCGGCTCGGCGTCGATCCTGCCGATCTCGTGGATGTTCATCGCCATGATGGGCGGCGCGGGGCTGCGGCAGGCCACGCAGGTCGCCATCCTCAATGCCAATTACATCGCCACGCGGCTCAAAGACCACTACCCGGTGCTCTACACCGGTGCCCACGGGCGCGTCGCCCACGAGTGCATCCTCGATATCCGCGCCATCAAGGCGGCAACGGGGATAGCGGAAATCGACATCGCCAAGCGCCTGATGGACTACGGTTTCCACGCGCCGACGGTGAGCTTCCCGGTGGCCGGCACGCTGATGGTCGAACCGACCGAATCGGAAAACCAGGCCGAGCTCGACCGTTTCATCGAAGCGATGATCGGCATCCGCAACGAGATTCGCAAAATCGAAGCGGGCGAATGGCCGGCGCACGACAATCCGCTGAAGAACGCGCCGCATACGCAAGCCGATATCGTTAGCGAATGGACCCGCCCCTACTCGCGCGAAACAGCGGTATTTCCCCTGCCCTGGGTGGCGGCCAACAAGTTCTGGCCGTCGGTGAATCGCATCGACGACGTCTGGGGCGACCGCAACCTGTTCTGCGCCTGCGTTCCCATGGAGGATTATGCAAATGGCTGATCAAGCACTCATCCTCACCGTCATCGGCGACGACCGGCCCGGCCTCGTCGAAGAACTCGCCACCGCCATCTCCGCCCACGACGGTAACTGGCTCGAAGCATCGATGGCCCATCTTTCCGGCAAGTTCGCCGGCATTGTCCGAGTGGCCGTTCCGGCGGAGCGCAGCGCGGCGCTGAAAACAGCGCTGACACAGCTTTCCGGCCTCAAGGTCAGCGCCGAACTGGCCGATGCGCAAAAGTCGGCGCCTCATTTTCCAACAACTGGACGGCGCTTGACGCTCAATCTCGTCGGCCACGACCGCATCGGCATCGTCAAGGAAGTCTCGCAGGTGCTGGCGCGCCATGCCGTCAACGTCGAAGAACTGGCCACGCACACCAGCAGCGCGCCGATGTCGGCGGAAGTGCTTTTTCACGCCCAGGCCGAACTCTTCACCGCGCCCGACTTCGATGCCCGCGCGCTCAAGGCCGAGTTGGAAAGACTTTCCGACGACCTGATGGTCGACATTACGCTTGGGGAAACCCTGTAATGCCAATCTATCGCCTCGGCGAAAAAATCCCGCAACTCGCCCCCTCGGTCTGGGTCGCCCCCAACGCCACCGTGATTGGCGACGTGCGCTTGGCGGAGAACGTCAGCATCTGGTGGAATGCCGTGCTGCGCGGCGACAACGACCAGATCACCATTGGAGAAAACACCAACATCCAGGACGGTTCGGTGCTGCACACCGACGTCGGCGAGCCGCTCACCCTCGGCCGCGACATCACCGTCGGCCACAGGGTCATGCTGCACGGCTGCACCATCGGCGACGGTTCGCTGATCGGCATGGGCAGCATCGTCCTGAACGGCGCGGTGATCGGCAAGCAATGCCTGATCGGCGCCGGCGCGCTGATTCCCGAAGGCAAGGTGATTCCCGACCGTTCGCTGGTCGTCGGTTCGCCCGGCAGGGTGCTGCGCGAACTCAGCGACGCGCAACTCGCCATGCTGGCCCACAGTGCCGTGCATTATGTGGAGAACGCAGCGCGTTACCAGCGCGAGTTGCAAGCAACAGGCCATGTTTAGCCGCGCCCGGCTCGTCGCGCTGTGCGCGTTTTTCGTGCTTGCATCACCGGCATGGGCCGCCACAACTGCGGATGACCGCAAGCCCCTGAGCTTCGGCGTCTTTGCTTTCCTCGGCGTCGAGACGTGGCGGCCATGCCCATTGCATTCGAGGACATGACCTTGAGCGTAACGGTGAGCATTGGCGTGACCAGCCTCTGTCCCGAGGATATCGAGGCGACCTTGCACAGGGCGGATCGGGCCCTGTATCTGGCCAAGAAAGGCGGCCGCAATCGGGTGGAACTGCTGCTCCAGGAGCAGGAACCCCAAGCGGTTTGCGAGAAATTAAATCATGCAACCAGCACTTCAATGTGCCGACCAAGCACAGCCGCCGCGGCCTCGATCTGATCAAGTCTGGAAGCGTGGCGCAGGTCGAACAGACGGTCGACCTGTGGCATATGCCAGCCCAGGCGACGGGCCAGTTCGGCTTTCTTGATGCCCTGCTCGGTCATTGCCTGATACACCCCCAGCTTGGCGCACTCCAGCGCCGACGGGCGCACCGTTTTTTGACCGGCTGCGGGCTGGCTGACAGCCGGTAGGGATTTGCGCGCATCCACGTAGAACGACAAGCCGGTTTCCAGCGCATCCACGGCGTTGAGCAAGGCTTCGTCTTCATCCGCGCCGAAAGTGATCGCCTCGGGCACGTCGGCAAATGTCACCAACACGGTGCCATCGTCGGGGGTCAGGGTTACGGGATAGTCAAACATGTTTTCTCCTTATTTCAAACCAAGCTGGCGTTTGATGGCGGCTTCAAGTCCTTTGCCAAGCTCGGCTGTGCCGTGCATGGGCAGGGCAGACTGCTTGCCATTCATGAAAACCTTCAAGTGCGAACCCTTGCCTGGCTGAAAGGTCGCCCCTTGTTGTTCCAGCCACTTTTTCATTTGCTTTGAATTCACGTGACGAATAATGCAACAGATATGTTGCGTTTGTCAAGGCTGCAAATATCTCGACAAATTACATCTATACGCTGCCCTCCCTTGAAACACGTATAGGCATATACCTTGATATATCCCATCATCAGGCCTATGCTTCGGCATCCATTCAGAGCAAGAGGATGCAGCCATGAACCAGGTCGCCAAACTATTCACCAACGGCCGCAGCCAGGCGGTACGCCTGCCGGCCGCTTTTCGGTTCGATACCAAGGAAGTCTTTATCCGCCAGGATACCGAGACAGGCGACGTGATTTTGTCGCGCAAGCCGGCAAGCTGGGATGACTTCTTCATTGCGCTCAAGGGTGCCGCCGTGCCGGCCGATTTTCTGGACGAGAAGGAGCGCAATCAGGGAACGCAGGATCGCGACCCCTTCGCTGGGCATGGCGAATGAAGCGGTACATGCTGGACACCAACACGGCAAGCCACCTGCTCAAAGAGCATCCGGCCGTTGCCAGGCGCGTGGTCGCGGCGCCGATGGCATCCCTTTGCATCTCGGCCATCACCGAAGGCGAGTTGCTGTTTGGCCTGGCGAAACGTCCCGACGCCAAACGTCTACATTTGGCCGTGCGCGAGTTTCTGCGGCGCGTCGATGTGCTGCCCTGGGTAAGCGCCACGGCGGAGTGTTACGGGATGGTGCGGGCCGACATGGCGAGGCGCGGCAAGGTACTGGCGCCGCTTGACCTGCTGATCGGCGCGCATGCGCTGAGCGTGGGCGCGGTACTGGTGACAAACGACCGGGCTTTCAGCCAGATGACCGATCTGCCTGTCGAAGACTGGACGGAGTGACCGGTAAATTCATTGCCGCCTACTACCCGTTTCAGCAAATCGTGCCTCGATATCCATCGACCCATGCAGGATACGAACGATGCCAAGCGTCGTCCGGGATTCCTGAAAGAAAATCACGTAGTTGCCATGCGCACATGACCGGATACCGTCGCCTAATTCGGATCGGGGGCGATAGGCCTGCGGCGCAGTGGCAATTTTGGTGCATTGACGACGCAATTCGATGACAAAGCTCAACGCCCTGCGCGGGTTGCTTCGAGCGATGTAATCACCGATTTCTTCCAGATCGCGTTCGGCAAGCGAAGAAAATATCACTTGCATCAAGCGGATGGGTCGTCGGCCATGGCCCGATATTTGGCCTCCAGTCGATCGAACACGGCATCGGCAGGAATACCCGTGCCATTAGCCATTCCGGACATTCCGGAGGCAATGGCCGCGCGCAGGGCGTCCATCTGCAGCGCAGCCCGGGTTTGCTGATCCTCTAGCAGACGCAGACCCGCACGAACTACCTCGCTGGCGTTATTGAAGCGTCCGGACTCCACCTGGTCTCGAATGAAGTGCTCAAAACGGGGACTGAGCGCAACGCTGGTCGGCATACGGGTCTCCTCCGAGTTTAATAACTGTTATTAAACTCACGGGCAGCGCTCCTGTCAAGAGAGCGGCTCGAACAACTATTGATAGAGCATGCAGAAAGTCGGCTACGGCCGCTTCTGCGGCGTCTGCACAAAGATCTCGCCTTCCTTGACGAGACCGAGCTCGTAGCGCGCGCGCTCCTCGATGGCTTCGTAACCCGTTTTGAGGTCGCGCACCTCGGCCTCATGCGCGGCGTTGCGCGCTTCCAGCGTCTGGTTCACTTCGCGCTGGGCAGTAAGCTGCCGTTCCATCTCCTGCACCCGGAGCCAGCCGCCCTTGCCGAACCACAATGGATACTGCAGCAGGACCAATAAGGCGACCAGCACCCAGGTCGGCCATTTCATGCCAACAAATTACTTGCGCAGGTTGTAGAAGGCATCAAGACCCGGATAAATAACGGTGTCGCCCAGATCTTCTTCGATGCGCAGCAACTGGTTGTACTTGGCGATGCGGTCGGAACGAGAAAGCGAACCAGTTTTTATTTGACCGGCATTCAGGCCGACGGCGATGTCGGCGATGGTCGAATCCTCGGTCTCGCCCGAGCGGTGCGAGATCACGTTGGTCCAGCCGGCGCGCTTGGCCATCTCGACGGCGGCGAAGGTTTCGGTCAGCGTGCCGATCTGGTTGACCTTGATGAGAATCGAGTTGGCCGCGCCCTGCTGGATGCCTTCACGCAGGATCTTCGGGTTGGTGACGAACAGGTCGTCGCAGACGATCTGGATTTTCTTGCCGAGCTTGTTGGTGAGGTTGATCCAGCCTTCCCAGTCGCCTTCGGCCATGCCGTCCTCGATGCTGATGATCGGGTATTTGTCGGCCAGCGTCGCCAGATAGTCGGCAAAGCCAGCCGAGTCGAGTTCCAGCTTTTCCGAACTCAACATGTACTTGCCATTTTTGAAGAATTCAGAACTGGCGCAGTCCAGCCCCAGCACCACGTCCTGGCCCGGTGT
>JAUXWU010000209.1 GCA_030680085.1 Rhodocyclaceae bacterium | reverse complement strand
GCGACGAGCCGTGCAGATAGTGCATCAGCAGCGGCTTGCGGAACTCCTGCGACGCCTCGGGATCGATCCGCCAGCAGGCGAGGTCGAGCGCATCGAGATAGACGGCGGGCAGGATGGCCTCGATCGACACCTGCGCGCCCCGGCGCGCCGCCCGGATCGAGGGTGTCGACTGGGGCGGAATGGAGACGACCTTGCCGCAGTGATCGCAGACGCCGGCCAGGATCTTCCGGGCGACGCCCGAGCCGTCGCTGAACGGCACGTCGCGATAGCGGAAGGTCGTCGAAACCCGGCCGCCCTGCTCGCAGAGCGCCCTTCCCTTCTCGCCGGGCATGTAGAGCTTCATGGCCGCTTCCTCACCGGTGAACGCTGATGAAGACCGTGTCCTCATCGAGAAAATAGAACTTGATGTACCAACCATCCCGCCGCAGGACGTGAACCCGGACCGATGCGTCGGCGTGATGCGGGCTCGCCGTGTGGTGCGTGCCGTTGCACCGGCCGCTTTGCTTCCCTGAAGCCTGTTCCAAGCATGATATACGAAGACCTTCGTAATACTCAAGGCTGAAGCGGACGCGGTGCGGCGACACCGGTCGACGGGCGAAGCCCGGCCTAAACCGCGCCTGAAGCGACAAGGCTCTTGGCGCAATCCAGCACGGTTTCTTCCAACGGACGCGGCCGCCAGCCGAGCACTCTCTCGGCCTTCGCCGAGGTGAACGTGCGCCTTTCCCCGAGGCGCGGCACCACGCCCGCCACGCTCCTGTCGAACAGCGCCACCAGCTTCAGGACCACGTCCGGGACCCGGCGCGTCGGCACCTTGCGGGCGGCGTCGCCGAGATTGTCCCGCAGCAGGGCCGCCACCTCTTCCATCCAGGCGAAGTCGCCGGCGGCGATGAAGCGCTGGCCCGCCGCCTCCGGCGCGGTCATCGCGCGGATATGCAGGTCGGCCACGTCGCGCACATCGACGAAGCTGAAGCCCAGCCGCGGCAGGCCGGGCACCCGGCCGGACAGCAGGCGCTGCACGACCTGGACCGAATCGGAAAAGTCGCGGCCAAGGACGGGTCCCAGCACCACGGAGGGATTGACGGTGGCCAGGGTCGTGGTGCCGGAAGCGGCGCCCACGAGGTCCCAGGCGGTGCGCTCGGCCAGGGTCTTGGAGCGGGCGTAGGCGCCCACCCTGGGATCGTCGAGATCGGTCCACTGCGTTTCGTCGCTGGCGCTGTCGCGGGCGCCGCCCGTGCGCGGGCTGGCCGCCGCCACCGACGAGGTGAGCACCACGCGCTTCACGCCGGCCCGGAGGGCGGCGGCCACGGCGCGCCGGGTGCCGTCGCGGGCGGGAACGACGAGCTCGTCGGCGTTCCGGGGCTCGGCGATGGCAATCGGCGAGGCGACATGGAGGACGTAGTCGCAGCCGTTGGCGGCCGCGTCCCAGCCGGCGTCCGAGGTGAGGTCGGCGGCATGGAAGCCGAGGCGATCCTGCGGGTCGACCACCTTGCCGATCGCGGCGCGGACGGCGCCCTCGCGCGCGAGGTTGCGCACGGTCGTGCGCACGGTATAGCCCTGCTGCAGCAGGGCGATCACGCACCAGCTGCCGATGTAGCCGGAACCGCCGGTGACGAGGACCGTTTCCTGTCTGCTCATGGGGGTTCTCCCGGTTGGTGTGCTTCTCTCTAGGGGAGAGGGTCAGGGCGGTCGAGAGGGCCTTCGACGCTCCCGGACATTGCTTTGCTTAGCGGCTTGTAAACAAGCCGCGGCCTGACGCTAACTGGCCGAGCTTTGCTCGGCCTGCCTTCGACGCTCCCGGACATTGCTCCGGCGCTGTTTACAGCGTCTGTCGCAATGTCCTGACGCTCCTCGGCCGGGCTTCACTCGGCCTCACATGATGGCGTCGAGTTGGCGCGCGATAACCCGCTTAACGTCAACGAAAGGCTTGCGAGATGTTTCTAGGCGCTATGGAAAGGGTTCGACCGTCAAAGGAGGTGTCGATCTCGACAAACTCATTTTTCGTGATCTTGTTGATTTCCCAAACTCGCCCGTCGAACAGGCGAACCTTAACGCGGTAACCTTTCGTTCCGCTGGGAAATTCGGCCACGGCCTTGTCTCCCCATTTCATTGACTGCTCAAACACTTTCACAGGACCGATAGCGGGAACCTCGCTCACTTCAGTCCACGAGATCGCCCCGCTATGCCAACCTCTGGCGTCCTTACAAGCACCAAGCGGACAACATTTTCCGCTGTTGCTTGCCCAAGCACGAAGCTGGAAGCCTTTCTCAGATATGTTGTTCAGCTGATGCGCGCCGCTGCCATTGCTCGACTTTACCTGGACTTGGATGGAGCCTGGTACGATTCGCCACTCCGGACCAGCAGTGCCAACATTGACGGTAGTTGACGGACCGCTGATGCAATGCCGCGCACCGGTATCAAAGGGAATAGATCTGTTCGCACTCTTCTCAGTGATCGTTTCCTTGTCGACCACCACGCTAACGTCGCCAAAGACTGGCGGAACTACTGCGATCGAGATTTCATACTCCTTTCGGCGCGTACTGCCGGTTGCCCAGTTCGTCAGCCATTGGAACCAGCCTTCTGGTTCGACCAGCGCAATTTTGCCATCGAGATTGGTCGGGTAGTTGGACGGCTGGATAAGTTTGGATGGGCATCGGAACGTCGCGGATGTGTCCTTGTGATCGACGACGGCACACGCGGAGTTGTGCAAAGACATGCTCGGCTTACCATGGGCAAGCCACAAACCGGCAATTTGCACGCCAAACGTTTCCCCCGTCACTGTGCTGAGTACACGAGGTGCGTGCGAACTCAAGCGCGGTTCCATGTTTGCGAAGGGAATCATACCCACCACAAGAGAAGTTTTTGAAAGGATGCCATCGACGTTTTCTGCGGTCTGGTCGCCGAGTGCACCGATCTCCTGCACGGTGATCGACGCGCGCGTGAAGAATTCGCGTTGTGATGCGTTCAGCTCAGAAAATGTCTTGCCGACGATGTCCTTTGCCTGAAAGTTGATTTCAGAGAGAAGAACCTGCAGCTGCATCCTGGCGAGAAAGGTTGCGGACCCGATACTGTCATCCAGTTTGTCCAGTATGTGGACGATCGAGTTGCGCAGGTTATCGACCACGTCGTTAGCTGCAGCAGAAGCAACGATCGTACCGGCTCCGGCCTGCGCAAACGTCGCACCGGACGGCACCAAGGCTGTCGAAAGTATTCCCCACGCAAGTATGCGCACCGCGAAGCGCAAAATCATTCCGTGCACGCGTGCTGGCAACAGAGGTGACTCGGTGTGTTTGGACAGTGCCGCGAAGACCATGGATTTCATCTTGTCCCCCAAGCCGGTCGAAAGCGCTCCGACCGCGGCTGCACCTTGCCGGAGACTCGTCAGGGGATCGGTGGCATTTCGCACACTCGGGCCGAAAAGCCTGCCGGCCGGTTGCACCCGGTCCGGGTTGTGACATGCTGGGTCAACGCGTTCCCTTGACCCGTTCCTGAGGCCGGCGATCGCTTCACATTCAGTCGAGAAAATCGAC
This sequence comes from Rhodocyclaceae bacterium, assembly GCA_030680085.1. GTDB lineage: Bacteria > Pseudomonadota > Gammaproteobacteria > Burkholderiales > Rhodocyclaceae > Sulfuricystis. The sequence goes on along the minus strand of JAUXWU010000209.1, from coordinate 227 downwards.
GATTCTCCGACGCAGACCGGCTGCGTCCCTACTAGTTTGGCATTCCCAGACAATCAAAACGCTCCATCAACGCCGTTCGTGGCGGCGGTGCGGAAGGCTTAGGAGTGGGTTGGGCGATGTGGCGGCACCTCGCAGTCGCTCTCAGACATTGCTCCGGCGCTGTTTACAGCACCGGAGCAATGTCTTGTCGCTCACCGGCCGGGCGAAGGCCGAGCGCAGCTCGGCCT
>JAUXWU010000199.1 GCA_030680085.1 Rhodocyclaceae bacterium | reverse complement strand
AACCAGATCATCCTGCGCGTGGTCGACAAGTTCCTCATGCAGCTCGAAGGTCAGTTGCACGAGAAGAAGGTCGAGGCGATTTTCACCGACGCACTGCGCGCCTGGCTGGCCGAAAAGGGTTTCGACCCGCTGATGGGCGCGCGACCGATGGCGCGACTGATTCAGGACACCATCCGCGCGGCGCTGGCCGACGAACTACTGTTTGGACGACTGGTGCAAGGCGGCAGGGTGAGCATCGACCTGGATGACGATGGCGACAAGGTCAGGCTGAGTTTCGAAGAAAAGACAAAGACCGTCGAGTCTGCGCTGCCCTGAAAAAACGCCCGCCCCCTTTGCCAGGCCACGGACGCCTTCGACGCCGATGAAATCGGGGTGGGGGATGGGATGTATTTCACGCTAAAGGCGGAAACCCGCCATCAAGCCGTTCAGGCGTACGGCCAGACCGGCTACCTCGCCGGACGTCCGGCTCGTGCGGCTGCTGGTGCTGGAGTTGGCTTCGGTCATTTGCGCGATCTGTTCGACACGCATGGCGGCATCGCGCGCGGCAGCGCTTTGTTCCAGCAAGGCAGTTTGTATCTCGCCCACCGCAGACATTACATCGGATACACGTTGCTCGATCTGCGCGATCGAGTCCCCCGCCCGATGCGCCAGCGCCGCGCCCTGATTAGCGCGTTCAACGTCCGACTGCATTGCATCCGCAGCGCGCTGCGTGCCTTGCTGAATGCGCGCGATTATGTCGCTGATCTGTTTGGTGGAAGAGGATGTGCGCTCGGCGAGTTTGCGTACCTCATCCGCCACGACGGCAAAACCGCGGCCCTGTTCACCAGCGCGCGCGGCCTCGATCGCCGCGTTCAGCGCCAGCAGATTGGTTTGATCGGCAATCTCCTTGATGACGTTGGTGATGCCGCTGATTTCCGTCGACAAGCCGCCCAACTCCGCCACGATGGTGGCGGAATGACGCGCGCCTTCCGCGATCGCCGCCATTTCGCGCGCGGCGCTCTGGGTGATGTCGCGCCCGGCGCGTGAAGCATCGCCAGAAAGTTTGGCGAGATGGTTTGACTGCTTCGCGTGCTCGCTCATCTGGTCGATGGATACGGACAGTTCTTCCATCGAGGCGGCCATGCCCGAGGCGGATTCGGCCTGATGTCGGCTGGCGTCGGCGACCGATTCACTGGCGGAGGCGAGGGAACCTGACATGCTCTGCATATCCGTCGCGCCGTCGCGCACCTGCGTCACTACATCGCGCAGATGCGTTTGCATGTCGGCCAGGTCGCGCAGCAACAAACCGATTTCATCCTGCCGCTCGACGTGGATGCCTTGCGATAAATCGAAATGGGAAATGGATTTGACCGCCGCGCATGCGGCATCAAGCTGGCTGGTGAATCGGCGCTGAAACAGCCAAGTGATGCCGCCGACCAGACCGAGCACGAAAATCAGCACGGCCGTGACGTAAGCGATCAGGCGCGACGAATACTGGCCGGCCTGCTCGAACGACGCTTTCGCCACCCCTTGGTAATAGGGCATGAGCAGTTCCAGCGGTTTGATGAACGTCTTTTGAATCGACGGCCAATCTTCTTCAAGAATGCTTTTGGTCTTTGCGTAGTTGTCGGATTTGTACGCGGCCATCAGTTTGTCCATCAGCGCTTGCAAGTCCTTGATGCGAGCGTTCATCTCCTCCAGTCGTTTTTTTTCTTCCTCCGGCAACGCTTGCGTCGAAGCCAGTTGGTGGAACTCGGCCCAAGCGGCGTGAATGGACGTCTGCATCTCTTGCAGATGATTCCACGAACCCACGGTCGATAACTGTTCCAGCGCCACCCCTGCGATGCGGAAACGCACCTCCTTGGCATTTCGCTCGATGGTTTGCAGCAGCAAAAGCGGCGCGATCGCCTGGGTGTTTACCTCGTTCAATCGCGCCACGCCGCTTTTCGCCGTGAAAATTGCCATGCCGCCAAGAATCAGCATGCCAACCAATGTGGTGACCACCATGACGTAGAGCATGCCGCGCAAGGATTGGGTCATTTTTTTGTCTCTTGGTTGAATTGGGTTGAATTTGTCGCGTGAGGCGGAAGGCGCCTTGCCTTTCAGCCCCACGCGACGACGTGCGTTTATTCGGTCGGGAATTTCTTTTCTTCCCAGGCCGGCAAACCATCGCGGAACCAGAACACATTCTTGTGGCCGGCCTTGATCGCCGCAGCCGCGCCCTTGTAAGCGCGCCAGCAAGGCGAGCCGTTGCAGTAGAAGACCAGACCCTTGGCCTTATCGGCCGGCAGTTTGGTCAGGTCGAACTCGTCCTTGGGGTCGAGTGTGGACACTTTTTTGTGCACTTCCTTGTACACCACGCCGATCGCGCCCTTGATGCGTTTCTCGGCGAACTCGGCCGTCACGCGCGCGTCTACGAAGACCGTGCCCTTGTCGAACTGCGCCTTGGCCTTGACCGCGTCAACCATCGTGCCGCCGGGAATGCTCATGGGGGTTTCTTCAACTGCAAGCGCAGGGGATGCGGCAGCCATGAAGGCAGAGAAAGCGAACAGGGGAAGCAAAGCTGTGTAACGCATGTCAGTCTCCTAAACACGTTGTGGGATTCGACGCTGGCAGGTTGCCAGCCGCGCCATTATCCAGCAATTCCTGTCTTCGCGCCTAAGCGGGCGGGTGCCGTCCCGCCAGCGCCGACTTTATTCAGCGGTGCCGCTGACCCGAGTGATGCGCGCCGTCCCGTGATGGCGCCTTGCGGTTCGCCTGGGCAGGCTTTGGCGGATGAAAACCACCGTGCGTCTTGGCCGACGTAGTCGTCGTCTGACGCGCCCCGCGAGCAACACGTGGCTTCATGATCGGCTCGGCCTTGATGCGCGGGTCGGGCTCGAAGCCGGGCAGCATGCGCTTTTCGATCTCGCGCTTGAGCAGTTGCTCGATGTCGCGCAGCAGCTTGTGCTCGTCGATGCAGACCAGCGAGGTCGCTTCGCCACTACTGCCGGCGCGGCCGGTACGGCCGATGCGATGGACATAATCCTCGGCCACGTTGGGCAGGTCAAAATTGACCACATGCGGCAGTTCGTCGATATCGATGCCGCGCGCGGCGATGTCGGTGGCCACCAGCACATTGGTCTTGAGCCGCTTGAAGTCGTCGAGCGCGCGGGTGCGCTGGCCCTGGCTCTTGTTGCCGTGCAACGCCGCCGCGCTGATGCCGGATTTGGTCAGCCGCTCGGCCAACGCGTCGGCGCCATGCTTGGTGCGGGTGAACACCAGCACCTGGTGCCAATTGTTATCGCCGATCAGGCGCACCAATAAATCGCGTTTGCGCTCGCGATCGACGTAGTACAGGCACTGCGTCACGCCTTCCGCCGTCGCGTTACGGCGCGCCACTTCGACGGTGACCGGATTGTCGAGCAGGCCCGTCGCCAGGCCACGAATCTCGTCGGAGAACGTCGCGGAAAACAGCAGGCTCTGCTTCTTCTTCGGCAGCAACGCCAGGATCTTGCGGATGTCGCGGATGAAGCCCATGTCGAGCATGCGATCGGCCTCATCGAGCACGAGAATTTCGATGCCAGACAGATCAATGTTGCGCTGGTTGATGTGGTCGAGCAGGCGCCCCGGCGTGGCGACAACGATGTCGACACCCGCCCTGAGGGCGCTCGTCTGCGGATTGATGCCGACACCGCCGAAGATCGGTGTCGAGCGCAACGGTAGTTGTTTGCCGTAAGTGCGCACGCTCTCTTGCACCTGAATCGCCAGTTCGCGGGTCGGCGCCAGTACCAGCGCGCGCGGCTTCCGTTGGGTCGACGCACCGCCGTGGGAAAGCAGTTGCAGGATCGGCAGCACGAAGCCGGCGGTCTTGCCGGTGCCCGTCTGCGCGGCGGCCATCAGGTCGCGGCCGGCCAGCACCACGGGGATGGCCTGAGCCTGGATGGGGGTGGGCGTGTCGTAGCCTTGATCGGCAACGGCACGGAGAATCCCGGCATCGAGGCCGAGTTCGGTAAATTTCATGGGGTAACTCCTAGAACGGAATCGGCCTCGCGTGCAGAGCACGAACCAGTCTAGGCAGAGACAAATTGGGGTGAAACGCGGCAGGAACAGCCCAACGCGATGCGCGTCAAACAGACTGTGGCAGGCAGCGCGGGGCGGAGTGTATCACTCCGCCGTCCCGCCAGCGCCGACTATTCGGGCGGCCGGCAAACCACCATAGAATCACCCATGGACACGATGACACCAGCGGAGCGAAGCGAGCGAATGTCCCGCGTTCGGTCCCGTGACACCCAGCCAGAGATCACAGTGCGCAGGTTGATGTTTGCCATGGGCTACCGCTATCGCCTGCATGACGGGCGTTTGCCGGGAAAACCCGACATCGTGTTTCACGCTCGTCGTAAAATCGTCTTCGTTCATGGCTGTTTCTGGCATCGCCACCCGAACTGTCCCATTGCGCGCTTGCCCAAGTCCCACAAGGCTTTCTGGGCGTCGAAGCTGGAGGGCAACCGACTGCGCGATGGGCGCGTCAAGGCTGCGCTACGGCGGGCCGGATGGTCGGTGGCGGCAGTATGGGAATGTCAGTTGGCGAACCTCCTCAAGCTGGAGAACAGATTGCGTCGATTCATGGAGTCCGGGAGCGAGAAATGATGAAATCCATTGAGCTATTCGCCGGCGTCGGCGGCCTCGCCATGGGCTGCGAACTGGCAGGCTTCTCGCCCGCCGCGGTCATCGAATGGAACAAGTGGGCGTGCGAAACGATTCGCGAGAATCAGGAGCGCGCATATCCGCTCGTTCACCATTGGCCCCTGCACGAGGGCGACGTGCGTGATTTCGACTGGAGCACGCTGACCGAGTCCATCGATCTCGTGGCCGGCGGTCCGCCCTGCCAGCCGTTTTCGCTGGGCGGCAAGCATCGCGCGCACGGCGACCGGCGCGACATGTTCCCGGCGGCCGTCGACTTCGTGCGCCGCTTGCGACCGCGCGCCTTCCTGTTCGAGAACGTCAAGGGACTGACCCGCTCGTCTTTTGCCAACTATTTTCAATACATCCTTCTGCAGCTCGAATTCCCCGAAGTCGTGGCGCGAGCGAACGAGGACTGGGAAGATCACCTACGCCGCCTGCAAGCCGAAAAATCGTCGGGACTGCGACGTCGCGCCGGACTCATCTACAACGTCGTGCCGACGCTGGTGAACGCCGCCGATTACGGCGTGCCACAACGGCGCGAGCGCGTTTTCATCGTCGGCTTTCGCGCCGACCTTGGCGTCGAGTGGTCATTCCCTCGGCCCACGCACAGCCTTGACGCGCTACTGCATGAACAATGGGTGACCGGCGACTACTGGCGCGGGCATGGCCTGCCGCAACCGCCCGTACCGGAGAAACTCGCCAGTCGGGTGCGCGCGCTCGAACAGTCCCTGCTGCCTCCCGCCGAGCGCCCTTGGCGCACCGTGCGCGATGCCCTTGCCGACCTGCCGGACCCGACCACGGCGGAAAGCGCGACCATCCAGGATCACCGTTTTCAGGGGGGCGCTAAAACCTATCCTGGCCACACCGGCAGTCCGCTCGACCTTCCCGCGAAAACCCTGAAGGCGGGTGACCACGGCGTTCCCGGCGGCGAAAACATGATGGTCCGTGACAACGGCACCGTGCGTTATTTCACCGCCCGCGAAAGCGCCCGGCTACAAACCTTTCCCGATGGTTACAAGCTGCACGGCACCTGGACCGAGGCAATGCGCCAAATCGGCAACGCCGTGCCCGTGATGCTGGTACGCCATGTCGCCGCCAGCGTGGCCCGCCGCCTGATCGAGAACGAGGCGCGACAACTCGCGCGCATGACGGAAGCCGGGAGGGCGACCGCATGAGCGCGGAAATCATCCCTTTCAATCCGTTGGACAAGACCAACCTCGGCGCCAGTGTCGCCGACGCGCTACTGGCGCGCCCGGCCATGCCGCTGGGCGAACTGGCGGAGTTTCATGGCGCGGGCGTGTATGCACTTTACTACGGGGGTAAATTCAAGCCCTACGCCGTCCTGACGGCGCTGAACGCCGAAGGCCAGCACGCGCCGATTTACGTCGGCAAGGCCGTGCCGGCGGGAGCCCGCAAGGGCGGCGTGCTTGACCCGAAGCCCGGCCGGGTACTGTTCAGGCGTCTGGTGGAACACGCAGTCAGCATTCGAGCCACGTCCAATCTGAACATCGCGGACTTTCATTGCCGCTTTCTCGTCGTCGACGACATTTGGATTCCCCTCGGCGAATCCCTGCTCATCGCGCGTTTTTCACCGATCTGGAATTCCCTGATCGACGGATTCGGCAATCACGATCCGGGCAGCGGTCGTCATGCCGGCATGCGCCCGCGCTGGGACGTGCTGCATCCCGGTCGCCCGTGGGCCGCGAACTGCCAGGAGCGGAAAGAAAGCGCCAAGGACATCGAGCGCGATGTCGCTTCCTTTCTCGCCAATCTAGTCGGTTGATGGGTACGGGGCCTTAGTTCTTGGCAGCCCTCGCCGCCAGCATTTCCAGCATCCGGGTGACGTTTTCCGGCTCGATATCCATGCCAAGCTCAAGGCCCGGATTCACGGCGATGGAAAAACCGGGTTCCATGCGTTCGACGATCCAGGCGAAGTCCGCCAGCAGGCCGCCGCTGTAATCGGGCACGTCGGCGAGGAATGCCTTGGCGCGGTCCGGGCTGGTGAACAGCACCAGAATCGTCTGCCCCGCCTCGTCCTGAATGACCAGCGGCGTGGCCTTGGTGGTGAGCTGAAACCCCTTGATTCCGCTGTCCTTGTCATCCTTGATGGGAATGAAGATTTGCTGGGTCAGCAATTCCTGCATGAAGGCATCGGCGGGCAATTCGCCGTTGATGGCAGCCAGCAGCTTCTGTTCAAGTTCGTTTTTTGCTTCAATGGCTTGATCGCTCATGGGGTTTTCCTGAATGGTGTTTCGGTGCCGATAGGTGGGTGCGACCTGTGCTAGATTCAACCCGCACAACTCAAAATGCGCCGTCCCCACATTACGCGGCGTGTCGGCTATCGCCGTCCCGCCAGCGCCGACTTTCATGCCCCGACTTTCATGACCATAACCCACCGCACCGCGCCAAAAATCAATCGCAAAAACCCGCGCCCCAAGCGTTCCGGCAAGGCGGGCCTGCCCGCCGGCACTCTGGTGCACCTGGGCGAGCAGAAGATCGAGCACGCGGTGATCAGCCTCATCGAATACGGCCCCGACGGGCTGACCGAAACGCACTTCGCCAACCTCGCCGCCTGCCAGGCCTGCACGCCGACCGGGCCGAAACTCTGGCTCAACGTGCATGGCCTGCACGAACCCGAGGTAATGCAGGAGATCGGCCGGCGCTTCAATCTGCACCCGCTGGTGCTCGAAGACATTCTCAACACCGACCAGCGCCCGAAAATCGATGACTACGGCGATTACCTGTTTCTCGTCGCCCGCTTCTTCAATTACGACGCGGCGACACTCACCGCGACCTCGGAGCAGGTCAGCTTCGTCATCGGCGCGAACTTCGTGCTGACCTTCCAGGAGCGGCCGACCGGCAGCTTCGACCCGGTGCGCGAATGGCTGCGCCAGGACAAGGGACGCATCCGCCAGCTCGGCGTCGACTATCTGGCGTATGCCCTGCTCGACTCCCTGGTCGACCGCTACTTTGTCGTGCTGGAGCAGATCGGCGAGCGCAGCGAAGAACTTGAAGAAGCGCTGATCGCCAAACCCGATGCGGCGCTGCTCTCCACCCTGCACCAGCTCAAGCGCGAAACCCTGACACTGCGGCGAGCCATCTGGCCGCTGCGCGAGGTCATCAACACCCTGCTGCGCAACGAGAGTCGCTTTTTCACGGCGGAAACCCAGCTTTACCTGCGCGACATCTACGACCACACGGTGCACCTGATCGAATCGCTCGAAGCGATCCGCGATCTGATCGCCGGCATGCTCGACATCTACCTGTCCGCCATCAGCAACCGCGTCAATCAGGAAGTCCGCGCGCTCACCGTGGTTGCCGTCATCTTCATGCCCGCCACGCTGGTCTCGGGGATTTTTGGCATGAACTTCCACGTCATGCCGCTACTCGATAATCCACTCGGCTTTCTCTTTGCCATCGGCCTGATGGTCGGCGTGGCGGCCACGCTCTCCGCGATCTTCTGGCGGCGGCGCTGGCTGGGCTGATGCTGTTCACCAACGGCAAGTAAAGACGCGGAGAATGATTTTTTCTCGGGCAACCAATAACGGCACCGCTTTGGCTTAGGGAGACAGGGTCCAATGAATGTGTTCGAGCTTCGCAAGCAACTGGTCGATGACTATGGTGCTTTTGCCCGATCGTTTACCAAGATCAAGTCAGCCGATATCCGCGATCAGCTGCATGAGATTTATGCCGGCGACCGTTTCTGGCCCGAGCCGCTGCTCCAGATCAATCCAAACTACATGGCGGGGCCAACTGTTGCGGATCTGGCTAACTCCGGCGAGTTGCACCCTCTCTGTGCATCGATTTTTCAAGTCAAGGATGAATCGAGCGGCGATCTGATCCCACTCCGGCTGCATACCCACCAGGTGCAGGCCCTGTCTGCCGGAAAAGCGGGATCGAGCTATGTGGTCACTACCGGAACAGGCTCCGGTAAGTCTCTGTGTTTCTTTATCCCGATCATTGATGCGATCCTGCGCGAGAAGGCAGCCAATTCCGCGCCGCGCACTCGAGCCGTCATCGTTTATCCGATGAACGCGCTGGCAAACAGTCAAATGGAGGAACTGGAGAAGTTTCTCCAGAACGTATCACCGAAACCCATTACCTTCGCGCGCTATACCGGGCAGGAAGACGGCGCGATGCGTGAAGTCATTTCCAACAATCCGCCGGACATCCTGCTGACCAACTTCGTCATGCTCGAATACCTGATGACGCGGCAGGACCCCATCGACAAAAAGGTCATCGGTAACTGTGTCGGGTTGCGGTTTCTTGTCCTGGATGAGCTTCACACCTATCGCGGACGACAGGGCGCCGATGTGGCTTTGCTGGTGCGCCGGATCAAAGCCTCCCTCGCCGGAGAGGGGCTGCAGTGCGTCGGCACGTCCGCCACCATGGCCAGCGGCAACGAGCTGGATCGCAAACAAGCTGTCGCGGAAGTTGCCTCCAAGCTTTTTGGTACCGCCATCACGACCAACAACGTCATTGGCGAAACGCTTCGTCGAGTCACAAATCCTGACGAAACGGCTCATTCCGTAAAGTCAAAGCTGGCATCCGCGTTGTCTGCGACGATTCCTGACTCCATCACAGATGCTCAATTGGTGGATCATCCACTTGCCATTTGGGTCGAAACCAAACTCGGCCTGGAAATAGAAGACGGAAAGTGGATCAGGGCCAAGCCCCGGAAATTGTCGACTGCCGTGCAGTGGCTGGTGGAAGACAGCGGCCTTTCAACGGAAGAATGCACCCCCGTGCTGCAGCGTTTTCTGATGCTTGCTTCGCTGTCTGAAAAAGACCGCCCAAGCGGTCACCACACCTCATCACGCGGCTTCTTTGCCTTCCGGCTACATCAGTTCATATCCGGCGCCGGAACGGCATACAGCACCATTGATCCCCCGGGACAGCGCATCGTTACCACCAATGGTCAGCAATACCTGCCGGGCCAGGACGAAAAACGCCTCTACCCCGTCCACTTCTGCCGCGACTGCGGCCAGGAATATTTTCCGGTGCTGCTTGAGGAACGCGACGGTATCAAGCAGGTACTGCCACGCGAGATCGAAGATGTTCCGGTGTCAAAGGAAGACGACGAGGAAACGACTGACAGTCGGCAGAAATACGGCTTTTTAGCCCTGCATCCCGACGATGGATCACTGGATTTTTCAGATCGTACTGAAGACTACCCCGAAAGCTGGCTGGAGTATGACGTTCAGGGAAACCCAAGACTAAAAGCCACTCCGGCACGCCAGTATCGATCCAAGGCGATCAAGGTTGAAGCAACCGGCAGTGTCGGCACCGGTACCGATGCCTGGTTTCTTCCTGGCAAATTCCGGTTTTGCCTCAACTGCAAGGCTGTGCATTCCGCCCAGGGCAAGGACAGCAACCGGCTTGCCTCGCTGTCCTCGGAGGGTCGCGCCTCTGCCACGACTATTCTTACGCACTCGATTCTGCGCTGGATGGATGGTCAATCCGGGCAAAGCATTCCGCCGAACCGACGCAAGTTGCTTGGCTTTACCGACAATCGTCAGGATGCGGCACTTCAGGCCGGGCACTTCAACGACTTTCTATTCGTCAGCGTTTTGCGGGCCGGAATTCTAGGAGCGGTCATCAAGGTCGGAGGAGGAGAGGACGGCGGCGGCTTGACGTCAGACCGCATCGGACAGACAGTCTCGCGTGCGCTGGGTTTCGAGCGGGCGGATATGCGTGGCGAATGGTTGCTCAATCCGGAGCTCTCGGGCGTTCAGTTCGTCAATGCGCAGCGCGCCTTGCGGGAAATGCTGAGCTATCGTGTCTGGGTCGATCAGCGTCGCGGGTGGCGTTTTACCAACCCGAACCTTGAGCAGCTCGGTTTGCTGTCCATCGACTACGAAGGGCTTGCCGAGTTTGTCGCCGATGAATCCTATTTCAAAAGCAGCCATGAACTGTTGAGTGACGTTACTCCGGAAACTCGGCTGGCGATCTATCGTGAACTTTTCGATGTCATGCGACAGGGGCTGGCAGTGACTGCCGACGTGCTTGCCGCCGCCGATGCCGAAGCGCTCAAGGCACGCTCCCGTAATCTGCTGCGCGCCCCTTGGGGCTTCGGTCGGGACGAAAAAGAGCGCACCGCACGCTACCTGATGCCCCAGGCGCCCAAAAAAAACAGTCTCCGCGACGAAGACCTGATCGTGCGCGCCGGGCCGCAAAGTGCTTTGGGTCGGTCTTTGCGCGCTCCCAGTCTGTGGGGGAACGATCCTCGTGCCGCAGCGCTCAAGCGCGAGGACTACGGCAACCTGCTGAAGGATTTGCTCCTGGCCGCGGCGAAGGTCGGGCTGGTGCTCGAAGTACCCAGCCCCTTCAGCGGCTTCACCGGATGGCAACTCAATGCCGGCTGCGTGTTGTTTCGCTGCGGTCAAGGTGTCGCCCAGCGCGGCGCGATGGATAACCAGTATTTCCGCAATCTGTATGGCAACCTGGCGGGCGCCCTGTCCGACGGCTTCCATGTTTTCCACTATGAGGCGCGCGAACATACGGCGCAGGTCGATGCCGACCGGCGTGAAATCCGCGAAATGCGTTTCCGCTTCGGTGATCCGGAACAGGACGCACTGAAAAATCGCGCCACCCAACTCGCCGAAATCGGCGAGAACAATCGCTTTCTGCCGGTGCTGTTTTGCTCGCCGACCATGGAACTGGGTGTTGATATCTCGGCGCTCAACGCCGTTTATCTGCGCAATGTGCCGCCCACCCAAGCCAATTACGCGCAACGCAGCGGACGTGCCGGACGCAGCGGCATGCCGGCATTGATCCTCACCTACTGCGCAGCAAAAAGCCCCCACGATCAATACTTCTTCGCCAATCCACCCGCCATGGTGCATGGCGAAGTGCGCGCACCAACCCTGGACTTGGCCAACGAAGACCTGATACGCAGCCATCTCCAGGCTGTCTGGCTGGCGGCCACCGAGTACCCGATCAAGCCTTCGATTGCCGAGGTGGTGGAGCCCGATGAAAAGACTGACCTGCCTCTCCGCAAGGAAATAGCAGAAGCGCTGTCCAGGGCCTCCATTGCACCAGACGCGACGGCACGGATTCTCAAAGTCATCGAGCTGATCGAATCCGATCTCACGCCGGAAACCGCACCTTGGTTCAAGGGCAAGCAGCAGCTTGCCGACGACGTAGTGAGCAATGCCTTCAACCGCTTCGACCATGCTTTCACCCGCTGGCGCGACCTGTTCATGAGTGCCGCCCGCCAGCGCGACCTCTCGCGCCGCACCATGGATACGCACAGCCTGCCCGAACGCGAACGTAATGCCGCACGCATTCTCCATGGGCAGGCCATGGATCAGCTTGCCTTGTTGCAACGGGGCAAGGAGAGCTTGTCCAGTGACTTTTATACCTATCGCTACCTGGCTACCGAAGGCTTTATGCCGGGCTACAACTTTCCACGTTTGCCGCTTACCGCCTTTATTCCTGGCAGCGCCGACCGGGGCCGGGGCGCCTATCTCCAGCGCCCACGCTTCCTCGCTCTGGCCGAATTCGGGCCTCGTAGCCTTGTCTACCACGAAGGCCGGGCCTATCGCGTGGTGGCCGCAGCGCTGGGTGTTCGCCAAGGGGAAACCGTGGGCGGCCAACTCCCAACGGACACGGTACTGGTGTGCCGCACCTGCGGCGCCGCGCACTTCCAGTCCGATCCCAGCGACCACGATGTTTCCCACTGTCGTTCGTGCGCCGTGGCGCTCACCGACAACGTCGAAATCGTGCGCAACCTGTACCGGATCGAAAATGTGCGTACCAGCCCGGCGGACCGTATCACGGTCAACGACGAAGATCGTTTGCGGCAGGGGTTCGAGCTACAGACCACGTTTCGCTGGTCTCGACGCCTCAGTGACCAACCCGGTGGCCAGCCGGATGTCCGCTCCGTCAGGGCGGCAGACGCTGCCGGTGATATCGCCATCCTTCGCTATGGACCCAGCACCGAGATCAGCCGATTGAATAAGGGCCTGCGTCGGCGAGCCAACCAGACCCAGCACGGTTTCCGCATCAACCCCATGAACGGCTATTGGTCCAAGCTGGAAGATGAAGACAGCGAAGCCAACGACGACCCGACAACGATAGCCAACCAGTGGATAGTCCCTTGGGTACGCGACCAGAAAAATGCGCTTCTGGTGCTGCTGCCCGATCCCGAGATTACTGAAACTACAGTGGCCACTGTCCAATACGCTCTGAAGCGTGGTACCGAAGCCGTGTACCAGTTGGAAGAATCCGAGCTTCTGGCCGAGCCATTGCCAGACCGGAAGCACCGTAATGGCGTGTTGTTCTACGAGGCCACGGAAGGCGGGGCGGGCGTGCTCTCTCGCATCGTTGGCGAGCCAGAGGCCATAGCCCGCATCGCCCATGCGGCGCTTCGTCTGCTGCACCTCGACATCCCCGACTATGGCCAGCCATTGCCATCGGTCGATGCACTCCAGGATCTGCCAGAGGCCAATTGCGTGGCAGGCTGCTATCGCTGTGTGCTCTCGTACTACAACCAGCCGGATCACCCGATCATCGATCGCCGCGACCGCTTGGCGCGCAGCATCTTGTTGCGGCTCGCTGGTGTGCGCACCCAGATTTTTGAAGCCATGCCACCCAAGGCCACGCCCGGTTCAGCCGCTGCATCGTCAAAGGGTTCGGAAGCGTTCGACCCCAGCGCCCACGGCCTGCCAGCCGCCGACCTGCTGAACGGGGAGGTGGCCGGCATCCCCGTGCTGGCCGCATGGCGCACGGCCCGCGTCGCCTTGGTCCATTGTGGGGATGGTGTGGATGCGAATACGGCCTCGCTGCGAGAGCGTGGCATGACCGTCATCGAGTTTCCCGCGTCGGCAGATGATCAACTCGCGGCCATCCAGCAATTGAAAGCCCATCTTCAATGAGTGCAGTGCCGGCCGCAGAACTACCCAACCACTTCGCGCCTGGCTCACTGGTCCGTGCGCGTGGCCGCGAGTGGATCGTCCTGCCAGGCGGCTCCCTCGACGAGATTCACTTGCGTCCCATGTCCGGCTCGGAAGAAGACGCAACCGTCCTGAGCCCGGCTCTGGAATTTGAACCCGTAGAGCCGGCCACCTTCCCGCCGCCGGATGGCCGCTTGCGCGCCAGCCAGGAAACGGCGCTGCTGTTGCGCGATGCGTTGCTCATGTCTTTGCGCCGCGGCGCCGGGCCGTTTCGCAGTTTCGGCAATCTCGCCTTCGAGCCGCGCACTTACCAGCTCGTGCCCTTGCTCATGGCGCTCAAGCTCGACACGCTCCGGCTGCTGATTGCTGACGACGTGGGTATCGGCAAAACCATCGAAGCCGGCATGATCGCCCGCGAGTTGCTCGACCGGGGCGAACTCAAACGATTCGCCGTGCTATGCCCACCGCATCTGGTGGAGCAGTGGGTGCGTGAACTCGACGACCGCTTCCACATCAAAGCCGTGGCCGTCACCGCCGGGAGCGCCGCCCGGCTGGAACGTGATGTCGGCACCGTATCCGAGAGCATCTTTACCGTCTATCCGTTCACGGTGGTCAGCCTCGATTTCATCAAGAGCGACAAGCGGCGTGGCGAATTCTCGTCCCGTTGCCCCGAGCTGGTGATCGTCGACGAAGCCCACACCTGCGCCGGCACCGGAGTCGGGCGTCACCAGCGCTACGACTTGTTACGGCTGCTGTCGGCGGACGTCAACCGCCACATGCTGTTTCTGACCGCCACGCCGCATTCCGGCGACGAACACAGCTTCCACAATCTGCTTGGCCTGCTGAAGCCGGAGTTCCTGCAACTACAAACCCTGACCGGCAATGCTCGCGACCGCCTGCGCGAAAAACTCGCCAACCACTTTGTCCAGCGCCAACGCGTGGACATCGACGAATGGCACGATAGCGGCATCTTCCCCCGGCGAGAGACTGCCAATCGGCCCTACACCCTCTCCGGACAATGGGAGAGTTTTTTCGAGGCGGTACTCGATTACTGCTCCGCCGTGGTCGAGCGCGCCGGCGAAGACGAGCGCCGCCAGCGCCTGAACTTCTGGGGAACGCTTGCCCTGATGCGCTGCGTGGCCAGTAGCCCGGCCGCCGCCGTACAGGCATTGCGTACCCGCATGAGTACGCAACTCACGGGGGAGGAAGAGGACGAACTGCGCGAGCGGGTTTTCGATGGCAGCGAAGAAAACCTGCCCCAGGACGACGGCGAACTCCCTGCCCAGACGGACGACCCCGCCCTCGCTCACTTGGTCATCCAGGCCGAGCGATTGCTGGGCCAAAAGGGTGACCCCAAGCTGGTTGCCTTGACCGCGCACCTCGACGAGCTGTTGCACGACGGCTTCGCGCCGGTGGTGTTCTGCCGCTACATCGCCACCGCGCACTATCTTTTCGGGCAACTGAAAAATAGATTCCCGGGGGCCACCGTCGATGTCATTACCGGCGAACTGACGCCGGACGAGCGCAAGCAGCGTATTGATGAACTCGCGCAAGTCGATCGTGCCTTGCTCATCGCGACCGACTGTCTCTCCGAAGGGATCAACCTTCAGCACGTTTTCAACGCCGTGGTGCATTACGACCTTTCCTGGAACCCCACTCGCCACGAGCAACGGGAAGGGCGCGTCGACCGCTTCGGCCAGGAAGGCGTCATGCGCAATGGCAAGCGTACCGTCCGCGCCATCCTGATGTGGGGCAACAACAACCCGGTGGACGCGGTGGTGCTCGAAGTCATCCTCAAGAAGGCCAGGAAAATCCGCGAAGAGCTAGGCGTTCCGGTCCCCTTGC
The DNA here is from genome assembly GCA_030680085.1 of Rhodocyclaceae bacterium. Taxonomy (GTDB): domain Bacteria; phylum Pseudomonadota; class Gammaproteobacteria; order Burkholderiales; family Rhodocyclaceae; genus Sulfuricystis. Next base: position 7,614 of record JAUXWU010000199.1, on the reverse strand, counting down.
CGGACGACGACCACACCCTGACCAATGCCCTCTTGCAGGCCGTGCTGCTGCGCCGGCATGAAATTCGTGCACGCCGTGAGGACGCTACCCGGCAAGGGGTGTTGGCGCTGGATTTTGCCGAGGTGCCGCAGATCAAGGCCATGGAAAAGGCCTGGGTTGATGCCGCCGACAAAGCCAGGAAGAACCGAACCGTCTTTGCCCAGAACAAGCTCAAACCATCCGATGTGTTGCCGGAATGGCAAAAGATGCAGGGCGCCCTGGGTCAGACCGACGACGTGCGCCGCTTTGTCCACCGTGCGCTGTCCCGTCTCGGCGCTGGCCTGGAAGAACGCGGTCGTAGCTACCGCGTGCCGCTGACGCCCTTACCGGAAGTTCTGCGCGAACGCCTGCTGGCTGAAAACCTGCAAGGCACCTTGAAGATCAGCTTCACGCAGCCGCCGGCCATCGGCGCACGCTTTGTCCATCGCAGCCACCCGCTGGTGGGCATCCTTGCCGACGGTTTGTTGGAGACCAGTCTGAACACCGCCAGTGCAAAAGTCGGCGCTGGTGAGACGGCGAACTGCGCGGCGAACGGTGCGCCAGAAAGTGCGAGGGAGAGCGCCACCACCGATCCAGCCTTGCTTGGCCGCACCGGCTGCTGGACCACTCAGGCGGTGCAGCGCCTATCCACTGTTCTGCTGCTGCGCCTGCGTCACCAACTGATCACGCAGGGCGCCGAACCCTTGCTGGTGGAAGAGGCCACAGCCATCGCCCTGGTCGCCGCCGATGGCGGTCAGCGGATTGAACTCCTGACGGGCGACGAGCCCATGAACTGGCTGGCGGCGCCCACCGCCGAAGAGCTGGCCGACAAGCTGCGCACCGAGCACGTCGCCGCCGCATTGGCACAGCTTCCCGAATGGAATGGACTATTTGAAAGCTTTGCACAGGAACGGGCGCAAGCCCTGCTCGCCGACCATGAACGGGTTCGCGAAGCCTCGGGGGTCCGCACAGTGCGCGGTCGCGCCACCGTGCGGGCGCTCTTGCCGGTGGATGTCATCGGCGTATTTGTACTGTTGCCGACGCTGGGGTTCTGACAGCGGCCTTATGAAACATTCTGTAACCGTATTTCAGTTACAATGAACCATCACATCGGCTAACCCACCATGGCAAAACACCGCAAAGCTCTGGAGAAATTATGCGCGACACCACCATCCGCCGACATCAAATGGGATGAACTCAAGAGTGTTCTGGAGCACCTCGGTTATACCATGCTGAAGGGCAGCGGGTCGCGGAGGAAGTTCTATCACCAGGCCAGGAATGTGTTGATCATCTGCCACGTTCCTCATCCTTCGCCTGATGTAGACAAGGGCTGCCTCGCCGACGTGGTCGAACATCTGAAAACGAACGGATTTATTTAGGGGACGACATGGATATTCTCAAGTACAAGGACTACGAGGGTACGGCCGAGCTGGATATGGCGCGCCGTATTTGCCGTGGGAAAGTTTTGTTCATCGACGATCTGATCACCTATGAGGCTGCATCCCCCGACGAATTGCAGAGAGAATTCGAGGCTGCGGTGGACGATTACATCGACACTTGCACAACCCTTGGAAGGGAACCGCAAAAACCTTTGCGAGGGCAATTCAATGTCCGCATACCTCCCGCCTTGCACAAGAAGGCGGCGCTGCGGGCATTGGCGGACAATGTCTCGCTTAACGATGTCGTGGTTCGCGCGCTGGATGCATTCGTTAATAAGGTGACACTCAACATTCCCGAAGAATCCATGAAGACGCTCGTCTCCAGCGCATCGACAAAACCACAGTGGGGAACTGCCCATGTCCACTAGCAAAACCACCACGGAGTTGATGCCGGGACCGGTCGAGGTGCCATTGTCCATGCGTGATCTGGCAAGCGTTCTGGTGAAGCACTACGGTATTCACGAAGGACGTTTCGACCTGCTGGTCGAATTCCAGATAGGAACGGGGGCTGTCGGGCCTGATCCCGCCACTCTTATCCCAGGTGCATTGATTGGCGTTTCCCGGATCGGCCTGATGCCATCAAAAAAGGATGGCCCCACGACCGTGGATGCCGCCATTGTCAATCCGGCGAAGAAATCGCGCAAGAAGACAGCCGGGTAGCTTTCACACTCAGCCCTCTCCTGCCAGCCTTATGCGCACGTATCAAGCAGAAATCGATCGACTCCTCGGCCATCTTGGTACGTCAAGCTGGTTGCAGCAAGAGTATGACCGCCTGATCAGATCCCCATCAGATCTTCGGGCATATGAAGATCTCATGCGACCACAACGCAAAATCCACGAGCAGATCGATTCCTACTTGGATTCAACCTCGTCTCTCCACAAGGCGTTCGCACAGTACATCGATCGCCCGACACCTGACATCATTGGCAGATACAAGGATGCGGTTTCGACCGACTCGATCGCTGCAGCCATGGGACGGCTCTCTGCTACAGGCCAACTTCTGTCATCGCGAATTGCGGGAGCAACTGGGGCCAGCGAATTTCTTGAGTCGGCGGTAGGTCGGCTCGCTGATCTAGGCCGACCGTCCATAGAACTGGATTCAATCCGAAGGCTTCAAGCGCTGCTCAATGATTCCCTGATCGCGAAGGTCTCCTTTTCAGAAGACGGGCGCATTGCCGTCTATGGTCGGGAGATCGATACCACGGTGGCCGCTGACGATCTACAAATGGTTGGAGCGTTTGTGCAGCAGGGCGCTAGCGCTCTCGATGCCGTCGTCACGGCGTTGCAAGGTCTTGGGCCGTACGTCAGGGCGGTTGTGCTCTACGTCCTTTTGCCGTACCTCATCTCCATCATCGCCAACATTAATACCCCCATGCACGAGGATTGGTGGAAGTCGTTGCGAGGCCAGACTAACCGGCAAGCGATAAAGGAGGTCAAGGCTCAGGCCGCAGTCACCTACTCGACCGCCGATCTCCAACAATTCAGGTTTGTAAAGCGCACAGTGCTTCACGTCCACTCAACAGGGAAAATCCGGTCGCCGATACTCGACGAGATCGATCGCGGGAAGACGGTACGACTCTTGAAGCGCGAGCAAGATTGGTCATTTGTTGAATACGTCAATACTCGCACTACTGAGACAAGGCAGGGCTGGGTACTGTCTCGATACCTTGCGCGATTCGACCTGTGTCCGCAGCGGGCGGCGCGGCTTGGGCACCATCCTATGCATTTCTGGGGAGTGGGGCGTAGCGCGGGTGTCCGCGACGAAGAAAAGCGCCAGGCCGCGCTCGATCATCTCGCGGCATTGCGTATTGAATGGGAAGGCAAGCCGATACCTGATCGTGATGCGCTTTACGATGATGCCAGGAGCGGGAATGGCTGATTTTCTCGATAGCAACGTCGTGCTCTATGCGATGAATGACGAAGGTGTCAACTATGCCAACTCACGTCGCTTGCTCGCATCAGCAGGTCATTGACGGCGGACTGACGCTGGTCAATCCCTTCCTGTAGCCCCATGCCCAAAGCCGCAGCCCAACTCCAGTTCGACACCCTCGCCATCGAAGGCGGTCTGTTCACCGCCGAATGGCTAGGCAAGGTGGCCAGCTTCAAAGCCCCCGGCCAGTCCGATGCGGATTACGGCGTGCGCGCCGGTTTCTCGACACGGGAAGAGATCGCCCTCGCCTGGCGCAGCGCCCAGCATCTGTGGGGGCAGTTCAAGTCCGCGCGAAATCAATCGGGGTTCGATACCTGGGCGGTATCCCAGCGTTTCGTCACCGAACTGCTGCGTCAGTCCTTCGGCTTCGCCACGCTGCGCTCCGCCGAGCACCCGCAGGAGATCGACGGCCGGCGCTATCCTGTCAGCCATTTCGCCCATGGGCAAGCCGTGCCGCTGGTCATCTCTGTCTGTACCGAACCGAAACCTCTCGACACGGCTCACGACCGTCTCGGCGACAACAGCGGCGAACGCCTGCGCCGCCGCAGCGCCTTCGGTCTCTTGCAGGAATACGTCAACGCGGCAGACGATGCCCTTTGGGGCATCGCCAGCAATGGCTTGCTGCTGCGCATCGCTCGCGACAACGGCAGCCTGACCCGGCCGGCCTGGCTGGAAGCCGATCTGGAACGCCTGTTTGAAGAAGAAAATCAGGCCGAGTTTTCCGTACTCTGGCTGTTCCTGCACGCCAGCCTGTTTGGCGCGGAAGGGCAAGCCTCCCCTCTCCATCGGGGAGAGGGGCCGGGGGCGAGGGCCAATCCTAATGACTGCATCCTCGAACAATGGCGCAACGGCTGCCGCGATCAGGGCATCCAGGCCCGTGGCCTGCTGCGGCAGAACGTCGAACAGGCGCTGGAAGACCTCGGCCAGGGTTTCGTGTCCCACCCCGCCAACATTGCCCTGCGCGAGGCGCTGGGCAACGGCAATTTGAGCACTCGCGAATACTTCCGCCATCTCCTGCGGCTGGTATATCGGCTGATCTTCCTGCTCACCGTTGAAGAGCGCGGCATCCTGCATCCGCCCGATAGTTTGGAGATCGCGAAAGGTCTGTTCGAGCGCGGCTACAGCCTCAAGCGTCTGCGCGACAGGGCCGTGCGCCGCAGCGCCCACGACCGTCACCATGACCTGTGGGAAGGCCTCAAGCGCGTCTGGCTCGGGCTGGCGGAAGGCGAGCCACGGCTGGCGTTGCCGGCACTGGGCGGCCTGTTCGCCACCAGCCAATGTCCGGCACCCGATGGCGCCCGGCTGGAAAACCGGCATCTGCTCGCCGCGCTGTTTCATCTGGCCTGGCTGCGCGACGCGCCGGGCGGACCGCTCACCCGCGTCAATTGGCGCGACATGGGTTCCGAGGAGCTGGGCAGCATTTACGAAAGCCTGCTCGAACTCACGCCGCAACTGGCCCACGACAACCGCCATTTCAGTTTCCTTGAAGGCGCCGCCACCAAAGGTAACGCCCGTAAAACCAGCGGCAGCTACTACACGCCGGACAGTCTGGTGCAGGAACTGCTGGATTCCGCACTGGAGCCGGTGGTCGTCGCGCGTCTGGCTCCCCACGGCGGCGCATTGGCCAGCGGCGAGGCCGCCGCCCAGGCGCTGCTCGCCATTGCGGTGATCGACCCCGCATGCGGCAGCGGCCACTTCATCCTCGCCGCGGCCCGACGGCTGGCAGCGCATCTGGCGCGGGTGCGCACCGAGGGTGGCCAGCCCACACCGGACGACTACCGTCATGCCCTGCGGCAAGTGGTAACCCACTGCATCTACGGCGTCGACCTCAACCCGATGGCGGTGGAGTTGGCCAAGATCTCGCTCTGGCTGGAAGCCTATACCCCGGATGCGCCGCTCGGTTTCATCGACCACCACATCCGTTGCGGCGATGCGCTGCTCGGTGTACTCGACCCTGCCATTCTCGACACGGGCATACCCGATAAAGCCTTCAATGCGCTTTCCGGCGACGACAAGGACGTCGTCAAAGCGCTGAAGAAGGCCAATCGCGACGCCCTTAAAGCCATCGAAAAGGCCAGGCACAACATGCGGCACATGCTGAGTCTGGCGCTCGATCCAGAGGCCGGCACGGCCGCGCTCGAAGCCTTGCCCGACGACACCCTGGCCGCCATCGAAGCCAAGCGCATGGCCTTTGCGCAGGCGGAAGCCGCCACGGCCCAATCCCGTGCCCGCGTCGCTGCCGATCTCTTCGTCGCCGCTTTCGTCCTGCCCAAGACTCCGGCCAACCAGGACACCGCGCCGACCAGTCAGGACCTGTGGCTGGTGATGAACGGCGAGGCGCCGCGCCCCGGTGTGAGTGAAGGGGCCGCGCAGGCCGCCGATTCAGCGCGCGCGCTGCACTGGTGGCAGGCGTTCCCGCAGATACGCGCCAAGGGCGGTTTCGACGTGTTGCTCGGCAACCCGCCGTGGGAGGTATCCCAAATAGGTGAGGAGGAATATTTTGCTGCGCGGGCACCGAGTATTGCGGCCCTGGCTGGGGAGCCACGAAAACGCGCTATTGCCGCACTTGAGTATGACAATACTGCTCTATGGGACAGCTATATTCGCGATTGTCAAAAGGTGGCAGCAACCAACACCTTTTATCGTGAATCAGGACGATTTCCACTCACTGCTGTTGGCAAGCTGAATACATACCCTCTGTTTGCTGAGACTTTTTCTCGATTGATGGCAGTTAATGGACGTGCCGACTTTATTGTTCCATCCGGGATCGGAACCGATGATTCCAATAAGCGGTTTTTTCAGTTTCTGGTCGACAACAAAAGGCTGGTCTCTTTTCTTGGCTTTGATAATGCTCGCCGGATTTTTCCTGCGGTTCATTCTGACACTCCATTTGCCCTCATCACAATCGGCCAAAGCGATGGCAATTCAATGCTGGCGCACTACATTCTGGGGATCGAGCAACTAGTCGACCCACGCCGCCGCTTTACACTGACCTCAGAAGATTTCTGCCTTATCAATCCAAACACCCGTACATGTCCGGTTTTCCGTAGCCAACACGATGTATTGCTCACGAAAAAGTTATATCACTCGGCTCCAGTACTGATTGCTGAGGACGGAATTGAAGCAAACGGGTGGCAGGTCGACATCGTCCAAAACTTTTTTTCAACATCAAACAAAAGTGATAGGACGCTCTTCATACCGGCGAAAGACGCAGATAACTTCCAAGATCTATTTCCTGTCTTTCGAGGAACAATGATCGATCAATTCGATCATCACGCAGCAACTTATTCTCTTGCCACAGACAGTTTTGTCGACATTCCAACAGAGCGGAAGGCCAATGTTGAGTCCCGCTCGGATAAGTACTTGCCGATGGCAGACGTACAAGCAAGGCTTGCTGATAAAGGCTGGCAACGGCAGTGGCTAATGGGATGGCGTGACATTACAAATGCGACAAATAGGCGAACATTGATCGCGACAGTATTACCGGTAAGGGGGGCTGACGACACCTTGTCTTTGATACTGCCACACGTGGACAATGCGAGATTGGCCGCGTGTCTGCTGGGTAACTTGAATTCGCTAGTGCTGGACTACATCGCGCAAATCAAGGTGGGCGGCACGCATGTGCGCAAGTACGTAATTTCTCAATTACCGATAATCCCGCCAGAACAGTATTCCGAGGCCGATCTTGACCTTGTCTTTCGTCGAGTCCTAGAACTCACCTACACCACCAATGATCTGAAACCTTGGGCCGAAGACCTGGGCTATGACGGCCCGCCCTTCGCCTTCGATCCTGAGCGCCGCGCCGTACTGCGTGCCGAACTGGATGCCTGCTTCGCCCGTCTCTACGGTCTGGCTCGCGACGAACTGCGCTACATCCTCGACCCTGCCGACGTGATGGGCGCAGACTACCCTTCTGAGACCTTCCGCGCGCTTAAGAACAGTGAGATCAAGGAGTTCGGCGAGTACCGCACGGCACGGCTGGTCTTGCGCGAATTTGATCGCACGGCACTGGCTGATGCTGCACATGAACCTTGCCAAAGCCTTCTCGTTCCGCCGCCGGGGCAGCCGTCTTCGCCGCAGTATTCGTCCATCGGCGTCCTCCGCGACGAGGACGATGCGCGCCTGGCCGGGCTGGTGATGGCGATCATTCGGCAAGCAGGCGCATTGCCGCGCCAGCATCTGATGCTGGCGCTGACGGCGGCGCATACACCAGCGGTGAAAACCAGC
>JAUXWU010000187.1 GCA_030680085.1 Rhodocyclaceae bacterium | reverse complement strand
TGCGGGTTCCAGGGCAGGTCGTAGTTCACCACCAGGGAACAGAATTGAAGGTTGATGCCTTCGGCCCCCGCCTCGGTGGCGATCATGATGCGGCCCTGCTCGCGGAAGTAATCCACCAGTGCCGAGCGCATATCGGCCGAGCGCGAGCCGGTGACCCGGTCGCTACCCTGATGGCGCTCCAGCCACTGGCTATAGATCAGCTTGGAGCCCTCGTCGGTGTTCGAGCCGTTGAAGAGGACGATGCCTTCGCGAAACGGGCTATCCGCCAGCACGCGAAGCAAGTAGCTTTGCGTGCGACGCGATTCGGTGAAGATGATGGCTTTTTGTGCGGCGCCGATTTCTTGCGCCTTGGTAAAGGCAATGCCCAGCGCCTTGAGCAGCGCATTGCCCTTGGCATTGTGGTCGATGGAGGCAGCCAGTTGGGCAAAGGCGTCGAGGTCGGCGATTTCCTGCTCAAGCGCCCGGCGGTCGTCTTCGGTAAGAAGTTCAACGGGCTGACTGTTGGAAAATTCGTCCGTCCATTCCTCGGCAGTTTCATCGAGGGCTTCATAGTCCTGATCCAGTTCGTCTTCCAGCGATTCGCTCGGTTCCTGCTTGCGCAGCTTGGCCTTGAGGCGATTGGAAATCGAGGTGAGCGCGCCGGCAATGGCAAACGTCGATGAGGCCAGGAGCTTGCGCAGCACCAGCGTCATCAGGCTGCGCTGACTGGCCGGCAGGGCCTGGAGATTGTCCCGTTGCAGGTATTCGGAGACGAGATGATAGAGCCGGTCTTCGCTTTCTTCCGGGGTGAACTCCTCCACCAGCGGCAGGCGCTTGGTGTAAGGGATGTAAGCCGTGACCTGCCGGCGCAGGGTGCGATGGCAAACGGGCTTGAGGCGCGCCTTGAGCGTCTGAAACACCTGCTCCTGATTCAGATTGGCGAACTGCTCGCGGAAGCTCTTCAAGTCGCCGAAAGCATGTTCGTCGATGAAACTCACCAGGCCGAACAGCTCCAGCAAGGAATTCTGCAAGGGCGTCGCCGTAAGCAGCAGCTTGCGCTTGCCGGCCAACGCCAGTTTGAGCGTGTTGGCGATGACATTCGACGGTTTGTAGACGTTGCGCAGCCGGTGCGCCTCGTCGATTACTACCAGGTCCCACGGCACGGCTTGAACGTCGCCGGCCTTGCTCTTGGCAAACTGGTAGGAGCAGATAACGATTTCGAGCACTTCAAAAGGGCGGAACTGGCCTTGCCTGATCGCGGCGTTATAGGGCTTGGCTTCGAGAATCCGGCAGGGCAGGAAGAATTTTTCAGTCAGTTCCTGAAACCACTGCTTGCGCAGGTTGGAGGGCGTAATGACCAGAATGCGCCGCTTCCGCTCCGCCCACTTCTGCGACAGCACAAGGCCCGCTTCGATGGTCTTGCCCAGACCCACCTCGTCCGCCAGCAGCGCCCCTTTGGACAGTGGCGAGTTGAAGGCGAACAGGGCCGCGTCAACTTGATGCGGATTCAGGTCCACCTGCGCATCCACGAGTGCCCCCGCCAGCTTCTCGACGCTGTCCGGCGGGCAGCGGCGGGTCAGCTCGTAGGCAAAGTATTTGGTGTGGTAGGCGGAAATCACTGGCCGGGATTCATTGATTTTTTCAATTGTCCTGCAATGCACCAGAAAGTCCAAGATAATCCGAATAAATAGCCCGTGAGCATGAGTGAATAACGCCATGACTCGCCACTACTCCACCCGCGATTTCTTCCGCAACACGCCGAACGCCCTGCTCGCCCGCTACTTCGCGGCGCACGAGGTGTTGCAGGAATTCGACTTTGCCGCGATCAAGGAAACCAGGATCGAACCGCTGCTCGAGGCGTGGGTAAAAACGTGAGCAGAAAAAACGCGCCAGAAGGCGCGTCGTTGCTTGATGCTTGGCGGAGGGGGTGGGATTCGAACCCACGGTACCTTGCAGTACGCCTGATTTCGAGTCAGGTACATTCGACCACTCTGCCACCCCTCCGGCGGGCGCGATTATAACCGTGACGTCCCCGCATGGCACAATGCGGCCTCCTCAAGCGCGGGAAAAATCGATGTATTTGCTGCCTCGGCCGCTGTTTGGCCCGATCCTGTTGCTCCTTGCCCTGCTGGCCGGCTGCGCGCGCCTCGACGCGCCGGGGCCCGAGCAGCCCCTGGTCGTCGGCTTGTCGGCCGATCCGGTGTTTCAGCAAACCACGGCGCCCAGCGAGGGCATGGATGGCTTCAGCCGTGATCTGACCGAAGCGTTTGCCGAGGCGCTCGGGGTCAAGGTGCGCTATGTCGTTGCGCCAGATTATCCGGCCCTGATGGAGATGGTACGCAAACAAAAGGTGCACATGGCTGCGGCAGTGCCCATTCCGGCTGCGGCGGTATCCGCTGCGGGTGGCGATCCGCGCTTGATCTTCAGCGCGCCATTGCTTGAAACGCGCCAGGTGATCGTGCAGCACGCCAGCGCCCTGCCCGTCGATAGCGCCGCCAGGCTGGCCGGACGAGAAATCGCCATGCCGGTCGGCGCCCTGCAAGCGCGGACCTTGCGCGCTTTGGATATTGCACCGCCGCCGGTGATCATCGAACGGGGTGACATCAACGAACTGGAACTGTTAGGCAGCGTTGCCCAGCGTCACCATGAACTGGTCGCCAGTACCGAACTGCACTTTGCCGTCGCTTCGAACTATTACCCCGATCTGGCCATCGCATTCGAACTGCCGGGAAAACTGGCCTATGTCTGGGCTCTCTCTGCCGACAGCCCGACTCTCATCGAACGCGCCACGCGCTTTATCGAATCCGCCCGGCAGGATGGCGCGCTACGCCGCCTGAATGACCGTTATTTCGGCCACATCCGCCGCATGGATGCGCAAGACAGCACGGTTTTTCTCGAACATGTGCAGAGCCGTCTGCCGAATTTCCGGCAGGAGTTTCATGCCGCGCAGGAGATCAGCGGCATCGACTGGCGCCTGCTGGCGGCGCTGGCCTATCAGGAATCAAAATGGGATCCGCTCGCCACCTCGCCCACCGGGGTGCGCGGCATGATGATGCTGACCGAGGATACCGCCGACCGGCTCAAGGTCGCTAACCGCCTCGATGCCCGGCAGAGCATTCGCGCCGGGGCCAAATATCTGGCGCTGCTGATGGACGACCTGCCGGAGGGTATCGAGCATCCCGACCGGCTCTGGTTTGCGCTGGCGGCCTACAACCTGGGACAAGGGCATTTGAACGGCGCCCGCGCTTTTGCGCCCGGTCTGAAGCGCGACCCGGACGACTGGTTCGACATGAAACAGGTGCTGCCGCTGATGGCGCGCCCCGAGTATTACACCCGGCTGAAAAGCGGCCGGGCGCGCGGGGGGGAGGCGGTGATTCTGGTCGAGAACGTGCGCAACTATTACGACGTGCTCTCACGCTTCGAACCCGCCCACACGCCGCCCAGTCTCGGCGAGAAAACTCCGTCGCCGCAGAAAAAGCCCAAGCTGTCAGCGCAGCGGAGTTAGCGTAATGATGCCGCCCATGTAGGGCAGCAACACATCGGGCACCGTCACGCTGCCATCGGCGCGCTGGTAGTTTTCCAGCACCGCGACCAGCGTGCGGCCGACCGCCAGGCCAGAGCCGTTGAGGGTATGCAGGGGACGCGGCTTGCCGCCCTTATCGCGGCAACGCGCCTGCATGCGCCGCGCCTGAAAGGCCTCGAAATTGGAGCAGGAGGAGATTTCCCGGTAGGTGTTTTGCGCCGGCAGCCAGACTTCGAGGTCGTAGGTCTTTGCGGCCGAAAAGCCCATGTCGCCGGCGCAGAGGGCCATCTTGCGATAGGGCAGCGCCAGTTTTTGCAAGATCGCCTCGGCGTGGCCGGTCAGTTCTTCGAGGGCATCCCAGGACATTTCTGGCGCGACGATCTGCACCATTACGAACTTGTCGAATTGATGCTGACGGATCATGCCGCGCGTGTCCTTGCCGTAGCTGCCGGCCTCGGAGCGGAAACAGGGGGTGTGGCAGACGAACTTCAGCGGCAGGCTGGCAGTATCGAGAATTTCGCCGCGCACGATGTTGGTCACCGGCACCTCGGCGGTGGGAATCAGGTAGAGGTGCGTGCCGTCGCCGCGCTCGACGCGGAACAGGTCGTCCTCGAACTTCGGCAACTGACCGGTGCCAAACATGCTGTCCGGGTTAACGAGATAAGGCACATAGACTTCGGTGTAGCCATGCTCCGCGGTGTGCACATCGAGCATGAACTGCGCGAGCGCCCGATGCAGTCGCGCCACCTCGCCCTTCATCAGCGTGAAACGGCTGGCGGCGATCTTCACCCCCGCCGCGAAATCCAGCCCGCCCAGGCCTTCGCCCAGTTCGACATGGTCTTTCGGGGTGAAGTCAAAGCTTGGCGGCACGCCCCAGCGCAGCACCTCGACGTTGCCGCTTGCGTCCGTGCCCTCCGGCACGCTCTCATGCGGCATGTTGGGGATTTGCGCGGCAAACGCATCCAGTTCGGCCAGCAGCACGGCCAGCTTGTCCTCGTTGGCCTTCTGCGCATCACCCAGCCCCGCCACCTCGGCCATCAGCGGCGCAATATCCTCGCCCTTCGCCTTCAGCATGCCAATTTGCTTGGATAGCGTGTTGCGCCGGGACTGCAAATCCTGGGTCTGCGTCTGCACCTGCTTGCGCTGTGCCTCAAGCGCCTCGAAGGGCGCCAGGTCGATGGCCGCGCCACGCCGGGCCAGGCCAGCCGCAACGACTTCGGGTTGGCTGCGCAGCAATTGAATATCGAGCATTGAAATGTCCTTGAAAAATTGATCAATCGTTCTTCTGTTTTTTGTGCTGCGCATCGAGCGCGCGCAGATGTGCAAGTTTTTCGCCGATCTTCTGTTCCAGACCGCGCGGCGTGGGACGATACCAATTGACGCGCGGCATGTCTGCTGGAAGGTAATTTTCGCCCGCCGCATAGGCTTCCGGTTCGTCGTGGGCATAGCGGTAGGCGCTGCCAAAGCCAAGTTCCTTCATGAGTTTGGTCGGCGCGTTGCGCAGATGCTCCGGCACCGGTCGGCTGCTGTCCCCGGCGACGAACTTGCGCGCCGCGCCATAGGCCACATAGCCGGCATTCGACTTGGGCGCCACCGCCATGTAAATCACCGCATTCGCCAGCGCCAGTTCGCCCTCGGGGGAACCGAGCCGCTCGTAGGTTGAAACCGCATCGAGCGCGATGGAGAGGGCGCGCGGATCGGCCAGGCCGATATCCTCGCTGGCCATGCGGATGATGCGCCGCCCCAGATAGAGCGGGTCGGCGCCGCCGTCGAACATGCGCACCAGCCAGTAGAGCGCCGCATCCGGGCAGGAACCGCGCACCGACTTGTGCAGGGCGGAAATCTGGTCGTAGAAGGCGTCGCCGCCCTTGTCGAAGCGCCGCAGGTCGGACGCCAGCGCTGCTTGCAGAAAGTCGGCGCTGACGAGACGGCGCTCCGCTGCCGCCGCCGCCGTGTGCAACGTCTCCAGCACGTTCAACAGCCGGCGTGCGTCGCCATCGGCGTAACCCACCACGCGATCAATCGCCTCGTCATCGAACGCCAGCTCGGGGAAGGCGCTCTGTCGTGCCCGCTCGAACAGCTCGCGCAACTCATCCGCCGCCAGCGGCTTCAGCACATACACGGCAGCGCGCGACAGCAACGCTGAATTCACCTCGAAGGAAGGATTCTCGGTGGTGGCACCGATAAAGGTCAGCAGGCCCTGCTCTACAAAAGGCAGAAACGCGTCCTGCTGCGCCTTGTTGAAGCGATGCACCTCATCGACGAACATCAGTGTGCGTCGGCCGGATTGCGCGATGGTCAGTTGCGCCTGTTCGACGGCCGCGCGGATGTCTTTCACCCCCGAAAATACGGCGGACAACGCGATGAATTCGGCCTCGAAAGCGGTGGCCATCAGCCGCGCCAGCGTGGTCTTGCCCACCCCCGGCGGCCCCCAGAGAATCATCGAATGCGGCGTCCGCGACTCGAACGCCAGCCGCAGGGGCTTGCCGGGGCCGAGCAGATGCTGCTGCCCGATCACCGCATCGAGCGTGGCGGGACGCAACTGTTCCGCCAGCGGCGCATGGGCGAGCGCGCCTCGGTGGGCGAACAGGTCAGCGTTCAGGAGGTTATCCCCGCCACTTGATCGAGCAACCGATGCCCGGAATCTGTGTGCGCGGCCCCTGGCCGGTCAGCGCGACTTCCCGCATCGCTTCGAAGAGATCGCGCCGCACGTCGGCCGGTGCGGCTTCCTTGCGCGATTCGTCAAGCCGGCCGCGATATTGCAATTCGAGCTTGCCGTTGAAGCCGAAAAAGTCCGGCGTGCACACGGCGTCATAAGCCCGGGCAATGACCTGTGATTCGTCTTGCACATAGGGAAACGGAAAGTCGAGTTCGCGCGCCAGCTTGACCATGTTGTCCCACGAGTCTTCGGGGTATTCGCTCGGGTCGTTGCTCATGATGGCAATGCTGCCGATGCCCAATAGCTTGAGCTCGTGGGTGTCGCGCACGATGCGGTCGATCACCGCCTTGACGTAAGGACAGTGGTTTCAGATGAACATGATGAGCAGGCCGTTGGGGCCGCGCGCACTGGCAGGACTGTGCCGCTGACCATCGACGCCGGGCAGATCGAAATCGACGGCTTTCCAGCCAAAATTGCAGACGGGGGTTGGGGTGCTGACCATTATCTTCTCCTCATTGGTTTGTCTTTGCCGGTTCCAGTGACAGGCGCAACGGAATTTCTCCATTGGCACCTTCGACCGCCTCCGGCGGCAGCAGTTGCAGGCGTTCCGCCGCCACGCCGGCGGTCTTGAGCATCTCGATCACGCCCGCGCCGCGCTCCTGCGCCAGCGCTTGCAGCCGAGTTTCGGCAATGATTTCCCGCGCGCGGAGATGCCCGAACAATACAGCGTAAAAGTCGGCGCCCTTGAGCCGTGCGACCTCGCTCTCGCCGAGAGTCTTCTTCTCGCCCAGCAGGCCGGACAGCCGCGACATCACCTTGCCGGTCACGCCCTCTTCCAGTTGGCCGGGATTGGCACTGCGAAAGCCCGCCTGCAGCGCGGCCAGTTCGCTGGTGCCGACGCGCTCCTTGTACAGCGTTTCGAGCGCTTCGCGGATCTTCGGCTGCTGCGTCGACACGGGGCCGGGATCGTCTTTCTCCGCCACGCGCTGGCCAGAGCGCGCCAGCACCGTGCGCCGCAACTGCGCGTCCTGGAGCGCGGCGCGATCGTTATCGGCATGGCTGCCGCCCACCGCGAGAACCAGACCGGGGCGCTTGGCGAGCGCCTCGGCCAGTCGCATCACCTTCTCGCGTTCGGGCGGCGTCAGTTGCGCTGCGCCCGCTTCGAAGGCGATGCTGTCGATCTTCTCGCCACCACCGCCGAACAGCGCGCCCAGCGCGCGGAAGGGCGCGCTGGCGATCTTTGTCAGAACATTGGTAATCGCCTTCCAGACCAGCGAACCGTAGCTGAATTCCGGATCGTCAAGACTGCCGGACACCGGCAGGCCGAGGTCGATGCGGCCATCGGCATCCCGCAGGAGGGCGATCGCCAGATCGAGCGGCAGATCCTTTGCCGTCGGGCTCTCGACGCGCTCGCCCAGCGTCAGCTTGTCCATGATGACCTGGTTCTCGCCCTGCAACTGGCGCTGCTTGATCTGGTATTTCAGGTCAATCGAGAGCTTGCCGGAATCGATCTTGCGCCCGGCGAAGGTGGCCGTGTAGGGCGTCAGCCGCCTCATCTCGACATTCTTGAACTGCACGCGCAGGTCGAGCGCATCCGTCGGGTTGGTCAGGTCGACTTGGCCGACGGCGCGCGCCATGCCAAAGTCATCGACCGCGCCGTCCAGTTCGATCTGGCCGATCGCACCGGGACGGTTCGACAGCCCGGCGATGCTGCCGCGCAGATTGTGGATGCGCGTGCCGAAGGGCAGGACCAGCGAATGATCGGCAAAATCCAACGCGCCATTGGTGAAGCGCAGGCGATCGATGTTCACGCTAAAAGTCGGCTCTGGCGGGACGGCGCTAGTGGTTTGCGCCGGAGCCTTCTTCTCGCCAGACGGCTTCATCACCTTCTTGAAGTTGATGTTCTTGTCCTTGTCGATGAGCAACTGGGTATCGAGCCCGACCAGGCGCAGTTCGCCGAGATTGACTTCACTTTGGGTCAGCGTCACGTCGCGGCTGCCGAGGGTTTTCC
Source organism: Rhodocyclaceae bacterium (assembly GCA_030680085.1). Taxonomy (GTDB): domain Bacteria; phylum Pseudomonadota; class Gammaproteobacteria; order Burkholderiales; family Rhodocyclaceae; genus Sulfuricystis. The sequence continues at coordinate 3,236 of JAUXWU010000187.1, read as the reverse complement.
AGGCCAGCAGGGGCTTGTCGGAGCCGGGTTCCTTGAGGCGCAGATCGTAGACGGCGAATTCGCCCTTCACGTTCGGCCCCTTGTCGCTGTAAATCATTCTGCCCTGGGTGGACAACCTGCCGTCGGCCAGTTTCAGCGTCGTCCGCGCGGCGAGATAGGGCTGGGCAGGCTTCAAGACCAGATCGGTCAGTTTGAAATTGACATCGGCCGCCGCCGTGGCAGGCACGACCTGGCCTTCACCCGCGAAATGTCCGCCGCTCCTGACGTCGAAGGCAAGGGAGAACGGCAGCGGCGCACTCATGTCGTCGCTGAGGCCGTCGACCTGCAACGCAAGATTTTCAAGCACCAGATCGGCGGCAGGCGTCACGCTCCGGTCGTGGAGTTCCACCTGCCATCCGGTCAGCTCCAGCCGGCCGACGCGATATCGCCACGGCGCGGTGTTCGACGGTGCGGCGGCTGGCTCAATGCGGCCTTCCTTGATCGCCACATTGCCCACGGCCACGACAGACAGATCGCCCGCGCCATAAGCCGCGGAGAGGCCAGAGAATTTCGCCTCGATCTGATCGATGCTTGCGTCAACTTTGTCGCCGCTGCTGCCGATCTGATAGCGGGCCGTAACCCCCGCCACGCCATCAATCGGCATGGGCAGCACATGCTTCAGATAGGGCGCCAGCTCGGCCAGTGGCAGGTCGGCGAGGCTGAAGGTGCCAACCAGCTTCATCGGGTTGAGATCGATCTGGCCGACCAGCTCGACCCGCGCACCGATCGAGGTGCGCGCGGCGATTCTGAATTTGCCTGCGTCATCGGGCAGCGTGGACAGGTCGGTCAGCGTCAGGTCGAGCGGCTCGATGCGCGTGGCAAATCCGTTGTCGGTGCGCCGGTCGGCGAAGTCGACACGGCCGCCAGTCAGGACGAAGCTGCGGATGTCGAGACGCGGCAGGCCTTTTTTCTCCTCCGCATCCCTGGATTTAAGCGCATCAAGGAAGGGCGTCCAGTTGAGCGCGCCACCGGGCAGTTCGACCAGCGTTGCCGCAAAGCCGTCCAGCCGGATCGCGTCGAAGACCAGCGCGCGTTCTGTGATGCTGGCCGCCGAAATATCGACCAGCAAGCCGTCAAAGGCCAGCAGCGGCTTGCCGTCGGGCGCCGTCAATTGCAGCTTGCGAAGCTGCAGGGCGAGTTGGAAAGGATTGAATGCGGGCCGCTCCATGACGAGCTTGTGGCCGGTCTGCGCGGCGACGAACTGCTCGGCCTGCGCCTGGATGATGCGCGGCAGCGCTTGCCAGAGGAACAGCAAACCGACCACGCAGAGGCCGACGAGAAGCAGGGTGATCTTTTTGAAGGCAGACAGAGAGCGTTGCATGGCGTCAACTTGTTCTGGCAATGTGAAATAATTCCAAAATGATACCGCGCTTCCATTGTCCCCACTCTCATTTTGCGCTGGCGCCCGGCGCGCAGGTCGAACTGCCCGAACAGGCGGCGCACCATGCGTTGAAAGTCTTGCGCATGAAGGCTGGCGACGCGGTGATCCTCTTCGACGGCCGGGGCGGTGAGTGGCGCGCTGAAATAGTCGGCGCTGGCAAGACGGCGCGCGTGGCTTTGCGGGAATTCAACGACCGCGAAAGCGAATCGCCGCTCGACATCACCCTGGTGCAGGGCCTGCCGTCCGGCGACAAGATGGACTGGGTGGTCGAAAAATGCGTCGAGCTGGGCGTGACGGCCATTCAACCGATCGCGGCGAAACGCAGCGTGATCCGCCTGTCGGCCGAACGCATGGAACGCCGCGTGGCCCACTGGAACGCCATCGCCGCCGCCGCCTGCGAACAGTGCGGCCGCAATCGCGTGCCGGTCGTCGCGCCGGTGCTTGATTTACCGCACTATCTGGCCCAGACGCGGGAACAGAACGCGCTACGCCTGCTGCTGGCGCCGGGCTCCGGTAGCACGCTCTCGGCACTGCCCAAACCAGCGACGCCGCTGATCGCGAAGTTAATTGTCATGGTCGGGCCGGAAGGCGGCTGGGAAGCGGCGGAAATGCTGGCTTTCGATGCCGCTGGCGCGACGCCGATCCGGCTGGGAGCGCGTATATTGCGCACGGAGACGGTCGGCGCCGCCGTGCTGGCGGCCATGCAGGCCATTTGGGGTGACTTTTAGGGGGCGAAAAATAATATGTTCGAGTCAGCAGAACTGGGCCACAAGATCGACAAGGAAACCTACAAGAAAGCGGTGACCGCCCTGCGTTCCGACCTCCTCGAAGCGCAATTCGACCTCAAGGAAAACAAGAAGATTCCGGTGGTCGTGCTGGTCAGCGGCCAGGACGGCGCCGGCAAGGGCGAGACGATCAACGTCTTGTACGAATGGATGGACCCGCGCTTCATCTCGACGCTGGCCTTCTCCACGCCCACCGACGAGGAGCGCGAGCGTCCCTACATGTGGCGCTACTGGCGTGCGCTACCGCCCAAGGGACGGGTCGGCATCTTCGCCGGTTCGTGGTATTCGGGCCCGATTCATGATCGCATCGAGGGCGGCATGACGCAGGCGCGGATGGATCAGCGCATCGATCAGATCAACCGCTTCGAGGCGATGCTGGTCAATGAAGGCGCGCTGGTGCTCAAGTTCTGGTTCCACCTGACCAAGGACGGCCAGAAGCGGCGCCTGAAGGCATTGGAAAAAGACCCGCACACCGCCTGGCGCGTCACCCAGTGGAACTGGGATCGCCTCAAGACCTACGACCAGTTGCAGGAAGTGGTCGGCCACGTGCTGCGCATGACCAATACGCCGTGGGCGCCGTGGGTCATCGTCGAGGGCGAGGACGATCACTACCGTTCGCTCACCACCGGCAAGATCATTCTCGACACCATCCGCCAGCGCCTCGCCGATCCCGACCGGCAGGTAACACCGGTGGCGCCGCCGATCCTGCCGAACATCGATGGCCGCGACGTCATTTCCGAACTCGACCTGGCCCACGCGCTGTCGAAGAAACAATATGACAACCAGCTCGCCAAGTGGCAGGGGCGGCTCGCCGAACTGGTGCGCGATGAACGATTCAAGCGATTGTCGGTGATCTGCGTGTTCGAAGGTTCCGACGCCGCCGGCAAGGGTGGCGCCATCCGGCGCGTCACCGCGTCGATGGACGCACGCAACTATCAGATCGTGCCAATCGCCGCGCCAACCGAGGAAGAACGCGCCCAGCCCTACATGTGGCGCTTCTGGCGGCACATGCCGCGCGTCGGCCGCGTCGC
>JAUXWU010000180.1 GCA_030680085.1 Rhodocyclaceae bacterium | reverse complement strand
TTCGGATCGGCGAACACGGTTGCCTCGTCTTGCATGGTATGCACTGTCCGCTCGATATCACCCGCCAGTTCGAGTTTGAGAGCATCCAGAATTTTCCGGAAATGCGCGAGTTGCTTCGCGCTCATGTATTCCTCGTTCTTCTTGGGAACATAAGGGGAGAATTGCTTGTGCAGAACCGCTTCGGCCATCTTTGATCCGCCCAGAAAAAATACGACGTTATAAACGAAACACTCAACTGCTGCAAGTCTTTGTCTGGCGCTCTACAGTCTTTCTTCGACCCAGGCCTTGACGCCGGCGAGTGCTGCCGGCAGGTTCTCGGGCTGCGTACCACCGGCCTGCGCCATGTCGGCGCGGCCACCACCCTTGCCGCCGATCTGCTGGGCCACGCTATTGACCAGTTCGCCGGCCTTCAGTTTGCCGGTGAGGTCATTGGTCACGCCGGCAATCAGGCTGACCCTGCCTTCGGCGACGCTGGCCAGCACGATGGCGGCGCTCTTGAGTTTGTCCTTCAGCTTGTCCATGGTTTCGCGCAATGTCGCCACGTCGGCGCCGGCCAGTGTCGCGGCCAGCACCTTGATACCTTTCACGTCGGCGGCCTGCGCGGCGAGGTCGTCGCCCTGCGCCGAGGCGAGCTTGCCCTTCAAGGCCGCCAGTTCGCGTTCCAGCTTGCGTACCTGGTCGAGCACGGCGGCGACACGCGCCGGCGCCTCGGCACGCACCACTTTCAGGGTACCGGCAATGCCGCCCAGCGCCTGCTCCATGCCTTGCACGTAGGTCAGCGCGTTGTCGCCGGTCAGCGCCTCGACACGCCGCACGCCGGCCGCCACGCCACCTTCGGCCACGATGGTAAAGAAACCGATGTCGCCGGTACGCGTTACGTGCGTACCACCGCAGAGTTCCTTCGACGAGCCGATGGAGAGCACGCGCACCTCGTCGCCGTACTTTTCGCCGAACAGCATCATCGCCCCGGTATTTTGGGCTTCAAGCAATGGCATCACGCGCGCCTCGGTGGCGGCATTGGCAAGAATCTCGGCATTGACGAGGGTCTCGACGCGCCTCAGTTGCTCGTTCGTCAGCGGCTGGTTGTGCACGAAATCGAAGCGCGTCTTGTCGGCATCGACCTGCGAACCCTTCTGCTGGACATGGTCGCCCAGCACTTCACGCAGCGCCTTGTGCATCAGGTGGGTCGCGGAGTGATTGCGAATCGTGCGGGCGCGCGCATGGATGTCGACTTTCGCCGTCACGCCATTGCCGACTTTCAGCGTGCCGGTCTTGACGACACCGTGATGGCCGAAGACGCTGGCCTGGATCTTTTGCGTGTCCTCGACGGCGAAAATGCCATGCACCGATTGCAGCGTGCCGCAGTCACCGCATTGGCCGCCGGATTCGGCATAGAAGGGGGTGTCGTCGAGCACCACCACGCCCAGTTCGCCCTCGGCGAGTTCATTGACCGGCGCGCCGTCCTTGTAGAGCGCGAGTACGTTGCCCGTGGACTCAAACATCGTGTAGCCGTGGAAAGTGGTTGACGGGCCGGCGTAGTCGAGGGCGGCGGCCATCTTGAATTTGCCGGTCGCGCGTGCCTGCTCCTTCTGGCGCGCCATGGCCTTGTCGAAGGCCGCGGCATCGACGGTAACACCGTGCTCGCGGCAGATGTCGGCGGTGAGGTCGAGCGGAAAACCGAAGGTGTCATGCAGCTTGAAGGCGGTGTCGCCGTTGAAGATTTTGATGCCGGAGCGCATCATCTCCGCGAGGTCGGCCTCGACAACGGCCATGCCGTGCTCGATGGTGGAGAAAAAACGTTCCTCTTCGAGTCTGAGCGTGTCCATCACCTTGCCCTGCGTCTGTGCCAGCTCGGGATAGGCGGCACCCATCTCGGCGACGAGATCGGGAACAAGTCGATAAAAAAACGGCGTGCGCACGCCGAGCTTGTAGCCGTGGCGACTGGCGCGCCGGATGATGCGGCGCAGGACAAAACCGCGCCCCTCGTTGCCGGGGATCACGCCGTCCGCAAGCAGAAACGCGCAGGCGCGGATATGGTCGGCCAGCACGCGCAGGCTGGGGAAGCGCAGGTCGCTGGTGTGGGTCTCACGCGCGGCAGCATTCACCAGCGCCTGCATCAGGTCGATTTCGTAGTTGCTATGCACATGCTGCAACACCGCCGCAACGCGCTCCAGCCCCATGCCGGTGTCGACCGAAGGTTTGGGCAGCGGATGCATCACACCATGCTCGTCGCGGTTGAACTGCATGAACACGTTGTTCCAGATTTCGATGTAGCGGTCGCCATCCTCCTCGGGCGAGCCGGGTGGGCCGCCGGGAATATCCGGGCCGTGATCGTAGAAAATCTCGGTGCAGGGGCCGCAGGGGCCCGTGTCGCCCATCATCCAGAAATTATCCGAGGCGTAGCGCGAGCCCTTGTTGTCGCCGATGCGGATGGTGCGCGCGGCGGGCACGCCGATCTCTTTTGTCCAGATGTCGTAGGCCTCGTCGTCCTCGGCATACACCGTCACCCAGAGCTTGTCGGCGGGCAGCTTGTAGACTTCGGTCAGCAGTTCCCAGGCATATTTGATCGCATCGCGCTTGAAATAATCGCCGAAGCTGAAGTTGCCGAGCATCTCGAAAAAGGTGTGATGCCGCGCCGTGTAGCCGACGTTTTCCAAGTCGTTGTGCTTGCCGCCGGCACGCACACATTTCTGCGAAGTGGTGGCCCGCGTGTAGGGACGCTTGTCGAAGCCGAGGAACACATCCTTGAACTGGTTCATGCCGGCATTGGTGAACAGCAAGGTCGGATCGTCGAAGGGCACCAGCGACGACGAGGCGACGATCTGGTGGCCTTTCGACTCGAAGAACCTGAGAAACTTTTCGCGGATTTCAGCGCTTTTCATGGCGGGGCGGAGTGTCGGGGATAAGATGGCAATTTTACGCGAAGCGGGCAATGATAATGACAGATCCAGTCACCGGGCAGACGGCGGTCG
>JAUXWU010000168.1 GCA_030680085.1 Rhodocyclaceae bacterium | reverse complement strand
CAGTTCGATGATGCGGTCGCGGTCGGGGTCGAGCCCGGTCATTTCCATGTCGAGCCAGACGAGAGCATTGGGGTCTTGTGCCATAATCTTTCAGTGTCCAAGCGGTTTTACGGCTTGCATTCTGGCACATTTCCCCCACCTTCCTGCGCGTGGCCACACTCTTCTCCCTTGTCTTTCTGACGCTGCTGGCACTGACCACCGCCTTGCGCGTCTGGCTGGCGCTGCGCCAGTTGCGCCACGTTGCCGCACATCGGAGCGCGGTGCCCGCCGAGTTTGCCGACCGCATCGACCTCGCCGACCATCAAAAGGCGGCCGATTACTCCAACGCAAAAATCCGCCTCGGACTGCTCGAACTGGCCGCCGACGTCGGCCTGTTGCTGCTGTTCACCTTCGGCGGCCTGCTGTTCGCCTTCGACCAGTTCTGGCGCGACATTTTCGCTGGCACCGGCTACGCTCATGGCCTGGCCCTGTTTGCCAGCGTCGGCATCGTCGGCTTTTGCGTCGGCCTGCCGTTCTCGCTCTACCGCACCTTCGCGCTCGAAGCACGCTTCGGCTTCAACAAGATGACGCCGGGCTTGTATGTCGTCGACCTCTTCAAACAACTGCTGCTGACGATACTGATCGGCGCGCCTTTGCTGCTCGCCGTGCTGTGGCTGATGGGCGCGATGGGCGAGCGCTGGTGGCTTTACGTCTGGGCCGCCTGGCTCGGCTTCAACCTGCTGGTGCTGCTGCTTTACCCGACCTTCATCGCGCCGCTGTTCAACAAATTCACCCCGCTGTCCGAGGGCGAGATGAAAACGCGCATCGAAGCCTTGCTGACGCGCTGCGGCTTCGCCAGCTCTGGTCTGTTCGTCATGGATGGCTCGAAGCGTTCGGCGCATGGCAACGCCTACTTCACCGGCTTCGGCCGTGCCAAGCGTATCGTCTTCTTCGACACCCTGCTCGACAAGCTCGCACCCGGCGAGGTCGAAGCCGTGCTCGCGCACGAACTGGGACATTTCAAGCATCGCCATGTCTGGAAGCGCATCGCCGTGATGGCCGCGCTGTCACTCGCGCTACTCTGGCTGCTGGGTCAGATCATCGACCAGTCGTGGTTCTATGAAGGATTAAAAGTCGGCGCTGGCGGGACGGCGATGGCCTTGATCCTCTTCTCGCTGGTGCTGCCGGTATTCACCTTCCCCTTCGCACCGCTGATGTCGTGGCTGTCGCGGCGCCACGAGTTCGAGGCCGACGCCTATGCGGCAAAACAGGCCAGCGGCAGCGAGCTGATCAGTGCGCTGGTCAAGCTCTACCGCGACAATGCGGCCACGCTGACGCCCGACCCGCTGTTTTCGCTGTTCTACGACTCTCACCCGCCCGCCAGTCAGCGCATCGCGCATCTGCAAGGATGCTGACAGGCACCATCGCTGCCGCCTTTGGCCGCCACTACGAGATCGCACTGGATGATGGCCGCATCGTCAATGGCATCCCGCGCGGCAAGAAAAGCCCTTACGCCTGCGGCGACCGCGTCACGCTGGGACCGCTCCACGACAGCGAGGCGCAGATTCTCAACCATGCGCCGCGCAGCTCCTTGCTCTACCGCAGCGACCAGTGGAAACAGAAACTGATCGCCGCCAATGCAACACAGATTGTGCTGGTGGTCGCCACCGAGCCCGGCTTTTCCACCGAGTTGATTTCCCGCGCCCTCGTCGCCGCGGAACACGAACAGATGCGCGCCGTCATCGTGCTCAACAAGGCCGACCTGACCGCAAACCTGCCCGCCGCACGCGCCCAGCTCGCCCCCTTTACCAAGCTCGATTTGCCGGTAGTCGAACTCAGCGCCTTGACTGACGCCAAGCCGCTGCTGCCCTGGCTCGCCGACCAGACTTCGGTGCTGGTGGGCCAAAGCGGCATGGGCAAATCCACCCTCGCCAATGCGCTAATTCCCGGCGCCGGCGCGGCGACGCGTGAAATCTCCACCGCGCTCGATGCCGGCAAACACACGACGACTCATGCGCGCCGCTACCCATTGCCCGGCGGCGGTATGCTGATCGACTCGCCCGGCCTGCAGGAATTCGGCCTCGCCCACCTGACGCGCGGCGAGATCGAGCTGGGCTTCGCCGAATTTGCGCCCCTGCTCGGCCACTGCCGCTTCCGCGACTGCCGTCATGAAAACGAACCGGATTGCGCGCTCAAGGCAGCCGTTGCCAGCGGCGCACTCGATGCGCGGCGGCTGGCGCACTTCCTCGCCATCACCGCTTGACGTGAAAGCGCAGCGTTTGCGCCGGGCGTTCACTTCCCCGCCTCAAACCGAAATGGCACGGCAATGCGCATGCGGCCGGTTTCGATCAGCACCGTCGCCTGCCAGGTCATGCGGCCCGTGACGCAAACCGGCAGAGTGGTTTGCCCGGCAAAACGGCCGGGGCCGACGGGGGCGAGGACGGGGCGGTTATAGCCCATGTTCATGCTGACACCGGCGAAGTCGACAGCGACCTGGTCGGCGCTGATGCCGTCGAGCAGAACGACCATTTCCAGCGGGGCGGTGACCGGAATCGGCTGCGGCGTCAGCGCAAAAATGAGTCGTCCGCCAGCAGGCAGTGTGGCGCTGCAAGCCCCGCTTTGCAGGTCGCAGTCGGCAGCGGGGTTGACGGTCACGTCGGCCTTGGGCAGCAACAAGGGAGATAATTTGTAGCCCGCCACCCCGATCAGAATCAGGGCAAGGAACATCGCCGCATCGACAAGAAGGGACCTGCCGGGAGGCATTCTAGGTTTTGGCTTGGGCGTCTGCAACTTCGACCGCCCGGTGCGGGCAGTCTTTTTTCAGACAGTCGGCGTAAAGATAAAGCGCATGTTCGACGACGGCGAAGCCGCGCGATTTGGCGACCTTGGCTTGGCGGCGCTCGATTTCGGGGTCGTTGAATTCCTCGACACGGCCGCATTGCAGGCAGACCAGGTGGTCGTGGTGTTGGCCGTCGTTGAGCTCGAACACCGCCTTGCCCGCTTCGAAATGGCGCCGTTCGAGCAAGCCCGCTTGTTCGAACTGGGTGAGCACACGATAGACGGTGGCCAGGCCGATGTCGGTGTGTTCGGCCAGCAACTGCCGATAAACGTCCTCGGCGGTGAGGTGGCGCGTGCTCGACTTACGGAACAAGTCGAGGATGGTCATGCGCGGCACTGTTGCTTTGAGCCCAATGCTCTTGAGTTCTGCGGGGTCGGACATAGGGCCGTATAATAAAACTTTTCAAGTCGCCATCGACATGCTGACACGAATTCTCCTTTTGAGCCTGCCACTGCTGACCGCCTGTTCCAACACACCGGCGGTGACGTCTTACCTCACCCCCTATCGTGTCGATGTGCGCCAGGGCAACTATGTCACCCAGGACATGGTGGCGCGCCTGAAGCCCGGCATGAGCCGCGAGCAGGTGCGTTTTGCCCTCGGCACCCCGCTGGTGGCCGACATGTTCCACGCCGATCGCTGGGATTATGTCTATCGCTTTCAGCCGGGACGGGGTGAAGCGCAATCGCGCCGGCTGGTGGTGTTCTTCGATGACGGCAAGCTGGTGAGGGTCGGCGGCGATGTTGTCGCCGAAACCGGTACGACCGCAGCGCCCGCGCCCGCCGCGCGGGTCATCGACGTGCCCGCCGAACCAAAGAAATGACCAGCATCCGTTGTGCCATTGCCGGCGCAAACGGCCGCATGGGCAAGACGCTGGTCGAAGCCGTCCTTGCGGCACCCGATGCCTTTCTTGCCGCCACCTTCGACATCGGTGACGATGTGGAGGCCGCACTGGCCGACACCGACTGCCTGATCGACTTCACCCGCCCCGAGGGCACCCTGCAGCATCTGGAAATCTGCCGGCGCCTGGGCGTCTCTGCGGTGATCGGCACAACCGGCTTCACCGCCGAGCAGAAACAGCAGATCGAAGTGGTCGCCCGAGATATCCCCATCGTGTTCGCGCCGAACATGGCGGTGGGCGTGAACGCGGTGTTCAAGTTGCTCGACATTGCCGCGCGCATTCTCAACGCAGACTATGACGTGGAAATCAACGAGGCGCATCACCGCCACAAGATCGACGCGCCCTCGGGCACCGCACTGCGCATGGGCGAAGTGGTGGCGGCCGCGCTGGGCCGCGACCTGGCCGAATGCGCCGTCTATGGCCGCGAAGGCCACACGGGCGCACGACCGGCGACACAGATCGGCTTTGCCACGGTGCGTGGCGGCGACATCGTTGGCGACCATACGGTGCTGTTCGCCGGTACCGGCGAGCGTATCGAGATTACCCACAAGGCGGCCAGCCGCATGCCCTATGCGCTGGGGTCCCTGCGCGCCGCGCGCTTCCTGCAAGGCAAAACCAGTGGGCTTTTCGACATGCAGGACGTGCTCGGACTGCGCTAATCGGCTACAATGGCGCGGTTTGGCTGACGTCCTGATTCTCGGCCGTCGGCGGCACGAAAATAACCGCTCAGGAGCTCGATTTTGCCAGACCCGTCAGCCTTTTCGCCCGCCCTGCTTGCCCTCGCTGACGGAACGATATTTCGCGGTAAGAGTATCGGAGCCACGGGCGCCAGCGTCGGCGAGGTGGTGTTCAACACCGCCATGACCGGTTACCAGGAAATCCTCACCGATCCCTCCTACACCCGGCAGATCGTCACCCTCACCTATCCGCACATCGGCAACACCGGCGTCAACGCGCAAGATTGCGAAGCCGACCGCATCTACGCCGCCGGCCTGGTGATCCGCGACCTGCCCCTGCTCGCCTCGAATTTCCGCTCCACCCAGAGCCTCGCCGACTATCTGCGCGCCGAGAATGTTGTTGGCATCGCCGATATCGACACCCGCAAGCTGACGCGCATCCTGCGCGAAAAAGGCGCGCAGGCCGGCTGCCTGCTCGGCGGTGCGCCAGGCGCCACGCTGGGCGACACTGACGTCGCCCGCGCCATCAAGGCCGCCGGCGCCTTCCCCGGCCTCGCCGGCATGGACCTGGCCCGCGTGGTCAGCGCCCCCCAGGCTTACGAATGGACGGAAGGCGAATGGCAGCTCGGCAAGGGTTATCTGCCGCAACCAACCCCCCGCTTTCACGTCGTTGCCTACGACTTCGGCGTCAAGCGCAACATCCTGCGCATGCTGGCCGCGCGCGGTTGCCGCATCACGGTGGTACCGGCGCAAACGCCTGCCGCCGCAGTGCTGGCCATGAATCCCGATGGCGTGTTTTTATCCAATGGTCCGGGCGATCCAGAGCCCTGCGATTACGCGATTGCCGCCATCCGCGAATTGCTCGATAAAAAATTGCCGACCTTCGGCATCTGCCTCGGCCATCAGCTCATGGGCCTGGCCGTCGGCGGCAAGACACTCAAGATGAAGTTCGGCCACCACGGCGCCAACCATCCAGTCAAGGATCTTGAATCCGGCCAGGTGATGATCACCAGCCAGAACCACGGCTTCGCGGTCGATCCGACGACGCTGCCGGCCAACGTCCGCGTGACGCATGTGTCGCTGTTCGATGGCAGCCTGCAGGGCATGGCCTGGAACGACCGGCCGGCGCTGTGCTTTCAGGGCCACCCCGAGGCGAGTCCCGGCCCGCACGACGTGGCCTACCTGTTCGCTCGCTTCATCAAGATGATGGAGCAAAAATAATCTGCCCCAGCGCACAGACATCAATAGCATCCTCATCATCGGCGCCGGCCCGATCATCATCGGTCAGGCCTGCGAGTTCGATTATTCCGGCGCCCAGGCCTGCAAGGCGCTGCGCGAAGAGGGTTACAAGGTCATCCTGGTCAATTCCAATCCGGCCACGATCATGACCGACCCGGAAATGGCGGACGTTACCTACATCGAACCGGTCACCTGGCAGGTGGTGGAAAACATCATCGCCAAGGAACGACCCGACGCCTTGCTGCCAACCATGGGTGGCCAGACGGCGTTGAACTGCGCGCTCGATTTAGCCAAACACGGTGTCCTCGAAAAGTATGGCGTCGAGATGATCGGCGCCAACCGGTGCGCCATCGACAAGGCCGAGGATCGCGAGAAATTCAAGAAGGCGATGACCAAGATCGGTCTCGGCTCGGCGCGTTCCGGCATCGCCCACAGCATGGAAGAAGCGCAGCAGGTACAGGGCGCCCTCGGCTTTCCGACCGTCATCCGGCCGTCCTTCACCATGGGCGGCTCCGGCGGCGGCATCGCCTACAACCAGGAAGAGTTAGTCGAGATCTGCAAACGCGGCCTCGAAGCTTCGCCGACGCGCGAGTTGCTGATCGAGGAGTCCCTGCTCGGCTGGAAAGAATTCGAGATGGAGGTGGTGCGTGACTGCAAGGACAATTGCATCATAGTCTGCTCGATCGAAAACCTCGACCCTATGGGCGTGCACACCGGCGACTCGATCACCGTCGCCCCCGCGCAGACGCTCACCGACAAGGAATACCAGATCATGCGCAACGCCAGCATCGCGGTGCTGCGCGAGATCGGCGTCGATACTGGCGGCTCCAACGTGCAGTTCGCCATCAACCCCGATGACGGTCGCATGATCGTGA
>JAUXWU010000165.1 GCA_030680085.1 Rhodocyclaceae bacterium | reverse complement strand
GAAAGTACGACACATCGGCCATCCTGACATTCCATGGCGGCGAGCGTTGTTGAACTGCCGAAGGTCTTTCCTTTCGCCAAGGCATCGCATAAACGGCCATGAACCCGCCGGATTGTTCGAACATCGAAAAGCGCACCAGATGAAATCTCCGACGCCAGCGCATCGAGCACGACACGGCTTGCCATTTGTGCCATTGGGCTGGATGCGACACCGTCGGCAACGGCAACGACCAGTCGTTCGTCGTCTGCGACAAACCGACAACTTACGGGCAGATCACGTTTCTGAAATACCGTCTCGCCATCCCAAAGTGCATCTTGCTGCCCTGGGTTTCTGCCGCAGTGCTGGGTAATGGCAATATTGATCTTCAATGAGAGCTCCTATGATCCGCGTAAGCGCGAATAAACAATTCACGATGAAGATTGTGGATTCATGCTGCGACAGGTAGTGTCGCAAGATGTCAGCCCCCTGAACATAACGACTGGTGGCAAAACCACAAGCGACGCAGTCGCGCCGTTGCGGCGAAGGCTAATGTCGGCGCAGCCAACGTTAAGCCGCGCAGCGGCGGCCGTAAGAAAAAACAACAGTCACCCCTCCCGCGAGGGAGGGGCTGGGGGAGGGCGGGTCATCTCGTCGGCAATCGGTAGCCGCGGCGCGCTATCCACCGGCGCCAGATCGCGAATCTCCTTGTCGCCGGCCACCGCCTGCAATTCCTTGAAGCGGCGCGCGGTGACCAGCACACGGCTCTCCAGCGAGCCGGTGGCCTTGTTGTAGGCCGTCACGGCGTCGGCGAGGTGCTTGCCGACGCCGGCCCAGTGGTCGGCCAGCGTGCCCAGGCGCTCATACAATTCCTTCCCCAGTTGCGAAATCTTCTGGGCATTTTCGGCCAGCGCCTCCTGCTGCCAGCCATAGGCCGCCGCACGCAGCAGTGCGATCAGCGTGGTCGGCGTGGCGAGGATGACACGCTGCTCGACGCCGCTTTCGATCAAGCCCGGGTCGACTTCGAGCGCGGCGCTGTAAAACATCTCGCCGGGCAGAAAGAGCACGACAAAATCCGGCGCGGGCTGGAACTGTTCCCAGTACGACTTGCGCGATAGTTTGGTGATGTGTTCGCGCACCTGGCGGGCGTGGTCGAGCAATTTCTTATGGCGCGTTTCATCATCTACCGCATCGATGGCATCGAGATAGGCGGCCAGCGGCGCCTTGGCGTCGACCACCAGTTGCTTGCCGCCGGGCAGGCGCACGATCATGTCGGGGCGCAGCTTGCCGTCCTCGCCATCCGCCGATGCCTGTTCGTAAAAATCACAGTGGTCGAGCATGCCGGCCATTTCGACGACACGCTTGAGTTGCAGTTCGCCCCAGCGACCGCGCGCATGCGGCGCGCGCAGGGCGCGCACCAGATTGGCGGTTTCGCGACGCAGTTACCCCTGTCCATCGCCGAGCGCGCGCACCTGTTCGAACAACGTGGCGTAGGCGTCGATACGCGCCTTTTCGACCCCCTGCACCTGCAGCTCGAATTTTTCGAGCGAAGCACGGATGGGGGTCACCAGTTCGCCGATGGCCTGCTGACGTTTTTCCAGCTCGCCTTGGGCGGTTGCCTGTTGTTTTTCGAGTGCGCCTTTCGCCAGGTCGAGAAACGCCTGGTTATTGCGCTGCAGCGCCTCGGCCGACAGCGTGCTGAAGGCATTGGCGATAGCGCCGCGCGCCAGCCACATCAAGCCGGCCCCGAGCAGCAATCCGGCGACAAAGGCGAATATCAGTTCCACGGAGAATCCTTGAGAAAGTCGGCGCTGGCGAGACGGCGCGTCATAACCTGTAATCCAGACGAATGCGGTTTTGCAGCTTCTTGGCCTGTTTGAAGGCTTCCTTGAGGACGAAACGGTCCAACTCGTTGAGCTTTTCCGGGTCGATGCGGTTGACCAGACCCATGGGCGAGCCTTCCTGCTGCTGGCGCAGACGCAATTTTTGCAGGAAGAAAAAGCCGTCGATAATTGCGGCGACGTCATCGCGGCCGATCTTGCCTTTTTCGGCGGCAGCGCGCAGGCGTTGCGGCGTGCCGGTTTCGCCGATGCCGTTGGCCAGCGCGAGGATGCGCGCCGTATCGACGAACAGGCGCGTGCCATTGGCTTTCAGGTCAATGGTGCGCGGAAAATCCTTGTGATCGTCAAAGGTGAAATCGCGGATCAAGCCCAGCGGCGGCTGGGTGCGCAAGGCATTTTCGGCCATGAAACGCAGGAACAGCGTGGCGCCCGGAATGTTCTTGCGCAACCATTCGGCGAGTTCCCCGGCCAGCGCTTCATCGCCGTAGAGCGGGCGGAAATCGAAGTAGATCGTCGCGTTCAGCAGCGCCTGCGGCGTGGTGGAGCGCAACCAACTGGCATAGCGCTGGTGCCATTCGTCGAGCGACAGGCAAAGTTCCGGATTGCTCGCCATCACGTTGCCCTTGCACAGCGGGAAACCGCAGGCATCCAGACGCCGGTTCACCTCGGCGGCAAAGGGCAGCAGGGCCTGGCGCACCGCCTCCGCCTCACTGGCGGGCGCGGCAAACACCAGGCCGTTATCCTGGTCGGTGGACAGCGTCTGCTCGAAGCGTCCCTCGGAACCAAAGGCCAGCCAGGCCCACGGCACTTTCGGCAGAGTAAATTCGAGTTTGGTCAGCTCGATCAGGCGCACCACCAGGTGATCGTTGAGCGAGGAAATCAACTGGGTGAGCGCCTCGGCGGCGCCCCCCTCGGCCAGCGTGCGCTCGGCGAGACGGCGGATATCCTCGGCGGCAGAGATCAATCCTTCCAGATCGCGCGCTCCACGAATTGCGCCGGAAATCGCCTTGCCGCCACCACTTTGCAGTTCGTAAATATCTTCCTGCGAAACCAGGCCGACCAGCTTGTCGGTGGCATCGACGACGATGATGTGGTGCACGCCGTGCCGCGCCATCATCAGCGCCGCCTGATAGATGGTGGCACGCCAGTTGAGCGCCAGGAGACCCGAGCCGCTCATCACCGACATCACCATCTGGTCGAGGTCGTAATGCTTGGCGGCGACGCGGTGCAGCAGGTCGCGCAAGGTGAAGATGCCGAGCGGCCGGTTGCTTTCCGGCTCGACGACGATGATCGAGCCGATGCGATGTTCCGACATCAGCAGCACGGCCTCGCGCAAGCTGCTCTCGGGGGTGACGGTAATCGGCTTCCTGCGAATCATCGCCGCCAGCGGGCTGTGCAAGGTGGGGCGTGCCGTGGATGTGCTCATGGGAGGGTCAGTATTTGATGCGTGCGTAATAGGTTTTTTCGGCCGCGGCCCGCGCCTGGCCGAGCGTGTGGATGCCCATTGCGGCGAGCAGGGGCAACATGCGCAGGAACACCTCTGCCGTGACGATGGCATCGCCGAGCGCGGTATGGCGGCCGATGATGGTGATGCCGAGACGCTCGGCGATGGCTTCGAGCTTGTGGCTTTCCTGGTTGGGGTGAATCACCGCCGACAGCAACAGGGTATCGAGCAACGGATGGTTGAAGCGGATGCCCAATTTTTCTTCCTTGAGTTGCAAGAAACGCATGTCGAAGGCGGCATTGTGCGCCACCAGCACGGTGTCCGCGCAGAAGGCGTGGAACTGCGGCAGCACGCTGGCGATGGTCGGCTGGCCGCGCACCATCTCCTCGGTGATGCCGTGGATCTTGATGCCTTCCGGCCGCAGGCGGCGCTGGGGATCGACCAGTTGGTCGATATTTTCGTGGCGCAGCAGGCGGCTATTGACGATGCGCACCGCGCCGAACTGGATGATCTCGTCGCCGCCGGCGGGTTCCAGCCCCGTGGTTTCGGTATCGAACACGGTGTACGCGAGATCGGCGAGCGGCATGTCGTCGTGGGCATGATCCTCGCCGACACGCTTGAACAGGTCGAAATCGTAAAACTCAGGACGGCTTTCCACCTGCACCAGGTTGGCGGCATCAGAAGAAACCTGCGCCACGGCAAGCGGAATCTGCAGACGGAAAAATGATTGCTGGATCGCCGAATCGCGCCCGCAGGACAACTGGCCGCCATGGCGATCGGTGACGTCACGCAGGGTCAGCGGCGTGGTCTCTCCGGCCACCGTCATCGGTTCGATCTGCCAGCCCAGCAGGGTCTCGGAAGATACGGCGGTGCCCGCCCAGCGCAGCTCCAGTTGCAACATGCGCCCGGCATGGATCAGACGCAACCGCACCAGTTTGACGGCAAAGCTCTCTTCCAGCTTGGCGGCCAGGAAGGTCAGCGCCTGGGTGAACGAGTAGCTATCGACCTTCACCCAGAGATCCTGCGCCACGTCGTCGATCTTGGCGGTCAGCCCGAGCCGGCTTTCGATGCGCCGCCCCACCGCCATCACCAGATCGGTGCCCTGCATTTCTTCGAGCGGCCAGCGACTCACGAGGGTATTGGCATATTCCTGCGCCGACTGGTTGAGCCGCACCGTCAGAATCTGCAACTCGTCATGGATTGCTTCCACCGCCGTCTTGATCCTGTCTGCATCGGGTGCCGTGCGCAGGCCCTGCAAGCTGCCGCGGATGCCGGCCAGCGCGGCCCGCGTATCGTCCGCCAGCACCTGCACCGTGCGATCGCACTGCGCCCCGCTTTCCAGCGCGCGGGTGATGTTTTCCAGGACGAGCACATAACCGCCGATATGGCGCTGCGGCGGCGCATTTCCGGGCGGCGGGCTGGCTGGCGCAATATCGGCCACGGCAATCACCGGCGCCATCTGCACCCGGATCAACTGACCGGCGCGCGTAGTAGTGATGAAGCTGGCCAGCGGCTGACTGCCTGCGCGTTCGAGGCGATGCTGCAGGGAATCCAGCGCATGCGAGATCAGCGCACGGTCGAACACCCCATAGATCGAGCGCCCCAGCCCGATCACCGTACTTGAACTGTGCAGATCGGGCAGCAGCGCACTCGCCTGCAGCCGGGCGCGGTTGTTGTAGAGCAGGATGCGCCCATCCAGATTGCAGACAATCACCGGCAGCGGCAGATCCGCCATCAGCGCCGCCAGACGATTCCGCTCGGCCTCCAGCGTGGCGCGCGACTGGCTGATCTGCACGGCGACATCCTGACGCGCGGCATCGCGCTGATCGGCCAGGGTGCCGACCGCCTCGGCCAATGCGCGCAATTCGGGCGCCCCCTCCCCCACCACCGGGCGATACGCCGGATTGGGGCCGGTCATCACCCGGAGCGCTTCGCCCAACTTCAAGGCTTCGCCCGGGTAGGCGCGCCACAGCGAGCGCGCCAGGGCGGCGCCGACAAAACCGGCCACGATCAGCACAAAACCCGCCAGCGCAATCCGCGGCTCGACCATCCCGGCCATGACCAGTCGATCTTCGGCAGACAGGTCTGACCACAGCAACCAGCCCGTCGACAGCAAGGGTGCCGCCATGAGCAGAATGATCGCGACCATCAACAGCACCAGCCGGGGCTTCATGAGCACACGCCCTGCCTCGTTAAACTTTCAGGAAATTCGCGCGGTAATGCTTGAGTTCGTCGATGGACTCGTAAATATCGGCGAGCGCCTCGTGCTTGCCGCTCTTCTTGACGCCCTTGTAAATCGTCGGCACCCAGCGCTTGCAGAGTTCCTTCAGCGTCGACACGTCGAGGTTGCGGTAGTGAAAATAGGCCTCGAACTTCGGCATGTAACGCGCCATGAAGCGCCGATCCTGCCAGATCGAATTGCCGCACAGCGGCGACTTGCCCGTCGGCACATGACGCTTGAGAAAGTCGAGCGCCTGCGCCTCGACCTCGGCCTCGGCGAGCGCCGAGGCTTTCACCTTGTCGATCAGCCCCGTCTTGCCATGGGTCTTCTTGTTCCAGTCGTCCATCGCGGCGAGCACGCTGTCGGACTGATGCACCGTCCACACCACGCTTTCGGCGATCACTTCGAGCTGGGAATTGGTGATCACCATCGCCAGTTCGATGATGCGGTCGCGGTCGGGGTCGAGCCCGGTCATTTCCATGTCGAGCCAGACGAGAGCATTGGGGTCTTGTGCCATAATCTTTCAGTGTCCAAGCGGTTTTACGGCTTGCATTCTGGCACATTTCCCCCACCT
>JAUXWU010000163.1 GCA_030680085.1 Rhodocyclaceae bacterium | reverse complement strand
CTCGGCCACGGCCGGGTGATGGTGGTGTTCGACATGGTGGTGCGCTGGCTCAAGGCCAGCGGCCTCGCGGTGACTTATGTGCGCAACATCACCGATATCGACGACAAAATCATCAAACGCGCCGCCGAAAACGGTGAAACGGTGCGCGCGCTGACCGACCGCTTCATCGCCGCGATGCGCGCAGATGCCGCCGCGCTGGGCGTACAGTCGCCCGACCACGAACCGCGCGCCACCGAATACGTGCCGCAGATGCTCGACATCATCGGCGCCCTGGAAAAAAACGGCTACGCCTATGTCGCCGAAAACCACGACGTCTGCTATTCGGTGCGCAAATTCGCCGGCTACGGCAAACTCTCCGGCAAGTCGCTCGAAGACCTGCGCGCCGGCGAGCGCGTCGATGTCATGGTCGGCAAGCAAGACCCGCTCGACTTCGTGCTCTGGAAGCACGCCAAGGCCGAAGAATCGGATGAAGTGAAGTGGCCATCGAACTGGGGCACGGGCCGCCCCGGCTGGCACATCGAATGCTCGGCAATGAGCTCGCAACTGCTCGGCCCGCATTTCGACATCCACGGCGGCGGCCAGGACTTGCAGTTTCCCCATCACGAAAACGAAATCGCCCAGTCCGAAGGCGCCATGGGCTGCAATGAGAACCATACCTTCGTGAATTACTGGATGCACAATGGCTTTGTGCGCGTCGATGATGAAAAAATGTCGAAGTCGCTCGGCAACTTCTTCACCATCCGCGACATCCTCAAGCAATACGACGCCGAAGTCGTGCGCTTCTTCATCCTGCGCGCCCACTACCGCAGCCCGCTCAACTACTCCGACGCCCACCTCGACGACGCCCGCGCCGGCCTGACGCGGCTTTACACGGCGCTGAAGGGTTTTGATGTCCAGTCAGCGCTCGATTGGGACGAAAGCCACGCCCGCCGCTTTCGCGCCGCGATGGACGACGACTTCGCCACCCCCGAAGCCGTCGCCGTGCTGTTCGACATCGCCAACGAACTTAACCGCAACAAAGACCCCAAGCTCGCGGTGCAACTCAAGGGGCTGGGCGAAGTGCTGGGCCTGTTGCAACGCGACCCGGTGACGTTTTTACAAGCCGGCCCGGCGGCAGCCGACGGCATGAGCACCGAGGACATTGACGCAAAAGTCGGCGCTCGCAACACGGCGAAAAAAGCGAAGAATTTTGCCGAAGCCGACCGCATCCGCGCAGAACTCAAGGCCGCCGGCATCGTGCTGGAAGATGGGCCGGGCGGTACTACCTGGCGGCGGGGGTAGAGCGAAAGTCGGCGCTGGCGGGACGGCGGGATATACTCGACAGCCATCGTATCGAGCGCAATGCAAGGCGCAAAGGAGCCGACATGCAATTCACCGCGGTTTACGAACAAGTCCCGGAAGGCTATATCGCATTCGTCGAGGAAATTCCCGGGGCCAATACGCAGGGCATCACGCTTGACGAAACGCGCCGCAATCTTGCCGAGGCGGTTCAACTCGTGCTTGAGGCCAATCGCGCGCTAGCGGAAGAGTCGCTGGTCGGCAAGCAAATCATTCGGGAATCGTTGAACTATATTGCCGCATGAAGCGGCTCGATCTGATTCGGTATCTCGAACGGCACGGCTGCCAATTGCTGCGTGAAGGCGGCAGTCACTCCGTCTATGTGAACCGCGCGACCGGCAAGGCAAGCACCGTGCCGCGTCACCGCGAGATCAACGACTTTCTGGCTCGCAAGATTTGCAAAGATCTGGAAATCGCCGCCCCGTAGTCTTGGCAGAGCCTGGCTTCAGCTTATGAAATATCCGGGCTAGCCTTGTGCGGTCCGGGAAGACGATCCCCTACCAGCCCTACAAGCACTTGTTCACGCTCTGCTTCAGTTCGCTCTGAGCCATCGATCCACCGCATCTATGACGCAGCCGTGGTCGGCGTCTTTGAGTTGGCATTCCCAAACGATCAAGACACGCCAGCCGAGATCAAGCAACCCTTGCTCCTTGCGGGCATCGCGCTCGCGATTGGCTGCCAGCTTGGGTACCCAATACCTCACGTTTGAGGTCGGCACACGCCCCTGCCTGCAATCGTGACCATGCCAGAAGCAGCCATGCACGAAAATGGCGGCCAGGTATTTCGGGAAGACCAAATCAGGCGTGCCAGGTAAGCGTCGATCGCCGATCACGTACCGAAAGCCTCTACGGTGAAGCTCCTTGCGTAGTGTCACCTCAGCTTTGGTGCCTGCCCGCTTCACTCTCTTCATCAGGGCAGATCGACGCTCGGGCGACAGCGTATCCACGGGTAGAGCTAGATGCGCACCATCAACGGCAACGTCGCCGCATAGCCCAGCAGTGGCGGGACTGCATCGCCGATCCACTTTTGCAACCCGGTCCGGCTCGGCGGTGCAGCCTCGTCAACAACGAACTTGTAGGTGTCGGGGAACGACTGGATGCGGGCGGCCTCGTGCGGCGAGATGACCCTAGGGCAGATCGGATGAATGTATCGGCCTCGACCAGGAGTCAGGAAGCCCGTAGTGATCGTTTGAGCCGGCTTGTCCCACCAAAGACGGCCATAGACTGAAGGGTAGGTGTGCCCATTCTTGTGGCAGTCAGGCCGAACCGCGTCGGGTAGGTCGTAAAGGTCGTGGTCGAACAGGTGATCGATACGCGTCAAGTTCTCTGCGGAAAGCACTGGCACCGTATCCATGATGCCCGTCTTCGTCGTATCTGAAACGTCGCTGAGCAAGTCTCCGATCGCCCATTCCAATGAGCGGGCGCTGTGCTTCAAGCCCCTGGCCACACCCTTGATCGTCAAGGCGTCATTCCCGGCCCCAATCTTGGTGGCAATCAGGAAATAGCGCTTGCGGGTTTGCGCCCCTCCGAGGTGGTCGGCGGCGAGCACGCCACTATCGATCCACTCATAGCCGGCGGCGCGCAGGAGCGCCTTGGCCGTGGTGACCACATCGCTCTTATCGCTGACGACCTCAGGCACATTCTCCAAAACAATTGCCCTGGCCCGAAGGCCAACACCAAGGGCAACGGCTGTCACATACAGCAAGTTGCGAGGGTCTTCGCGGCGGGTCTTGTTGTTAAGATTCGAATGTCCCTGGCAGGGCGGCCCTGCGAGAAGTAAATCTATCTTCCCCACCTCCCCGGCCAACTGCATGTCGAGAATCTCTGGCTCGTATGCAAAACACGAGGCGGTCCCTTCTCCGCTGACGTGCCAATCCACCAAGCTCGACGCGTTGGTGTGCAGGATGTGCTTCGTGCCGAAGTTGGCCTTGTGCAGCGCAAGCCCGTCTGCATCCACGTCAATGGCGGCAACCGACTCCAAACGGTGGCCCGTCGCGATCGCCGCTTGGGTCGCCCCAAGCGTCAGCCCTCCGCATCCGCAGAAGGCGTCAACCGACCGGAGAGCGCGCGCCTTTCCACCTTGCTCATCAAGATAGACCTTGCCGCCCCGCAGGAAGCTTTGCCACCATGCCGAGTCGGCGGGTAACGATGTTTCGGCGTGGTTGTCCACCGAAGAGCGCCACGCTTGGGAGCCGACTCTCAACGTCCGGACGACACGGTCTCCATCAAAAGTGTAGGTCTCCAGCGATTCACTGTTCATTCAAGTAGCCAACACGACAGCCGCCTCCGTTTCAATGACGGCACGGCATTCATCCTCAGGGAGGATTTCAAGAAAAAGATTGGACCGCATCCGACGCAACCGCTTAACCAAATCGCGAATCTCGATCGTCTTGAGGCGTGGCTCGGCAAGGTCCACATTGGGATATTGAAACCGCAGCAACGCTCGCGCGAAATTCCGCGCGTTCGCGTAGCCTTGCCGAAACAGATGGCTTCGGTAGAAGTCGATCTGCCCAGCGTCGGCCAGATGATAGCGGTCTTCGGCCTGCGCGTCGAGCACGAGTTCCGCGCGTAGCCAAAGCCGATACATGAGGTTGTCGGACTTGGAGCCGACGCCGTAGTTGTCGATCTGGGCGGGAGTTTCGGTCTTGCGATTGCGATATCGGTATCGCCACTCGACCACTTCTGGAAAGTGGACAACGGCCAACCAAATCCAGAAGTCGGGATCGGCAAGCATTTCTGAACCTGCGGGGATCGCCTCATGGACCAGACGCGATGCTTTGGCTTCGAACGTGTTGGCCGCCGGATCGGTCTTGGACTTGAGGCCATCGGGCCAACTGCCGCAAAGGTTGCCGAGCGCAGCACGCAATGGAGCAATGAACGACTGGTTCAATTCTCCTCCAGAACCAAGCACGCGCACCATAGACTCCGCGTCCATCGTCACTCCACTGCGTTTCGCGAGCAAATATGTGTTGGCGTCGCCCGCCGTCATCGTTGGATAACGCATGTTCCTCAACCCTCCGCAATGAATCGAACCGATTGCTGTTGGGCGTGCAACTGAGCACGGTCAACAATCTCGATGGCATTTGCCGCGTATTTGGTCACGCAGCGTGATGGAAGAGGGGTGATCCCCCTCGGGGAACTTGAACAAACGGACCCTTTGGGGGAGTCTCTGGTTTCGATGCCAAGAGACCCCCCA